>NZ_DASRGV010000260.1:0-11103 GCF_035650855.1 Actinocrinis sp. | reverse complement strand
GGGACGAGTACCTGGAGCACCTGCGCAGCGGCGGCTGCCCCTTCGACCCGGCGCTGTCCACCGCGTGGGCGCCCGCCATGGCCACGACCGGAGCACGCGCATGACCGTGACCACGAACACTGTGCCGAATCAGGGCGGGAGCGCCGACGACGCGCCCGCGGTGCCCGAGGGCTACGTAGCCGTGACCGTCGACGGCGTCCCGACGATCGCGCCGAAGGGCGAGCTGATCATCCGGGTCGCCGAGCGGCTCGGCATCGCCATCCCGAGGTTCTGCGACCACCCGCTGCTCGACCCGGTCGGCGCCTGCCGCCAGTGCCTGGTCGAGGTGGAGGGCCAGCGCAAGCCGATGGCCTCGTGCACCACGACGGTCACCGACGGCATGGTGGTCAAGACCCAGCACGCCTCCCCGGTCGCCGACAAGGCGCAGCAGGGCGTGATGGAGCTGCTGCTGATCAACCACCCGCTGGACTGCCCGGTCTGCGACAAGGGCGGCGAGTGCCCGCTGCAGAACCAGGCACTGTCCAACGGCCGCGGCGAGAGCCGGTTCGAAGGGCAGAAGCGCACCTTCGCCAAGCCGATCAACCTCTCCACGCAGGTGCTGCTGGACCGCGAGCGCTGCGTGCAGTGCGCGCGCTGCACCCGCTTCTCCGAGCAGATCGCCGGCGACCCGTTCATCTCGCTGATCGAGCGCGGCGCCAGCCAGCAGGTCGGCGTCTCGGTGGCCGGGGACCAGGAGTTCAGCTCCTACTTCTCCGGCAACACGGTGCAGATCTGTCCGGTCGGCGCGCTGACCGGCGCGGCCTACCGGTTCCGCGCTCGGCCGTTCGACCTGGTCTCCTCGCCGAGCGCCTGTGAGCACTGCGCCGCCGGCTGCGCGCTGCGCACCGACCACCGCCGCGGCAAGGTGCTGCGCCGGCTGGCCGGGGAGGACCCCGAGGTCAACGAGGAGTGGAACTGCGACAAGGGCCGCTGGGCCTTCCAGTACGCCACCTCCCGGGACCGGATCCGGCACCCGATGGTGCGCCGCAACGGCGTGCTGACCACCGCCTCCTGGCCGGAAGCCCTCGACGCGGCGGCCGTCGGACTGCGCGCGACCCGCGGCGCCGCCGGCGTCCTGCTCGGCGGGCGCAGCACCCTCGAGGACGCGTATGCGTACGCGAAGTTCGCGCGCATCGCCCTGGACACCAACGACATCGACGTCCGGGCCCGCCCGCACTCGGTCGAGGAGGCCGAGTTCCTGGCCGCGCACCTGGCCGGAAAGAGTCCGGTCAGCGGCGGCAAGCTGGCGCTGACGTACTCGGAGCTCGACCACGCCCCCGCGGTGCTGCTGGTCGGGTTCGAGCCCGAGGACGAGTCGCCGATCGTGTTCCTGCGGCTGCGCAAGGCGGTCCGCAAGTCGCGTACGGCGGTCATCGCCATAGCGCCGTTCGCCACCCGCGGCCTGACCAAGCTGAGCGGCACGCTGCTCAAGGCGGCCCCGCACACCGAGCCGGAGTTCCTGACCGCGCTCGCGGCCGGCACCGAGGAGGCCGGACTCGACTCCGCCGGGCTCAACGCGGCCAGGCTGCTGCGCGAACCGGGCGCGGTGATCCTGGTCGGCGAGCGGCTGGCCTGCGTGCCTGGCGCGCTCAGCGCGGCGCTGCGACTGGCCGAGGCCAGCGGCGCCAAGCTCGGCTGGATCCCGCGCCGGGCCGGAGAGCGCGGCGCGATCGAGGCCGGCGCGGTGTACAACCTGCTGCCCGGCGGCCGTCCCGCCGAGGACTCGCGGGCCCGCGCCGAGGTCGCGACGGCCTGGGGCGTGCGCGCGCTGCCGACCCTCGACGGGCGCGACAGCGACGCGATCCTCGCGGCGGTGCGCGCCGGCAACATCAGGGGCCTGCTGGTCGGCGCCGTCGACCCGGACGACCTGCCCGACCCGGCCGGCGCGCTGGCCGCGCTGGACGCCGCCGGGTTCATCGTCTCGCTGGAGCAGCGGCCCTCGGCCGTGACCGAGCGGGCCGACGTGGTGCTGCCGGTGGCCGCGGTCGCCGAGAAGGCCGGGACCTTCCTGGACTGGGAGGGGCGCCCGCGCACCTTCGAGGCCGCGCTCTCGCCCGAGGCCGTGCAGACCGTGGCCGGCGGCATGTCCGACCTGCGGGTGCTCAACGGACTCGCCGACGCGATGGACGTGCACCTCGCGCTCCCGGACGTCGCCTCCGCGCGCCGCGAGCTGGCCTCGCTCGGCGGCTGGGACGGCATCCCCGCTCCCCGCCCCTACGCGCTGGCCCGGCCACTGCCCGCGCCGGCCGCCGGACAAGCGGTCCTGGCGACCCATCACCTGCTGCTCGACGACGGCCGGCTCCAGGACGGCGAGAAGCACCTGGCCGGCACCGCGCGTCAGCCGGTGGTGCGCCTGTCCGCCGCGACCGCTGCCGAGATCGGTGCGACCGAAGGTGACGCGGTGTCAGTCTCGACCGACGCCGGCTCGATCACCCTGCCGCTGGCGATCGACGCGCTGCCGGACCGCGTGGTGTGGCTGCCGACGAACTCGCCTGGCTCGCATGTGCGCGCCGCGCTGAGCGCGGACACCGGCGCGGTGGTCACCATCGCCCGCGTCGTGCCGGACACGCTCCTCGACCCGGCCGCGCAGGCCGCACCCGAGGGCGCGCTCGCGGCGAGCGCGACCGCGAGCGTCGCGGACGTTCCCAGCCAGCCAGGTCTCGAAGCTTCAGGCCAGGCGGAGGTGGAGGGCTGATGCCGCAGTTCCCCGACAACGCGACCAACTGGCTCCTCGGGAGCTTCGACACCCACATCCCGTGGTGGTTCATCCTGGTCGTGATCAAGGCGATCGCCGCCTTCGCGATCCTGGTCGTGCTCACCCTGTTCAACATCTGGTACGAGCGGCGCATCGTCTCCTTCATGCAGATGCGCATCGGCCCGAACCGGGTCGGCCCGCAGGGCCTGCTGCAGTCCCTGGCCGACGGGGTGAAGCTGGCGCTCAAGGAGGACATCGTCCCCAAGAACGCCGACAAACCGGTGTTCTGGCTCGCCCCGCTGCTCTCCGCGATCCCGGCGTTCCTCGCCATCGCGGTGATCCCGTGGGGGCCGAAGGTGTCGATCTTCCACCACTGGACCACGCTGCAGCTGGTGGACCTGCCGATCGGCGTGCTCTACATCCTCGCGATCTCCTCGATCGGCATCTACGGGGTCGTACTCGCCGGCTGGTCCTCGGGCTCGACCTACCCGCTGCTCGGTGCGATGCGCTCCTCGGCCCAGATGATCTCCTACGAGGTCGCCATGGGCCTGTCCTTCGTGGGCGTGTTCCTCTACGCGGGCACCATGTCCACCGCGGGCATCGTGGACGCCCAGCAGCACGGCTGGTACTTCTACATGCTGCCGCTCTCCGCGATCATCTACATCATCGCGATGGTCGGCGAGACCAACCGGGCCCCCTTCGACCTGCCCGAGGCCGAGGGCGAGCTGGTCGGCGGCTTCCACACCGAGTACTCCTCGCTCAAGTTCGCCCTCTTCTTCCTGGCCGAGTACATCAACCTGGTCACCGTCTCCGCGCTGGCCGTCACGATGTTCTTCGGCGGCTGGCGTGCGCCGTGGCCGATCACCGCGTGGTGGTCGGGCGCGAACGGCGGCTGGTACCCGATGATCTGGTTCCTGGTCAAGCTGCTGATCTTCGTGTTCGTGTTCATCTGGCTGCGCGGCACGCTGCCCCGGCTGCGCTACGACCAGTTCATGGCCTTCGGCTGGAAGGTGCTGATCCCGACCTCGGTGATCTGGCTGCTCGTGGTCGCCACCTTCCGGCAGCTGCGCAACGCCGGGGACCTCGACCGGGCGCACGCCATCCCGATCGGCATCGGCATCGCGGCGCTGTTCCTGCTGCTGGTCGCGCTGCTGGAGATCCGCGAGCGCAACCAGATCCGGCGCACCCCGCCGCCGAGCGTGCCCGCGTACGAGCCGCTGCTCGGCGGGTTCCCGGTGCCCCCGATGCCCGGGCAGAGCGTTCCGCCCGCTCCGCGCCGGCCCCAGTTCGCACGTACTGCGGCCGAGCCCGCGCCGGCCCTGCCCGGCACCACCGCCGAGGAGGCGAGCACCCGATGAGCAGTGACGAGAAGAAGCAGAAGGGCCCGGGCCCGCTGGCCGGGGTCGCCGGCTTCGGCGTCACCTTCGCCACCATGTTCAAGAAGCCGAACACGGAGCAGTACCCGGAGGAGAAGGTTCCGACGGCGCTGCGCTTCCACGGCCGCCACCAGCTCAACCGGCACCCGGACGGCCTGGAGAAGTGCATCGGCTGCGAGCTGTGCGCCTGGGCCTGCCCCGCCGACGCGATCTACGTGGAGGGCGCGGACAACACCGAGGAGGAGCGCTTCTCCCCGGGCGAGCGGTACGGCAAGGTCTACCAGATCAACTACCTGCGCTGCATTCTGTGCGGGCTGTGCATCGAGGCCTGCCCGACCCGCGCGCTGACCATGACCAACGAGTACGAGCTCGCCGACACCAGCCGCCAGTCGCTGATCTACACCAAGGAGCAGCTGCTGGCCGGGCTGACCGACGGCATGGTGCCCCCGCCGCACGCGATGCAGCCCGGCACCACCGAGAAGGAGTACTACAAGGGCCAGGTCACCCGCGCCTCGGACGAGCAGCTGGCCGAGTACGCGCGTGAGCAGGCGGCCGGCACGGAGTCCGCGCGCGCCGACGCCGCGCCCGCGCAGACCGAGCCGGAGGCGGTGCGATGAGCGCCGGGCTTCTCGCGGCGCAGGCGGCCGGAACGCACCTGCTGGCCGGGCCGGTCACCTCCACCGGCGGCGGCGAGACCTTCCTGTTCTGGCTCGGCGCGATCATCTCGGTGCTCGGCGCGCTCGGCCTGATCTTCTCCAAGAAGGCCGTGCACTCGGCGCTGTGCCTGTGCGCGGTGATGATCTGCCTGGCGCTGTTCTACATGGCGCAGGGCGCGGTCTTCCTCGGCATCGTGCAGATCGTCGTCTACACCGGCGCGATCATGATGCTGTTCCTGTTCGTGCTGATGCTGATCGGCGTCGACGCGGCCGAGTCGCTGACCGAGTCGATCCGCGGCCAGCGCTGGGCGGCGGTTCTGGTCGCGGTGTGCTTCGCCGCGATCCTGCTGGGCGTGTTCGCACACGCCAAGCTCGGCCCGTTCGCCGGGATGGACCAGGCGAACGCGGCGGCCGGCGGCAACGTCCCCTCGCTGGCGCACCTGCTGTTCGCCCGCTACTTCTGGGCCTTCGAAGTCTCCTCGGCGGTGCTGATCACCTCCGCGATCGGCGCGATGGTCCTGGCACACCGCGAGCGGGTCACCGCGCGCAAGACGCAGAAGGAGCTGGCGGCGGACCGGTTCAAGCGCTACGCGAAGGACCCGAGCGTCATCGTCACTCCGCTGCCGAACCCCGGCGTCTACGCGCAGCACAACGCGGTCGACACCCCGGCCCTGCTGCCCGACGGCAGCATCGCGCCGCTCAGCGTCAACCGCACGCTGCGCGCCCAGGGCGAGCTGCGTGACATCAAGCCGCTGCCGGTCCCGCTGCCGCGCGAGGGCACGAACGGCGGCGCCACGAACGCGGGCGGCGCGACCGGCGCCCACGCCGACGGCGCGAACGGCTCCGGCCGGCACGAGGAGGTCGAGGCATGAACCCCGACAACTACCTGTACCTCTCGGCGATCCTGTTCAGCCTCGGCGCGCTCGGCGTGCTGATCCGGCGCAACGCGATCGTGGTGTTCATGTGCATCGAGCTGATGCTGAACGCCGCCAACCTGGCCTTCGTCACCTTCTCCCGGATGCACGGGCGGCTCGACGGCCAGATCATCGCGTTCTTCACCATGGTGGTCGCGGCCGCCGAGGTCGTGGTCGGCCTCGCGATCATCATCACCGTCTTCCGCACCCGCCGCTCGGCCTCGGTCGACGACGCCAACCTGCTCAAGTACTGAGAGAGGGACAGCCGACGATGCCACCCTCGACTTACGCCCCGGTCGCGGCGACCGGCGTCTTCACGCTGACCGCGTGGGTCGTCGCGCTGCCGATGATCGGGGCGGCGATCCTGCTGATCGGCGGGAAGCGCACGAACCGGTGGGGCCACCTGCTCGGCTGCCTGGCCGCGCTCGGCTCCTTCGCCCTCGGCGCGGTGCTGTTCTTCTCGCTGCTCGGCAAGGCCGGCGACGCGCGCTCGTACGACCAGCACGTGTACACCTGGGTCCCGGTGCCCGGCTTCTCCGCGGACGCGGGCTTCCACCTCGATCAGCTCTCGATGACCTTCGTGCTGCTGATCACCGGGGTCGGCTCGCTGATCCACATCTACTCGGTGGGCTACATGGCCCACGACGAGAACCGGCGCAAGTTCTTCGGGTACCTGAACCTGTTCCTGGCCGCGATGCTGGTGCTGGTCCTCGCGAACAACTACCTGCTGCTGTACGCGGGCTGGGAGGGCGTGGGCCTCGCCTCGTACCTGCTGATCGGGTTCTGGCAGCACAAGCCCTCGGCGGCGGTCGCGGCGAAGAAGGCGTTCATCGTCAACCGGGTCGGCGACATCGGCCTGTCCGTCGGCGTGATGCTGATGTACACCACGTTCGGCGGCTTCGCGTTCAGCGACGTGTTCAACAAGGCCTCCACCGCCGACCGCAACACGATCCTCGGCATCGGGCTGATGCTGCTGCTGGCCGCGTGCGGTAAGTCGGCGCAGTTCCCGCTCCAGTCCTGGTTGCTCGATGCGATGGAGGGCCCGACCCCGGTCAGCGCCCTGATCCACGCGGCAACGATGGTGACCGCGGGCGTCTATCTGATCGTCAGATCACACGTCATCTTCGACCTCTCGCCGAACGCACGCCTGCTGGTGACCATCGTCGGCGCGATCACGCTGATGATGGGTGCGATCATCGGTTGCGCCAAGGACGACATCAAGAAGGCCCTGGCCGGTTCGACCATGTCGCAGATCGGCTACATGGTCCTGGGCGCAGGCCTCGGCCCGATCGGCTACGTGTTCGCGATCATGCACCTGGTCTTGCACGGCTTCTTCAAGGCCGGGCTGTTCCTCGGCGCCGGCTCGGTCATGCACGGCATGAACGACGACGTGGACATGCGCCATTACGGCGGCCTGCGTAAGTACATGAAGATCACCTGCTGGACCTTCGGCTTCGGCTATCTGGCGATCATCGGCTGCCCGCCGTTCTCCGGGTTCTGGTCCAAGGACAAGATCATCGAGGCGGCGTTCGCCCAGGGCGGCACCTCCGGGTGGGTGCTCGGCTGTACCGCGCTGCTCGGCGCGATGATCACCGCGTTCTACATGACCCGAGTGATGCTGATGACCTTCTTCGGCGAGAAGCGCTGGGTCCTGGACGAGCACGGGCATGAGCCCCACGCGGCGGAGCCGCATAGTTCCCCAGAGCCGCACGAGTCGCCGAAGACAATGACCATCCCGATGATCATTCTCGCGGTCGGCTCGGTTGCCGCGGGCGCGCTGTTCAGCATCGGCTCTCCGTTCGTGAACTGGCTCGAGCCGGTCACCGGCCGGGCCGAGGGCCACTCGCCGATCAACACGGTGGCGCTGTCCCTGATCACCCTGGCGGTCGTGGCGCTCGGCTTCGCATACGCCTGGCGGCTCTACGGCACCAAGGCCCGTCCGGTTCCGGCCATCGCCCCGGCCGGATCGCCGCTCACCCGCGCGGCCCGCCGCGACCTGTACGGCGACGCGTTCAACGAGGCGGCCTTCATGCGCACCGGGCAGTGGCTGACCCGACTGCTGGTCTACTTCGACCTGCGCGGCGTGGACGGCGTGGTCAACGGCGTGGCCGCGGGCCTCGGCGGCTCCTCAGGCCGGTTCCGCCGGCTGCAGAACGGCTTCGTCCGCTCCTACGCCCTGTCCATGTTCGGCGGCGCGGCCCTGCTCGTCGTGGCCCTGCTCCTGGTCAAAGCCTGAAAGGACGCGCGCGCATGTCTTCCTTCCCCTACCTGAGCACGACGATCGGGGTGCCGCTGGCCGGCGTCGCCGCGATCGCCGTGCTGCCGAAGGGGCGCGCGGCCCTGGCCAGGCCGATCGCGCTGCTCGCCTCGCTGGTCAGCCTCGGCTTCGCGATCGCGGCCGCGGTCGCGTTCAAGAACGGCGGCCCGCGCTTCCAGCTCGCTGAGAAGTACGCGTGGATCCCCACCTTCCACATCGACTACGCGGTAGCCGTGGACGGCGTGGCCCTGGTGCTGATCCTGATGACCGCGGTGCTCGTGCCGGTGGTGATCCTCGCCTCCTGGCACGACACCGAGACGCCGCAGGACTCCCCGGCCGAGTCCAAGCGCTCGGTGCGCAGCTTCTTCGCGCTGCTGCTGGCCCTTGAGACGCTGATGCTCGGGGTCTTCGCGGCCACCGACATCTTCCTGTTCTACGTCATCTTCGAGGCGACGCTGATCCCGGCGTACTTCCTGATCGGCTCGTTCGGCGGGGCGCGCAGGTCGTACGCGGCGGTCAAGTTCCTGCTCTACAACCTGCTCGGCGGCCTGCTCATGCTGGCCGCGGTGATCGGGCTTTACGTGGTCGGGACGCGCTCGGCCGTCGGCGGCACGTTCAACTTCGAGACCCTCTCGAAGGCCGTCGCCAGCGGCAACCTGAACATCGCGAGCGGCACGGAGAAGTGGCTGTTCCTCGGCTTCTTCGTGGCCTTCGCCGTGAAGGCGCCGCTGTGGCCGTTCCACACCTGGCTGCCTGACGCCGCCTCAGAGGCGACTCCGGGCACCGCGGTGCTGCTGGTCGGCGTGCTGGACAAGATCGGCACCTTCGGGATGCTGCGGTTCTGCCTCGAGCTCTTCCCGCACGCCTCGCACTACTTCACCCCGCTGGTGCTGGTGCTCGCGGTGATCAGCACGATCTACGGCGCGCTGCTGGCGATCGGCCAGACCGACATGATGCGGCTGATCGCGTACACCTCGGTCTCGCACTTCGGGCTGATCACCATCGGGGTGTTCGCGCTGACCGCGCGCGGCGAGGTCGGCGCGACGCTGTACATGGTCAACCACGGCCTGTCCACCGGCGCGCTGTTCCTGCTCGCCGGGTTCATGGTCTCGCGGCGCAGGTCCGCCTCGATCGACGCCTACGGCGGAGTGCAGAAGGTCGCGCCGTTGCTCGCGGGCACCTTCCTGGTGACCGGCCTGTCCTCGCTGGCGCTGCCGGGCCTGTCCTCCTTCGTCTCGGAGTTCCTGGTCCTGGTCGGCACCTTCGAGAAGTACCCGGTCGCCGCGATCATCGCCACCACCTCGATCGTGCTCGCGGCGCTGTACATCCTGTGGCTGTATCAGCGCACGATGACCGGGCCGGTGGCCAAGCCGGTGGAGGGCTTCCGGGATCTGAACCCGCGCGAGCTGGCGGTGATCGGCCCGCTGCTTGCGCTGATCATCGCGCTCGGCTTCGTGCCCAGCATCCTGACGAACTACATCAACCCGGCGGTCAACCAGATTCCGGCGCAGGTGCAGATCACGAACCAGGCGCCGCACGGCGCCGGTCAAGACAGTGTCGCCCAAGCGAATGGGAGCGGGCAGTGATGTCGTCGTCCATCCTCGCCGCCGCCACGACCGCGTCCACCACCGCGCCGTTCACCGCTCCGCACGTGGAGTGGGGCAAGCTCTCGCCGATGCTCATCGTGCTCGGCGCGGCGACCGTGGGCGTGCTGGTGGAGGCGTTCGGGCCGCGCAAGGCGCGTTACCGGCTGCAGGTCGGGCTGACCCTGGTCGCCCTGGCCGCCGCGTTCGCCGCGGTGATCGCGCTGCACAACACGCCGGGCAGCATCGCCGCGGCCGGTGCGGTCGCGGTCGACAAGACCACGCTGTTCTTCCAGGGCACCATCCTGGTCATCGCGTTCATCGCGGTCCTGGTGATCGCCGAGCGGCGCACCGAGGGCGGCCAGGACGCGTTCGCGGCGCAGGGCGGTTCGGTGCCCGGCTCGCAGCAGGAGCGCGAGGCGGTGCGGGCCGGCTGGCTGACCACCGAGGTCTACCCGCTGGTGCTGTTCTCGATCGGCGGGATGCTGCTGTTCCCGGCCGCCAACGACCTGCTGACGATGTTCGTCGCGCTGGAAGTGCTCAGCCTGCCGCTGTACCTCGTCTGCGGGCTGGCCCGCCACCGCCGGCTGCTCTCCCAGGAGGCGGCGCTCAAGTACTTCCTGCTCGGCGCGTTCTCCTCGGCGTTCTTCCTGTACGGCGCGGCGCTGCTGTACGGATACGCGGGCTCGGTGCAGCTCTCGGACAGCGACCCGAAGAACCCGGGCATCGCCCAGGCCGTCGCGGCGCACGCGCACGGTCCGGCGCTGCTGTACACGGGCATCGCGCTGCTTGGCATGGGCCTGCTGTTCAAGGTCGGCGCGGCGCCGTTCCACATGTGGACGCCCGACGTCTATCAGGGTGCTCCGACCCCGATCACCGGCTTCATGGCGGCCGCGACGAAGATCGCCGCGTTCGGCGCGCTGGTGCGGGTCCTGGACGTCGGACTGGCCGGTTCGATCGACGTGTGGCGGCCGGTCATCGAGATCGTGGCGATCCTGACCATGGTGGTCGGCGGCATCCTGGCGCTGACGCAGCGGGACATCAAGCGGCTGCTCGCGTACTCGGCGATCCTCAACGCCGGTTACCTCATCATGGCTCTGGTCTCGACCGGCCGCGACGCGCTGGCTTCGCTGCTGTTCTTCCTGCCGGTGTACGGCATCGCGCTGGTCGGCTCGTTCGCCGTGGTCACCCTCGTGCGCGACGCCGGCGGCGTCGAGGCCACGGACCTGTCCCGCTGGGCCGGCCTGGGCAAGAGCGCGCCGATCCCCGCGGCGCTGATGTCGGTGTTCCTGCTGGCCTTCGCGGGCATCCCGTTCACCAGCATCTTCGTGGGCAAGTTCGCGGTCTTCCAGGCGGCGCTCGCCGCCGGCGCGCCGCAGCTGGTGATCGTGGCGGTGCTGGCGAGCGCGGTGGCGGCGTTCTTCTACCTGCGCGTGGTCGTGGTGATGTTCTTCTCCGACCCGCTGCCGGACGGCCCGACCATCGCCAACCCGTCCGTGGCGGTCAAGACCGCGCTCGCGGTCGCGGCGCTGGCGACGGTCGCGATGGGCGTCGCGCCGGCGGTGCTGCTGCACCTGTCCAAC
>NZ_DASRGV010000259.1:0-16329 GCF_035650855.1 Actinocrinis sp. | reverse complement strand
CTGCGTGCGCACCAGGTGGGTCGCGATGTCGCGGTCGCCGAGGGTGAACCAGTCCGGCCCGACCCCGTAGTCGGCCAGCTCGTCCGCGACCGAGAAGGTCTCGCCGGAGCGTCCCCAGCCCTGGCCCTCATGGATCCCGCCGCCCAGGGTGTACATCACCGTGTCAAGGTCCGGGCATACCCGCAGTCCATGCAGCGTGATGTCGTCCCCGACGTTCCCGATCACGGTGACGTCCGCATCCGGGGCCGCCGCCAACAGCCCCCGCAGGAAGCGCGCGCCACCGACCCCGCCGGCCACGGCCGTGATCCTCATACCTGTGCTCGTCACGCCTGTGCTTGTCACAGAAGGGAGCCTATCCGGACCGGCCCTCGCGCACGTCGCGGGCGATCCGCACCAAGATCCGCCGGCGTGAGCCCTAAACGAGCACCTCCACGGCCAGCGCGCCCTCCCCGGCGAGATCGGCGAGCGTCAACGCATGACCGGCGGGCACCAGCCGTACCGCACCCGGCCGCAGCGGCGGACGCTGCGAACCGTGCTGTGCGAGCGTGCCGCGCACCAGGCTCACCGCCCGCTCAGCGCTCGACGGCTCCAGGTACAGAACACCGCCCTCATCGACGGAGTGGATGATCCCCCGCGCGCCCAGCGGCAGCGGGTCGGCGTGCTCATCGAGCTCCATGGCCGCGAGGCTCGCGAACGCCAGCGCGGCCTTGGTCAGCGTCGCGGCCGTCGGCAGCACGGGCCGGCTCGGGGCGCGCAGCAGCAGCTCCGGGTGGATCGGCGCGTGGCCGAGCACCGCCGCGACGTCCGGCGGGATCTGCGCGACCGAGGGCTGAAGGACCGTGAGAGGCATGGCGGGCGAGTCCTGTCCTGTGTGCTGTCTTCGCTTGGGCCGCCGATCGCGACAGGCGCGGCGACCCGGCTCCGTGATCACGGAAGAGGAGACCCGGGCGCTAGGGGCCGGGCTCGGCGAGTGCTGACTGCGGACGACCCGGGAGGAACCGGGACGAAAAAGGTCAGCTACAGCAACAGCGACAACAACAGAGCGCGCCGCCGACACGGTGCGACTCGGCGGAGAATCCGACCGAAATCGCCCGCTTGGCGAAAATACCGGCACGCGCTGACATGATGCGGAAAGGCTACCTCACATCGACGGGGTGTTGGGAACCGCGCGCGCTAAGTCCGAAGTGAAGCTATTCACCCGCCCGTGTGATTACGACTGCCCGAAAGGGCGGAGTCTGTCCGACAGCGGAGCGGATCCGCAGCTCCGGGCCGTCAGAGGGGGTGCACGTCGCATGGGTCGCGGTGCTGCTTGAAGGCATCGTCGAACACTGCTCTCTACGAGTGAATCAACCCGCCGCTAGCAGATCGCGGCTTGACGGGCCGGGAATGACGCGCGTGTAATTTCAAGCAGGTCGCCCAGGGTTCCTGACGCGAAGTCAGTGATCTCTCAAGTCGATCGCGAGCGTGCCGGGAACAAGAGACGGGAGACGTACCGATGGACGAGGTCTTCCCGCTGCTCGGTGGCTTCGATGAGGAGCTGACCTGGCAGGAGCGGGCGCTGTGCGCGCAGACCGACCCCGAGTCCTTCTTCCCGGAGAAGGGCGGCTCGACCCGCGAGGCCAAGCGGGTCTGCCTGGTCTGCGAGGTCAAGGCCGAATGCCTCGAGTACGCCCTCGCCCACGACGAACGCTTCGGCATCTGGGGCGGGCTTTCCGAGCGCGAGCGCCGCAAGCTCAAGCGCAAGAGCGCCTGAGCCTCCGGCCGCGCCGATCAAATCAACGCCTGACGGCGATTGCGCATGACGCGGCGACCCGCGTAACAACCGCGCGGCCGTAAGTCAGCGAGGCGTTCCCGGCGAGGGCCGGGACCCGAGATCCCGACATTGCGGATTTCCTTACACTGCTTCAAAAACGGACAAAGCCGGACAAGTTCTCGGCAACCTCCCCGGCTCTCTTCCGCGTCGCGTAGGGTGGGTCAACCGTGCCGCTGCCCGCGCGCCGTCCGACGGACCCGCGCGGCGGTAAGGCACGGCCCCAGCAACAGAGCCCCTGCCGTCGAGATCCGGGTCGTCGTTTCGCATGACACAGTACGCACCACCCGCGCGTCCCTCGGCTCACGGATCTGATCCGCGAGCCGCCGATCCGCGCGCGGCGGGCGCCAACCCGCTGGAGGCCCTGCGCCACCACGTCGTCACCGCCGTGCTCGTCAGCCACGACGGCGCGCGCTGGCTCGGCCCCGTCCTCGACGCGCTGCTGAACCAGCGCCGTCCGGTCCAGCGGATCATCGCGGTGGACACCGGCTCCCGCGACAACTCGGTCCAGCTGCTCGAGGACGCGCTCGGCGCCGACCAGGTGCTCGAACGCAAGCGCTCCACCGGCTACGGCGCGGCGGTCGCCTTCGGCCTGAAGTCCTCGCCCCCGGTCGGCTACGACGAGTTCGGCTACGACAGCCCGCACCCGCCGGTCGAGTGGATCTGGCTGCTGCACGACGACTCGGCCCCCGCGCCCGACGCCCTCGGCCAGCTGCTGCTGACCGCGCAGGACGAGCCGGACGCCGCCGTCCTGGGCCCCAAGATCCGCGGCTGGTATGACAAGAAGCAGCTGCTCGAGGTCGGCGCCACCGTCGCCGCCAACGGCCGCCGCTGGACCGGCCTTGAGCGCAACGAGCACGACCAGGGCCAGCACGACGAGACCCGCCCGGTCCTCTCGGTCAGCTCGGCCGGCATGCTGGTGCGGCGCGAGGTGTGGGACCGGCTGCGCGGCTTCGACCGCGGCATCTCGATCTTCCGCGACGACCTCGACTTCTGCTGGCGGGTCAACGCCGCCGGATACAAGGTCGTGGTCGCCCCCGACGCGGTCATGCACCACGCCGAGGCCGCCGCCCGCGAGCGCCGCAAGATCAGCGCCGGACCCAACCGCCCGCACCTGCTCGACCGCAGCCACGCGCTCTACACCGTCGCGGTCAACCGGGACAGCAGGTTCTGGCCCGCGCTCTGGCTGCGGCTGATCGTCGGCTCCTTCTTCCGCGCCCTGGGCTTCGTGATCGCCAAGCAGCCCGGCACCGCCTCGGACGAACTGCTCGCGCTGCTCACCTTCGCCGCCCGGCCCGACCGGATCCTGCGCGGCCGCTCGGTCCGGCGCAAGCTGCGGGCGCCGGGCGGCGAGGACATCGAGCAGTTCTTCCCGCCGCGCGGGGCGCTGGCCCGCAACGCCTTCGACAACATCTGGACCCAGCTGCGCGGCGAGCGCGCCGAAGCCGCCCAGGACAGCTCCCGGCACCGCTCGGTGGAGACCGGCCCGGTCTCCGAGGAGGCCGAGGCGCTGGAGACCGACTCGACCGCGCTGATCAAGCGGCTGCTGCGCAATCCGATCATCGCCGTCGGCGGCGGCCTGACCCTGGTCGCGCTGATCGCCGCGCGCGCCATCCTGGTCGGCGGCACCCTGGCCGGCGGCGCGCTGCTGCCGACCCCGGCCGGCGCGTCCGACCTGTGGTCCGCGTACCTGTCGGGCTGGCACGGCGTCGGCCTCGGCACCACCGCCTACTCGCCGCCCTACCTAGGCCTGCTGGCGGTGCTCGCGACGCTGCTGTTCGGCAAGGCGTCGTGGGCCGTCTCGGTGCTGCTCATCGGGTCGGTTCCGCTCGCCGGCCTGAGCGCCTCCTACGCCTTCCGCCGGATAACGTCCTCGGCTCCGCTGCGGATCTGGGCCGGTTACGCCTACGCGCTGCTGGCCGTGGCCACCGGCGCGATCGCCACCGGACGACTGGGCACCGCGGTGGCCGTCGCGGTCCTGCCGCTGGTGGTCACCACGGCGACCCAGGCGATCGGCGGTCCCGGCCGCAGCGGCTCGACCCGCTCCGCCTGGACCTGCGCGTTCCTGCTGACCATCGCCACCGCGTTCGCCCCGGTCACCTGGGTGCTCGCGCTGGTCTTCGGCGCGCTGGCCACGGTCACGGTCGCCTGGCGTACCCGCTCCAACATCGCGGTGACCATCATCCGGATGGGCATCGTGCTCGGCACGCCGCTGATCGTCCTCGTGCCGTGGTCGCTCTCCCTGCTGCGGCACCCCAGCTCCTTCTTCCTGGAGATCGGGCTGCCCGGGGTGAACCTGGAGCGCCCGGCCCCCACCCCGCTCGGCCTGCTGCTGGGCAATCCGGGTGGTCCCGGGACGTACCCGTCCTGGTTCGGTGTCGGCCTGCTGCTGGCCGCGCTCGCCGCCCTGCTGCGCGGCACCCGGCGGCGCGTCGTGATCTCCGCGTGGGCGCTGGCCCTGGTCGGCTTCGGCTCCGCGGCGGTCATCGCGGGCCTCACCGTCACCCCGCCCGGCGCGAACCAGAGCGTCATCCCGTGGCCGGGCGTGTCCACCGCGATGCTCGGCCTCGGGCTGATCACCGCGACCGTGGTCGGCGCGGAGGGAGCGAAGGAACGCATCGCCACCGCCGCGTTCGGCTGGCGCCAGCCGCTCACCGTGCTGGTCACCAGCGCCGCCGTGCTCGCCCCGGCCGCAGCCGGAAGCTGGTGGCTGCTGCGCGGCGCGGACAACCCGGTGGCTCGGGTCTCGGCCCAGATCCTGCCGCCTTACGTGGCGGCGGAAGGGCAGACGGCCGCGCGGCCGCGCACCCTGATGCTCACTGGCGGCTCGTCAGGCGCGGTGGGCTACAGCATCGTGCGCGACGGCGGTCCGACCCTCGGTGCCGCTGACATCCGCATGTCCGCCACCCAGACGAGCAAGCTGGACGCCATCGTCGGTCAGCTGCTCTCGGGTAACGGCGGCGACGCCGCGCAGCAGCTTGCTGCGATGGACGTCGGCTACATCATGGTCGGCTCCAACGCCCCGGCGTCCGTCACCCAGGCGTTGAGCGGCGTCGCCGGTCTCACGCAGCGTTCGACGGGTCAGGGCGGCGGCAAGGCGTACGGCCTGTGGTCGGTTAACGGCAACATCGGCCGCGTCATGCTCCAGGACCAGAACGGCAACGCGCTCCCGGTGGCGTATCAGTGCAGCAACACGCCGCCGGTGAAGCCCGGCAGCGCGATGGTGTGCGCCCAGGACACCGGCGCGACCATCACGGTGCCGTCCGGGCCTTCCGGGCGCATGCTCGTGCTCGCGGAGGATGCGCTGCCCGGCTGGACAGCGTCGATGGATGGTCAACAGCTCGGCACGGCCGCTTCAGTCGATGGCCTTCAGACGTGGCAAGTGCCCGCGAGCGGTGGAACGGTCACCATCGGCTACCACTCGATGAAGCACACGGTGTGGTTGATCATCGGCGGCTTCACGGCCATCGCGGCGACCATCATGGCCCTGCCCTTCGGCCGCCGGCCCGACGAGGAGATCGAAGGCGAAGAGGCCGCCGAGCTCGACGCCGCCTCCCGGCCCGCCGATCCGCTCGAGCCGGAGCCTGAGCCAGCGCCCGCGGCGGCACGGAGCGAGGAGCCCGAGCCTTACCAGGAGCCCGAGCCCTACCAAGACCCGGCCCGCGTGCCGGTCGGCCAGTACCAGGCGGACGAATACCAGGAGGCCGAGTACCAAGACGGCCGGTATCGGGACGCGGGTTATCAGGAAGCCGGTTACCAAGACACCGGCTACCAAGAAGCTGGGTACCAGGAAGCCGAATACCAAAGCGGCCAGTACCGCACCGGCGAGTACCAGGCATCCAGCTACGGCTCCGGCGAGTACCCCGTCGGCGCCGAGACCTCGTACGAGCAGTACCCGATGAACAACGCGGATCCGTACGCCGAGGAGCCCTACACCTATCCGCAGCAGGGTTCGTACGAACAGCCCTACCAGCAAGAGGGCTACGAGTACGACAGCGGTCAGTACGCGCAGGGCCAGTACGCACAAGGCCAGTACGCGCAGGGCAACTACGGCCAAGGCGAGTACGACAGCGGCCAATACCAGCAAGCCCAGTACGGTCAGGCCCAATACGGCCAGGCAGAGTACGAGCAGGCCCCGTACGAACAAGGCGCGTACGGCCAATACGGCGACCAGTACGCCGATCCCGCGCCCTACCAGTACGGCGTGCCCGAGCCGCGGCAGGCAGACGAGCCGGCGCAACACCAAGGAGCCCAGCAGCAGTACGGGCACGAGTACGACCCCGACGGCTACGGCCGCGGCGAGCAGGACGGATGGACCCGGTGAGCATGAGCGACGAGAACCCGACCCGGGAGCCCCGCCCCGCCGCCGACGGCGCCGGCCAGAGCCGCGCGTCGGCCGCACGTGACGCGCTCGGCAAGGCGCACCTGGCCCGCCCCAACCTCAACCGGCCCAATCTCAATCGGGCAGCCCTCGGCCGGGCCGCACAGGCGGGCGCCGGAACCGGCCGACGGCTTCAGGTCGCGGTCGCGGTCTTCGTGGCCCTTGGCGCCGGCGTCGCCTACGCGTACGCTGCTTCGCCCGCGGCCGGCAAGGCACAAACCGTCGCCGCGGCGAAGTCGACTCCGGTGCGTACCGCGACGCTCGCGTGCCCTGAAGTCACCGGGAACAACGCGACGGTCAACGCGATCACGCCCGCAGACGCGGCAGGTGGCTTGACTCCGGCGACTGGCGACAAGGCCACGGTCACCGCGCTCGGCGGAAAGGCACCGGTCGCCACCCTCACCAAGACCGGAACGCTTTCCGTGAACACCGGCCTATCCGGCAACGCGCCGAGCCTCAACCAGCCGTCGACTCCGGTCATCGGACAGGCAACAGGCGTGTACGCACCTGGCTTCACACTGACCGAGACCCTGCCCAGCGGCGGGACCACGGGCACTCACGGCGTCGCGTCCACGCCGTGCACGGCGCCCGACACCGACTTCTGGTACCTCGGAGCCGACCCGAGTAAGGGCACCGCGCAGGTCAATCTGTTCAACACCGACCAGATCGCCGCGCAGGCCAACGTCAGCGTGTACACCCCAACCGGGCCGCTCGGCACGGGCACCTCGGACGCCGGCCAGGGCCTGCTCGTGCAACCGGGCAACCAGTACGACCATCCGGTCGACCTCAGCACCTTCAACGCCACCGCCACCGGCCCGTTCGCAGTACACGTCGTCGCCACCGCCGGGCGGGTCGTCGGCGCGCTGCTGGACTCCGACGGCGCGGGCGGCCGCGACTTCATCCAGGCGCAGAAGCCAGCCGCGCACCTGCTGCTGCCCGGCGTCCCGGCCCCGAGCGCCAAGCCGGCCTCGCCGATGAAGCTGCAGCTCATCCTGTTCTCGCCGAACACCGACACCGACGTCTCGCTGCACTGGATCGGCGGCTCCAGGATCGTGCCGACCACCCAGCCGCCGCACCTGACCGCCGGGCAGGTCAAGACCGTGGACATCTCCGCCGTCCCGGCCGCGGGCGAGGCCGGCGCGCTGCAGGTCGACAGCACGAACAACGTGCCCATCCTCGCCGAGATCAAGGTCACCGCCGAGGGCGGATCCGACACCGCCTACCTCAGCCCGGTCTCCGCGCTGGCCGGCGAGGGCGTGGTCGCGGACGACGACTCCGGCTCCGTCATCCAGCTGACCAACAACAGCGCCCAGAGCGCGCAGGTCGTCGTCACCGTCGAGAGCGCCACCGGAGCGCCCACGCCGCAGACCGTGACCGTCCCGGGCATGACCACCAAGGCGGTCACCGTCCAGGCACCCAAGGGCGCCACGTCGTTCGCGGTATCAGTCGTCCCGCAGGGCGGCGCGGCCTCGATCTACGCCGCGCGGGTGATGCAAGGCGGCGGCATGCTCACCATCCAGCCGATCGCGACCGCGCTGGAAACCGTGCAGATCCCGGCCGTGCACGGCGACCTCTCCGGCTCCGTCCCGCAGTCCTGACCCGGACTACTCCGGGTCGATGATCTCGGGGTCGAGCCCCAGCAGGTCCGCGACCTGTTCCACCACGATGTCGTGCACGAGCAGGCCGAGGTCGGCGCGCACCGGGGCGCGCACCTCGAGCGGCCGCCGGTAGACCACGATCCGGGCCGGCTCGCCGCGCCCGGCCTGGACCACCCGGCCCAGCGGCACCGGCTCGTCCGACCACAGCTCGGCCCCTGGCGGCGGCACCTCCTCGACCGCGAACTCCACCCCGGACAGCTGCGGCCAGCGGCGCTCAAGCCGCTCCACCGCGTCAAGCACCAGCTCGTCGAACTGCTCGGCCCTGGTCAGGCTGAGCGGGATCTCCGGCGGGGCCAGCGGACCGCGCAGGCCGCGCCCGCGCCGATCCCTGCCCCGGCGACGACCTGGCCTCGACGGCCGGCCCGAACGCGGCTCCGCGGAACTTTGCACGGAATCGAGCGTATCCCGCGCGCCGGGCGCAGTGGCAGATGCCGGTCGCCCGAACTTGACCGCTGCTCGACCACGCCCGGGCCGACAGTCGGCCGACAGCGCCGCGAGGTCCGTGAACAGCCCAGGCGGATCCGGATTGCGTGGCGTCTGGCAGCGCCGGGCGCCACCGCAATACACTCGCGCATGTGAGCCCTGTCCGTCGCTGTTCGCGCACCGCCTGTGGTCGCCAAGCCGTGGCGACGTTGACGTACGTTTACGCGGACTCAACCGCAGTCCTCGGACCCCTGGCCACCTACCACGAACCGCACTGCTACGACCTGTGCTCCGAGCACTCCGAACGGCTGACCGCACCGCGCGGCTGGCAGGTCGTGCGGCTCTCCCCGCCCGAGACCGGGCGGCGCACCCCCTCCAGCGACGACCTCGAGGCCCTGGCCCTCGCCGTCCGCGAAGCCGCCCGCGCACCCGCCGGCGCAGCCGACAACGAACCGAGCCGCCCCACCGCCGTACCGCACGGCGACACCCCGCCCCGCCGCGGCCACCTGCGCGCCGTCACGGAAGCAGACGGCTGACTTAAGTGCGGCCGCGGATCGGGGCCGTACTTAAGCGCCCGCTCTTCACGGCGCCCGTCCCGCGTCCACCTCGGCACCTGCGGGCCGCGCGGAGCCGGTAGGCTCGGCTCGACGACGCGCCGCGCGGCGCCCACCAGGATGGAACGGAGCCGACCACCGTGACCGCCCCGCACCCGACCGCAGGTGACCTGACTCATCTGGTCAAGGCGTACGACGTCCGAGGGACCGTGCCCGACCAGCTCGACGAGCGCATCGCCGAGGCGGTCGGCGCCGCTTTCGTCCGAGTGACCGGAGCCGGCGCGATCACCGTCGGCTGGGACATGCGCCCCTCCTCCCCGGACCTGTCCGGGGCCTTCTCCCGCGGCGCGGCGAGCCAGGGCGCGGACGTGGTCCAGATCGGCCTGGCCTCCACCGACCAGCTCTACTTCGCCTCCGGGTTCCTCAACCTGCCCGGCGCGATGTTCACCGCCAGCCACAACCCGGCCAAGTACAACGGCATCAAGATGTGCCGGGCCGGCGCCGCCCCGGTCGGCCAGGACACCGGCCTCGCCGAGATCCGCGACCTGGCCGCGCGCGAGCTGGCCGGGCCCGGCAGCGTCTTCACCCCGGCCGACAAGCCCGGCACGATCACGCAGCGCGACCTGCTGCGCGCCTACGCCGACCACATCCGCACCCTCGTCGACCTGACCGGGAACCGCCGCCTCAAGGTCGTCGTGGACGCCGGCAACGGCATGGGCGGCCACACCGTGCCGACCGTCTTCGAGGGCCTGCCGCTCGACCTGGTCGCGATGTACTTCGAGCTGGACGGCTCCTTCCCGAACCACGAGGCCAACCCGCTGGACCCGAAGAACATCGTGGACCTGCAGAAGAAGGTCACCGAGGTGGGCGCGGACATCGGCCTGGCCTTCGACGGCGACGCGGACCGGTGCTTCGTGGTGGACGAGCGCGGCGAGCCGGTGCCGCCGTCCGCGGTCACCGCCCTGGTCGCGGTCCGCGAGCTGGCCAAGCACCCCGGCGCGACGATCATCCACAACCTGATCACCTCCCTGGCGGTGCCCGAGATCGTCCGCGAGCACGGCGGCGTGCCGGTGCGTACCCGCGTCGGTCACTCCTTCATCAAGCAGGAGATGGCCGAGACCGGAGCGGTGTTCGGCGGCGAGCACTCCGCGCACTACTACTTCGCGGACTTCTGGAAGGCCGACACCGGCATGCTCGCCGCGATGCACGTGCTGGCCGCCCTCGGCGAGCAGGAAAAGCCGCTGTCCGAACTCGTCGCGCAGTACTCCCGCTACGCCGCTTCCGGCGAGATCAACAGCGAGGTCAGCGACCAGGCCGGGCGCACCGCCGCGGTCCGCGCCGCCTACGAGGGCCAGCCCGGCGTCTCCATCGACGACCTCGACGGCATGACCGTGTCCGGCGAGGGCTGGTGGTTCAACCTGCGTCCGTCGAACACTGAGCCGCTGCTGCGGCTTAACGTGGAAGCGCGCACCCCCGCGCAGGTCGCCGAGATCCGCGACGCGGTCCTCGCGATCGTGCGCGGCTGAGCAGTGCACTAACCCCGGTGTACCGCACCGAAGCCTGACCGTCGATCCGAAGAGGAAAGCCATGCCGCCCCTGGTCGAGCCCTCCCTCCTGGAGATCCTCGCCTGCCCGAACTGCCACTCGCCGCTGCGTGAGGACACCGAGGCCTCAGAGCTGGTCTGCACCGACCAGTCCTGCGGCCTGGCCTACCCAGTGCGGGACCACATCCCGGTGCTGCTCATCGACGAGGCGCGCAAGGTCGGCTGACCGGCCGGTTCGACGAGCCTGATCAAGCACCGTCCGGCCGGAAGGGGCCCATGGAGCTGCACGAGGAGCTGCTGTCCGACGCCGAGGCCGCGGAAAGCGCCGACCACGGCGGGACCCTGCGGCTGATCGCCGCCACCGGCGCGCGCATCCGCCGGGCCGCCGCCCTGCGCGAGTTCGACCCGCAGGCCGATCAGGCGCTGCGCGACCTGGCCGCCGACGGACGCCCGCGCGCGCTCATCGTGCTCGGCTACGGCACCGGCGCCACCGTCGCGCGCCTGCTCACCTCCGTCGCCGGGGCCGCGGCGACCGTCCCGATCGTTCCCGTACCAGGTCCCGGGTTGCCGGGCTGGGTCGGGCCGCTCGACCTGGTCGTCGTCGCCTCCAGCGCCGGCCGGGCCCCGGAGATCGCGGCCGCGCTCGCCGAGGCCGGCCGCCGGGGCTGCCGCGTCGTGGTCGCGGCGCCTCCGGCCTCCGCCATCGGCGGCCTGTGCAAGCAGGTGCGCGGCACGCTCATCGCCATGGCGGACGACGTGGTGCCGGTCTGGTCGCGGCTGTGGTCCGTCGCGGTGCCCACCCTGATCGCGGCCGAGCTCGCCGGGGTCATCCCGCCACAGCGCTACGACGCCGCCGCGTCAGCCGCGGACGAAGCCGCGATCCGCTGCCGGCCCAGCCAGGAACCCTTCGTCAACCCGGCCAAGGAGATCGCGCTGCGGCTGGCCGAGTCGGTGCCCGCGGTCTGGGCCTCCGGGCAGGTCGCCGCCGTCGCCGCGGAACGGCTCGCCGATCAGGCCGCCCTACGCGCCGGCATCCCGGTGATCCACGCCGCCTTGCCGGACCTCGGACGCGGCCAGCTCGGTCTCGTCGACGGCCCCTTCGCCGCCGGAACCGAGGACCTGTTCCGCGACCCCTTCGAGGACGGCGCCGACAAGACCGCCGCAGTGGTCCTCTTCGCCGAGGACGGAGCCGACCCGCGGCTCGGTGTCGTAGAAGCCTTAGTCCGTGACCGCGGCATCGCGCTGAGCACGATCATCGCCGAGCAGCCCGATCCGCTCGCCCGCGCCGCCTACCTGATCGCGGTCGCCGACTTCGCCGCGGCGTACCTCGCACTGATCACCGGTATCGGCCCGGATCAAGGGCACACCATCGACGAATACCGTCTCCGCACGGCTCAATAGGCACCCCGAAGAGACGTAACAAGACGGCACAGAACGTCGCGGGATCGGTGTCAGACATCGTCGTCACGCGGTACCGTATTCTCCGACAGGGAGGGAACGGGCACGGCGTAACAGGGGTACTGAAGTGGTAGCCAGCGGGGAGATCTCTGTCGTCTTCGGCGATGTCGAAGACGCGGCAGCACGTGTTCGCAGCGTCAGCGCGAACATCGACACACTGCTGAACGATCTGCGCGCACTGCTGCGTCCGCTCATCGAGGAGTGGACCGGCGCGGCCGCCACCAACTACCAGTACCAGCAGCACGTGTGGGACTTGGCCGCTGAGGACCTGCACGGCGTGATGCTGCGTATCGCAGCAGCCCTGGAAAACTCGCACGGCACGTATGTCGACGCCGATTCGCAGCTGCGCAACCTGTGGGGAAGCTAGCACCTCCGGGCAATTGCAGTCCGCCGCGTCCCGGAACTCCTAGACTCTGGAGAGAACTCTAGGAGGAAGAACATATGGCGCACGCCGACTTCAAGGTCGCGGACCTGTCCCTGGCCGGCTTCGGTCGCAAGGAGATCCAGCTGGCCGAACACGAGATGCCGGGCCTGATGGCGGTGCGGCGCGAGTTCGCCGAGACCCAGCCCCTGCGCGGCGCCCGGATCACCGGCTCGCTGCACATGACGGTGCAGACGGCGGTCCTCATCGAGACCCTGGTCGCGCTCGGCGCCGAGGTGCGCTGGGCCTCCTGCAACATCTTCTCCACCCAGGACCACGCCGCCGCCGCGATCGCGGTCGGCCCCGACGGCACCGTGGACGACCCCAAGGGCGTGCCGGTCTACGCGTGGAAGGGCGAGACCCTCGAAGAGTACTGGTGGTGCACCGAGCAGGCGCTGACCTGGCCGGACGGCGAAACCCCGAACATGATCCTGGACGACGGCGGCGACGCGACGCTGCTGGTGCACAAGGGCGCCGAGTTCGAGGCCGCGGGCGCCGTGCCCGCACCGCAGGAGGGCGAGCCGGAGGAGTGGCACGTCATCCTGTCCGTGCTCAAGGCCTCGGTGGCCGCCGACGGCAAGAAGTGGACCCGCATCGCCGAGTCGATCAAGGGCGTCACCGAGGAGACGACCACCGGCGTGCACCGGCTCTACGAGATGTTCGCGGCCGGCACCCTGAAGTTCCCGGCGATCAACGTCAACGACTCGGTCACCAAGAGCAAGTTCGACAACAAGTACGGCTGCCGGCACTCCCTGGTCGACGGCATCAACCGGGCCACCGACGTGCTGATCGGCGGCAAGGTCGCGGTGGTCTTCGGCTACGGCGACGTCGGCAAGGGCTGCGCCGAGTCGCTGCGCGGCCAGGGCGCCCGGGTGATCGTCACCGAGATCGACCCGATCTGCGCGCTGCAGGCCGCGATGGACGGCTACCAGGTCACCACGATCGACGAGGTGGTCGGGATCGCCGACATCTTCATCACCTGCACCGGCAACCGGGACATCATCACCGCGGAGCACATGTCGCGGATGAAGCACCAGGCGATCGTCGGCAACATCGGGCACTTCGACAACGAGATCGACATGGCCGGCCTCGCCAAGCTGCCCGGCATCGTCAAGACCGAGGTCAAGCCGCAGGTGCACGAGTGGCGGTTCGCGGACGGCCACACGGTGATCGTGCTGTCCGAGGGCCGGCTGCTGAACCTGGGCAACGCGACCGGGCACCCGTCCTTCGTGATGTCCAACTCGTTCGCCAACCAGGTGCTCGCCCAGATCGAGCTGTTCACCAAGCCCGAGCAGTACCCGATCGGCGTGTACACGCTGCCCAAGCAGCTCGACGAGAAGGTCGCGCGGCTGCACCTCGACGCGCTCGGCGTGAAGCTGACGACGCTGTCCGAGAAGCAGGCCGCCTACCTCGGCGTCCCGGTGGAGGGCCCGTACAAGGCGGACCACTACCGGTACTGAGCCGATAGCGCTTTATCGAGATCGAGTCAGTGCTTTCGGCCCGGCTGCGCACCCCACGCGGCCGGGCCGATCGGCGCTACCGACGCGTATGCGGCCCCTGCTTCGCGCCGGAACCGCTCGCCGGTGACCGCCACCAGGTACTGATAGGCGGGCAGACCGGCCGGCGGAGGCGGGGTCACATAAGCCGAATACTGCCGGGCCAGCTCGTTGGCCAGCTCCGCGGCGGCCTTGCGGTCCAGCTCGAAGACCCGCGAGACCAGCTGTCGGCCGGCGACGATCAGTCCGGTAGGCACGTCCCCGACGGACGCCCCGGACGCCCACGCCGCCACGATCGGCGGCGGAGGCACCGGCGGCGCGCCGCGGCCGTACTCGGTGCGCTCCCGCACGACGAGCGTCCCGGCCAGCAGGTCACCGATGCGTTGCCCACGCCGCGAGGACACGCAAGCGATCGCGCCGGGAAGCCCGACGAGGCACACCCAAAGGCCGCTCAGGCCGCTCAGCGCGACCGTGCCGAGCAGCGGAAGATTCAAGTCGGCGAACAGACCGGCCAGCGCACGGGCGAGCGCGTGCCTGAACCGCTCGGGACCGCCGTCCACGCGCACGACCCGCAGGCCCACGGCCGCCTTGCCGAGCGACCGCCCCGTGGAGATCGTCTCGCACAACACCGGATAACCGATCGCGACGAGCACGATGATCACGATGGTCGCGGCCCGCTGCGAGTCCGCGTTTCCGGAGCCGGAGTTGAGCGCGACGGTGGCGAACAGCAGGATGGCGAAGATTCCGCTCTGCACCAGGAAGTCGAGCAGCACGGCCATGAACCGGCTGGCCAGTCGCGCGGGCCGCAGCTCTAGCTCGACGCCCTCCGCGATCACCAGGTCGGACATGGTTTCCCCCAAGGAGTGGCCCGCTTCAACGATTGCCGCGGGGGACCACGGTAGGGCAGAAGCCTGGCAGCGGGCCAGGTGCACCGGTACGGTGGGCGCGGGCAGGTGGAAGCAGTCCGGAGGCAGGGGCGGGACGGGAACGGGCCATGGACATCGACGCGTTCGTGATCAGGCGGGCGCCGCACTGGAACCGGCTTGACCGCCTGGCCCGGCGCCGGAACCTGTCGGTCGCCGAGGTCGACGAACTGCTCGCGCTGCACCAGGCCACCGCGACGGACCTGTCCAAGGTGCGTAGCGCGCTGCCCGACACGGAGTTGGTCGGCCGGCTTTCGGCGACGCTGGCGCTCTCGAGGTCCGCGCTGACCGCGCCGCGCGCCGCGAGCTGGCGCTCCGTCACAAGCTTCTTCAGCACCAAGCTGCCCGCGGCGATCTACCGGTCCCGCTGGTGGTGGGGCATGACGGCGATCCTCGCGCTGCTCGCCTCGCTCGCGCTCGGCTGGTGGCTGGTGGCGCACCCGGACGTGCGCAACACGCTGCTGCCCTCGCCGGAGGTGCAGCAACTCACGCAGCCCGGCGGCGACTTCGAGACGTACTACACCTCGGCGCCCGCGCGGGACTTCGCGGCGCAGGTCTGGACGAACAACTTCTTCCTGGCGCTGGAGACGGTGTTCTCGGGCGTACTGCTGGGCATCCCGGTGCTGTTCATCCTGTGGCAGAACGTGGCGAACCTCGGCATCGACGGCGGGTATATGGTGGCCGCGGGCCGGGGCGATGTGTTCTTCACACTGATTACTCCGCACGGGCTGCTCGAGATGACCTCGTTGTTCATCGCGGCGGGCGTGGGCCTGAGGCTCGGCTGGACACTGGTCGACCCGGGACCGCGTACGCGCCTCGCGGCGCTGGAACACGAGGGCCGAACGGCGGCGGTGGTCGGCATCGGCATGGTGCTCACGCTGCTGTGCACCGGTGCGATCGAAGCATTCGTCACGCCGTCATCGCTCCCGGCCTGGGGACGCATCGGGATCGGCATCGCGGTGGAGACGCTGTTCCTGGTGTACGTATTCGTCGTGGGCAAGCGCGCGTACCGACGCGGCGAAGCCGGCGACGTCGACGCGGTAGACCGCCCGGACGAGCAGCCGGCCGTCGGTTGAGCAGAGAGCAGCGCTGCGGGGCCGCGACGATGTAGCGCAAGCAGGCCTCTGACCTGCATCGGATGTGCTCGTTCCCGTTGCTGCGTAACCGATTGGCGTTGCGAGCTCCGATTGGTGCATACTTCTCTAGCCCTCCGGGGACTGCTTCAAACCTCAACGTCACTCCGACTCGGCAGAGCGGTTTGACGGGCCGGGGCGAGGTGGTTAGACTAGGAGGGTTGCTGCGAAAAGCCAGCAGCGAGTGAAGGCGAAAGTTTCAACCTACGCCAATCTCGCCGGGCAGGCAAGAGCAGCGAAATAGACGTGATAGAGTCGCTCAGCGACGAAGATCAACGTCGAATCCGAAACGCAACCCTGGAGAAGTCAGAAATGGCTTCTGCTGGTGTGTCTGTTTCTTGAGAACTCAACAGTGTGTCGACATTTTTGTCTGTGGTGCCATTTATGTTTGGATGGCTGTTGTCCCGACCCCCGTCGGGACGGATCAGCCAGGTTATCGAATGATCTTTTTTGGAGAGTTTGATCCTGGCTCAGGACGAACGCTGGCGGCGTGCTTAACACATGCAAGTCGAACGGATCACCCTCTTC
>NZ_DASRGV010000258.1:0-7965 GCF_035650855.1 Actinocrinis sp. | reverse complement strand
CCGCGCCGCCGGTTTCCGCGCGATCCAGTTCAACGCGGTCGTGGAGACCAACATCTACGCGGTGCGTCTGTACGAGTCCCTCGGATTCAAGATCGTCGGCACGGTGCCGGAAGCCTTCCACCACCCGGGCGAAGGCTATGTCGGGCTGCACATCATGCACCGCATGCTCTGAGGGGCGCTACAGCAAGACCAAGGTACACATCTGACGCAGTTGTCTAGACCTATTGCCAGATTGGTCCAGTACGGCTACGTTCCGCGCAAGGCCGCACACGCGAGCGTACCCACTGAAGCCCAACGCCCGGCGCGCGGCAGACAGATCCGGCCCGGTTCGGTATGGCGCACCGATCCGCGTCCGGCGGTACTGGGAGCCAAGATGAGCGATTCCGGCGGGTCCTGAAGACCGGGCACCCGGAGCGGCGCCTCAGGGTGATCGTTCAGAGTCCTGATCCACTGTCGCGCGAGCTGATCGCCGGTCTGCTGCGCGGGCATCCGCGGGTCGGCGTGGTGCTGCTCGCCGCGGACGAAGCACAGCCGGCCGCGGCCCGGCGCTGCGACCACGCATGCTGCCTCCCCGATGCCGTGGTCGTCGACACGCCGCTGACCGCGCGCGAGCTCGACGTGCTGCGGCTGCTCAGCCTCGGGCGGCGCTCGACCGAGGTCGGCGAGCTGCTCGGCGTGAGCGCGCGCACCGTGGAGAACCACAAGCGCCGCATCTTCGCCAAGCTCGACGTGCACGGCGAGACCCAGGCGGTCGCCGAGGGGATCCGGCGCGGCCTGCTGCGGCGGCAGCCGGCCAGCCGCCCGGCGCGGCTGACGGCGCGCGAGTCCGAGATCATCAGCCTGGCCGCGGCGGGCAGCTCGGTGAAGCAGACCGCCCGCGCGCTCAACATCTCGGTCAAGACGGTGGAGAGCATCCAGAGCCATCTGTTCCGCAAGCTCGGGGTGAGCAGCCGCACCGGCGCGGTCGCCGCCGTATACGGACGCGATGACGCTCGACCTGCGCGATCGGCCGGAGCCGGCGGTCCCGCCCAAACCACCTAAGGGATTTCCGTCCTATCGAGTCGCACGTCCCTTATATACCGTGCCCGCGGAGGGGGGAAGCGCCGAGAGAGCGGATCCGCACGTGTCGTCGTCACCAGAGATTCCGGGAGAACAGACTCCCGCGTCGCCCACCCCAGCCACCTGTCCCGTCCGGCACCGGCCACGACCGCAGGCCTATCCCGATGCCCCGTCCTCTGCCGAGTCCGCTGCCCAGCCCACTGACCAGCTCACTGCCCGGCCCGATGCCGAGTCGCCGGCCCGGCCGGTGCACACGATCCTCGGCCAGCCGAGTCGCCGCGTCGTCCTCAAGGGCACCGGGGCGCTCGCCGCGGCGCTGGGCACTCTTGAGCTGACCGGGCGCGCCGCCCGAGTGCCGATCCGCGAGGCGCTGCCCGGCGCGATGAACGCGGGTTCGTCGCTGCCTGACATCCAGTTCGACATCGGCAACTACATCGCTCCGGCGCAGACGATCAACGGCGTGCCGGTACGCTTCGGGCCGGTCTACACGACCTTCCTCACCGCGCGACTCCTGCGCACCCCGACCAAGGCCGACCAGAGGATGCTCGCCAACGCGCTGAACACCATCGAGGCGAACTACCCGTTCGCGGCGGGCGGCATCTTCACCTTCATCGCCTACGGCATCCCGTACTTCAACCGGCTGCCCGGCGGCTTGAACGGCGGCCTCGTCGCCAGTGCGATGCCGCGCCTGGCCGCGAATCACAGCCGCTACGTCTTGGAGGAGGCGGTACCGAGCCCCACCGACGTCTCCTCGCTGAACCCGGGCATCAGCAAGGTCCGTTTCAACGTGCCGGTGCAGATCGAGTCGAACGACATCCTGATCACCCTGCGCGGCGACGACTACTCGTATGTCGCGGACGTGGTCAGCTGGCTCGGCGGCAGCAACACGATCGCCGGGCGGTCGATCGCCTCGCCGCGGTTCTCCGGCCTGCTCGCCTTCACCGCGAGCCGGGCCATGTTCCAGCAGATGGGGCTGCCCAGGTTCGTGGCGGCGACGCACGATCTGCCGTTCGCCCCGTTCATCCATCCGCAGTCGCCGATGTGGATGGGCTTCGCCGATCAGCAGGTGGACGGCAGCGGACCGGCCGCCATCACCACCTTCGCCGGGAACGCCTCGGCCCGGCTGACCACAGCCATCGCAGGGGACTACTTCGACAACGGCGCGATCCAGCACCTCTCCCACGACATCCTCGACCTGGTCCAGTTCTTCGACCTCGACGACACCGGCACTCCCGGCAGCGACGGCACGTTCACCGAGCGCGTGCAGTACATGTTCCGCTCCACCCCGCCGCCCTCGCTCGGCAACCCGGACCAGTTCACCAACGGCGGCGGTCCGTCGTTCCTCGACAACACCTTCAAAGGCACCGGTGACGCACTGACCAGCGCCCAGGGGATCGGCACGCCGGGCAACGAGCACCGCATGGGCCATCTCTCGACGCTGCAACGCTCGTCGCGCGCGGCCGACGGGACGCCGATCCACATTCGGATGGACGGACCCGGCTTCGACGCGATGGATGTTCCCGACGGCAGCAGCCAGCCGAAACTCCAGTTCACCGTGTTCGTGCCCAGCGCGGACTTCTTCGCGACGATGCGCAGCCACCAGGCCTCGCTCGACCTGGCCGCGCAGTACAACGTGGCGGTGACAGACAACGGCCTTGAGCGCTTCATCACCGCCACTCGCCGCCAGAACTTCCTCGTCCCGCCGCGCCGCCACCGGGCGTTCCCGTTACTCGAGCTGACCTGAGGCGGCCGCGCCGTACGCTACGGCGGGCAAACACGGCCGGTAAACCGGTGGGCGCAGATCGCCGGGGTGCGTCAAACTCGTGCGCATGCTGGTCACGATCACGGCGACGCGCCCACCCGGGGCCGACTGGCCCGCCACCGACCTGGGCTACCTGCTGGCCAAGAACCCCGAGCGGGTGCAGGGCTTCGAGCACGCGTTCGGGCGCTCGCAGGTGTTCTACCCGCGGGCGGACGAGGCGGCGTGCACGGCGGCGCTGCTGCTGGAGATCGACCCGATCGCGCTGGTCAAGAACAGGAACCTGGACTCGGCTGACTTCTCGTTGTCGCAGTACGTCAACGACCGGCCGTACGCCGCCTCGTCCTTGCTGGCCGTCGCGCTCGGCCAGGTCTTCCGCACCGCGATCCGGGGCACGTCCAAGGAACGGCCGCTGCTCGCCGCGACCGCGCTGCCGCTGACGATCCAGCTGCCCGCGGTCCCGGCCGCCGCGGCACTGGTCGAGCGGCTTTTCGCACCGCTGGGCTGGGAAGTCGCCGCCGTACCGATCGCGCTCGACCCGGCGTTCCCGGACTGGGGCGCGTCAAGGTACTGCGATGTGACGCTGACCGGAGTGCTGCGGCTGGCCGACGCGCTGAGCCAGCTCTACGTCCTGCTGCCGGTGCTGGACGGCTCGAAGCACTACTGGATCTCGGCCGAGGAAGTGGACAAGCTGCTGCGCGCGGGCGAGGCCTGGCTGCCGGGGCATCCGGACCGCGAGCTGATCACGCGCCGCTACCTGGGACGCCGCCCTGCCCTCGTGCGCACCGCGCTCGGGCGCCTCGCCGAGATTGACGAGGTCGCTGAGAGCGAGCTGGACAACGCCGTCGATCCCGCCGAAGCCGAGTCCGTCGGAGGCGAGCCTGCCGAAGGCGCGACGGCAGCGTCGCAGACCGCTGCGGAGGGCGAGCCCGCGCCAGGCCCGGCCGAGCAGCCCACAGCCGCGGAGGTGCGCAAGCAGTCGTTGGCCGCACATCGCCGCGATGCCGTGCTGGCCGCGCTCAAGGACGTCGGCGCGAAGCGCGTACTGGATCTGGGTTGTGGCGGTGGGGCGCTGCTTCGTGCCCTGCTACACGATCGCTTCTTCACCGAGATCGTGGGCGTGGACGTCTCCGCGCGCGCCCTGCAGTACGCCGCACGCGGTCTGCGCCTTGACCGGCAGCCCGAGATGCTCGCCCGCCGGATGAGGCTGAAGCAGGGCTCGTTGACGTACACGGACGCGGCGCTGAAGGGCTATGACGCGGCCGTGCTGATGGAGGTCATCGAGCACGTGGATCCGCCGCGTCTCGGCGCGCTTGAGCACGCGGTGTTCGGCGCGGCGCGACCGTCGACGGTGATCGTTACCACGCCGAACGCTGAGTACAACGTGCTGTACGAGACGTTGGAGGCCGGGCGGATGAGGCATCGTGACCACCGGTTCGAGTGGACGCGCGCGCAGTTCGCCGACTGGGCCCTGCGGGTCGGCGCGGCTCACGGTTACGCGGTCGAGTACCGACCCGTGGGCGAGGTGGATCCCGAGCGCGGGCCCTCCACGCAGATGGCTGTTTTCACGGATGCGGCGCTGACCGCCGGCTCGAAGGAGGTGGCGGCATGACGATCGAGGCGCCGCCCGTCGCCGTGCAGTCGGCTGCCAGGACCCTGACGATTCCGGAGCTGTCCCTGGTCGTGTTGGTCGGGGTCACCGGATCGGGCAAATCCACGTTCGCCCGCACGCATTTCAAGGGCACGCAGATCATCTCCTCCGATGTGTGCCGCGGTGTCGTGAGCGACGACGAGAACGATCAGAGCGCGACCGCGGACGCCTTCGCGCTGGTGCACCACGTCGCCGGAGTCCGGCTGCGCCGCGGCCTGCTGACGGTGATCGACGCCACCAGCGTGCAGCGCACCGCCCGCGAGGCTCTGGTCAAGGTCGCGCGCGAGCACGACGTGCTGCCGGTGGCCATCGTGCTCGACCTGCCGGAAAGCGTGTGCCGGGAGCGCAATGCGCGCCGGCCGGAGCGGGCGATGGTCGGCCCGCACGTGATCACGCGACAGCGCAAGGACCTCAAGGCGGGTCTGCACGGCCTGGAGCGCGAGGGCTTCCGCAAGGTGCACGTGCTGCGCTCGGTCGAGGAGGTCGAGCAGGCGGTCATCGAGTACGAGAAGGCGTACAACGACAAGCGCGAGCTGACCGGGCCGTTCGACATCATCGGCGACGTACACGGCTGCCGCGCGGAACTGGAGTCGCTGCTCGTCCGGCTGGGGTACGCGCTCGTGCGAGACGAGCAGGGCCGGCCGATCGACGCGCTGCCGCCTGCCGATCCCGAGACGGGCGTGGCGCGCACCGCGGTGTTCGTCGGCGACCTGGTCGACCGGGGTCCGGACACGCCTGGAGTGCTGCGCCTGGTGATGGGCATGGTCGAAGCCGGACACGCGCTGTGCGTGCCCGGGAACCACGAGAACAAGCTGGTACGCGCGCTGACCGGGCGCAAGGTTCAGCACACCCATGGACTGGCCGAGTCGCTTGAGCAGCTCGGCCGGGAGAGCGAGGACTTCCGCAAGCGCGTCACGGAGTTCTGCCGCGGGCTGATCAGCCACTACGTGCTTGACGGCGGACGGCTCGTGGTCGCGCACGCCGGGCTCAAGGAGGCCTACCAGGGCCGCGCTTCGGGCCGCGTGCGCTCGTTCGCGCTGTATGGCGAGACGACTGGCGAGACCGACGAGTACGGTCTGCCGGTGCGCTACCCGTGGGCCAACGAGTACCGCGGCAAGGCAGTAGTCGTATACGGCCACACTCCCGTGCCGCGCCCAGCCTGGGTCAACAACACCATCTGCCTGGACACCGGCTGCGTGTTCGGCGGTGAGCTGACGGCGCTGCGTTACCCCGAGCGTGAGCTTGTCGCGGTGCCTGCCGAGCAGGTCTGGTACGAGCCGGTCCGGCCGCTGACCGCCGACGACTCAAGCTCCGGCGTGCACCGGGAGCCGAGCGTGCTCGACCTCGGCGACGTGCTCGGGCGGCGCACCGTCGAATCGCGGCTCATGGGCAACCTGGTCGTGCGCGAGGAGAACGCGGCGGCGGCGCTGGAGGTGATGAGCCGCTTCGCGGTCGATCCGCGCTGGCTGGTCTACCTGCCGCCGACCATGGCCCCGGTGGCCACCACGCCGCGCGAGGACTTCCTGGAGCATCCGGACCAGGCCTTCGACTACTTCCGCGAGGCCGGCGTCGACACAGTGGTGTGCCAGGAAAAGCACATGGGTTCGCGCGCGGTGGTGATTCTCGCCCAGGACGAGAAGGCGGCCGCGGAGCGCTTCGGGGTCGACGACGGCTCCACCGGCGTCGTGGTCACCCGCACCGGCCGGCCGTTCTTCGAGGACTCGGCGGTCAGCGCGGCGCTGCTGAACCGCGTACGCAAGGCCCTCGGCGAAGCAGGGCTCTGGGACGAGCTGGCCACGAACTGGCTGGCGCTGGACTGCGAGCTGCTGCCCTGGTCCGCGAAGGCGATGGGCCTGCTGCGCGACCAGTACGCCGCGGTCGGCGCCGCCGCGCGCGCTTCGCTCGGTACGGCAGTCGAGTTGCTGGATCAGGCGGCGGCACGTGGCCTGGATGTGGCCGGGCTGCAGGCGGAGCAGTCTAAGCGGTTGGCCGACGCCAGGTCATTCACGAGCGCGTACGGCCGTTACTGCTGGCCGACATCCGGTTTGGAGGGCGTGCAGCTCGCGCCGTTCCAGATCCTCGCGGCCGAAGGCTCTGTGTACGCCACCCGGGACCACAGCTGGCACCTGGACCGGCTCGACCGGTTGTGCGCCGCCGATGCGCAGCTGTTCCGCCGCACGGACCGCCGCGTCGTCGAACTCGGTGACGCGCAGCAGGTCGCAGACGCGACAGCGTGGTGGGAGCGGATGACCGGGAACGGCGGCGAGGGCATGGTGGTCAAGCCGCACGGCGCGCTGGTGCACGATGGACGACGGATCGTGCAGCCGGGCGTCAAGTGCCGCGGACCCGAGTACCTGCGCATCATCTATGGCCCCGAGTACCTGGAGCCGCGTAACCTCGCCCGGCTGCGCAAGCGCTTCCTCGGCCGCAAGCAGTCTCTGGCGTTGCGCGAGTACGCCCTGGGCTTGGAGGCTCTGGAGCGCTTCGTCGCGCACGAGCCGCTCTACCGGGTGCACGAGAGCGTGTTCGCGGTGCTCGCCCTGGAGTCGGAACCGGTCGATCCGCGCCTCTGACCGTGCCGTTCGATCAGCCGAACCCGGCGGATCGAACGGCACGGTCAGCAGCACCCGATGATTGCGTCACGGACCGATCGCGACGAAGTACCCGTAGACATCGATGATCAGTTGCAGGCTGCCGCCGCTGCCGTTGTAGAAGTCGACGGTGTTGTCGCTCGGGATCTCGGGAAGCCGAGGTTCGCCACGGTGTTGTTCGCCGTGAAGTTGAGCGTCGACGTGTTCGGCACGACCGCCGTCTGTTGCCCGTCGTCGCTGTTGTCCGGGAACACGGTCAGGTACCCGGAAGCGGTCGTCTGGGTGACCGTCGAGTTGACCACGATTCCGGTGAGCACGGCGTTCGGGTCCAGTCGTCCGAGTCCCTGGTCCATCGCGACCAGATAGGCGTCGCCGCCGGGCAGCGCCGCTCCCGCGCTCTTGCGGGTGTCGAGCCGACGGAACGGCGTGACCGGCATGTACGACGAGGCGGGCGCCGAACTGAAGTAGCCGTAGATGTCCGCGATGAGGTGCACCGGGCCGCCGGCGACGGCCAGGTCGATATAGCCCGTCCGCGCCCACGGGAACGATCGCCGCGTTGGCTACGGCCGGACCGGGCTCGAAGTCGAGGTTCGACACAGTCGGCTGCGCGTTGCCGTCCGGGAACGCGGCGACATAACCGCCGGTGGACGCATTCGCTTCGGTCAGGTTCAGCGCCACGGCGGTTACGCCGGCCGGGACATTACCGACTCCGGCCACCTTCAGCCGAACCGGAGTGCCCTGTCGCACAGTCGGATACGGGTAGCTCGATGTACGGCTGGTTCTCACTCTGATTGTCGACCGCCGCGAAGTTGTCGTGGACGCCCTGCCCGGTCTGCGTGCGGAACGCGTCGGCCTGTCCGGAAGCGTAGGTGGTTCCGGCCCAGACGTACGAGCCGCTGCTGCCG
>NZ_DASRGV010000257.1:0-19525 GCF_035650855.1 Actinocrinis sp. | reverse complement strand
GCGGCGGCGCGGGGGCCGTCTCGCCGCCCGCCGATCCGGCCCCGCTGCCCGAGCCGGTTTCCCCGGCCCTCGTCGGCAAGGACGCCCGCGCCGACGTCGTGCTCAGCCGCACCGATGCCGACGATACCTGGCTGCTCAGGTGCGACACCGCGCACCCGGTGCTCTTCGACCACCCGGTCGACCACGTACCCGGGATGGCCTTGATCGAGGCGATGCGTCAGGCCGCGCACTGCATGCTCTATCCGCAGCGCACTGCGATGGTCCGCCTCAAGGCGACGTTCGAACGTTACGTCGAACTCAGCGAGCCGACCTCGGTGCGTGCCATCATCGAGGGCACGGAGGCTGACGGTTCGGTACGCGTGCGGGTCGAACTGACCCAGGCGGACCGGCAGGTGGCCGTCGGCTGGTGTTCCTGCCGCAGCATCGTCTGACGAGCGTGCGGCTCCTGACCCGGTAACAGATGCGTTCCGGCAACTGCGATTCTCGCCCCGACGGCTTCGCCGAGTCCGCTGCGGCTCGGCGCTCCGCCGGGGCGAGCGGTTTCTCAGGTCCGGATGCCGAACTTCGACAGCCGCCGGTCGGCCAGGGGAGTGCCGCCGGTCTGGCAGGTCGGGCAGTACTGCAAGGCGGAATCGGAAAAGCTGACCTCGCGGATCGTGTCCCCGCAGACCGGGCAGGCCTCGCCGGTCCGCCGATGCACCCGCAGGCCGGTCTTCTTCTCCTCCTTGAGCGTCGCGGCGCGCTGGCCGACCGAGCGCTCGACCGCGTCGCTGAGCACCGTGCGGATCGCCGCGTGCAGCCGCTCGACTTCCGCCGGCGTGAAGCTCGACGCCAGTTTGAAGGGGGAGAGCTTCGCGGTGTGCAGGATCTCGTCGCTGTACGCGTTGCCGATGCCCGCGATCGTGCTCTGATCGGTCAGCAGACCCTTGATCTGCTTGCGCCGATCGGCCAGCAGCGCGGCAAGCGTGGCGACGTCCAGTTCGGGGTCGAGTGCGTCAGGCCCCAGCCGTGCGATACCCGGCACTTCCATCGGGTCCTGCACCACGTACACCGCCAGCCGCTTCTGCGTGCCGGCCTCGGTCAGGTCCCAGCCGCACTCGCCTTCCAGGTGCACGCGCAGCGCGAGCGGCCCTCTGCCCGGCTTCGCCGGCGTCGTCGGCATCGCGTCGCGCCACTGCAGCCATCCGCCCCGCGACAGGTGGCACACCAGGTACTGCTCGCCGATCTTCACCGCGAGGAACTTGCCGCGCCGCTCGGCACCGCGCACCGTGGCGCCGTCCAGCGCGGAGACCGGCGGGTCGAAGGTCTTGAGCGCGGAGAACGCGACCACGTCGATCCGCTGGACCGCGAGCCCGCTGGCGCGCTCGGTCAGGAACGAGGCCAGCGCGGTGACTTCCGGAAGCTCAGGCACCCGTCCAGTCTGCGCGCCCCGTGCGACCCGGTCCACTCCTGCGCGCCGGGCCGCGCCCGCGGGCGGGTCGAGTATGTCGGCCGGGCGCGGAACAATCAGAGCCCGACCACCGGATTGCGAGAACCATGAGCCAGACGCCCGAGACCAAGCAACTGACCCTCGCCGCGGGTAACGCCGTCCTCGCCTGTGAAGAGGTCGGCCACGGCCGTGCCGTCGTGTACGCGCACGGCCTGAGTTCCAGCCGCGCGAACGACCCGCTCTACACACTCAACGACTGGTCGCCGATCGTCGCCTCGGGCCGCCGCCTGATCCGCTACGACGCGCGCGGCCACGGCGAGTCCACCGGCCGGCCCCAGTTCACCGACTACATCTGGTCGCGCCTCGCCGGCGACCTTCTCGCCGTCGCGGACCGGATCGCCGGGCCGGAGCCGGTGGACGCCATGGGTGCGTCCATGGGCTGCGGCACCCTGCTCTACGCGGCGCTCGAACGGCCGGAGCGGTTCGGCCGCCTGATACTGGTCATCCCGCCGACCGCCTGGGACACCCGGGTCGCGCTCGCGGAGGCGAACCGGACGATCGCCGACCTGGTGGAAAGCCGCGGCCTTGACTTCGTGCTCGAGGTCACCAAGGACGTGCCGCCGCCCCCGGTGCATGCCGACGACCCGGACTCGCTGCCGCCGCCGGCCATCCCCGAGCGACTCTATCCGCATGTGATGCGCGGCTCGGCGGCTTCAGACCTCCCGGACCCGGAGATCCTGCGCACCCTGACACACCCGACGCTGATCCTGACCTGGGCCGGGGATCAGGGCCATCCCGTCTCGACCGCGGAGGCGCTGCGCAAGGTGATGCCGAACTCCAGTCTGCACGTTTCGCCAGACCGTGCGGACGTGCTGACCTGGGGCGACCGGGCCGCCGACTTCCTCACCGGTTGAGGATGCCCGAGCGGAACGATCCGGCGATCCGTTCGAAACTTTCTGCAAGCCGCTCGAACGCATGCGTGACCTGGCGGCGGGCCTGGACTCGGGTCAGGCCTCGGGCGGCGGCGCCGTGCTGCTGCGCTCTACCAGCCGGGTGGCCAGGTCCGCGCGCAGCGCGTTCGGCCGCTTGCCCCGGCTCAGATCGATCACCAGCCGGGCCGCCGCCTCGGCCATCTCGGTCAGCGGCTGGCGCACCGTGGTCAGCGGCGGCCCGATCCACCGGGTGATCGGCAGGTCGTCGAAGCCGACGACGCTCAGGTCCCGCGGAATGACCAGGCCCAGCTCCCGCGCCGCCTCGTACAGGCCGAGCGCTTGCAGGTCGTTCCCGGTGAAGATCGCGGTGGGCCGGTCCCGCATCCGCAGCAACTCCAGTCCGAGCGAGTAGCCGGACTCGTGGTGGAAGTCGCCTTCCCGGATCAGCTGCGGATCGATCGGCAGCCCGGCGGTGTCCATCGCGGCGCGGTAGCCGTCGATCCTGGCCCGGCTGCACATCATCCGGCCCGGACCGCCGATCACGCCGATGCGCCGGTGGCCGAGCTCGATCAGATGCCGGGTCGCGGCCAGCCCGCCGTGCCAGTTGGTCGCGCCCACCGAGGGCACGTCCTCGCCGGGGTCGCCGGCCGGGTCCATCACCACGAACGGGATGTCGCGGCTGGTCAACTGGGCGCGCTGGCCCGGATCCAGGTTGCTGAGCACCAGGATCACGCCGGTCGGCCGCCGCGCCAGCACCCCGTCCACCCAGGTCTGCCCGGGGCTGAGCCGCCCGGCCGACTCGGAGAGCACGACGTGCAGGCCGGTGTCGCGGGCCACGTTCTCCACCCCGCGGATGACTTCCATCGCCCACGGGCTCTCCAGCTCGTGGAAGACCAGGTCCAGCAGCGCGGACGGCTGCCCGCTGCCGCGCCGCCGGCTGTATCCGTGCTGGCGCAGCAACTCCTCGACGCGCACCCGCGTGGAGGGCGCGACGTCGGCGCGCCCGTTGAGCACTTTCGAAACTGTCGGAGTCGACACTCCCGCCGCTCGGGCGATTTCGGCCAGGGTCGCCGCACCGTCGCCGGACGGTCCCCCCTGCTGGGACGTGACCTCTGCTGGGCTCATGGCAGGCATGGTAACGCCAATGCACCGTCGCGGAACCGCCCGCCCCCCGAACCCAAGGGCGGCGCGGGCCTCTTGTGGCCCACCGTGAATCGGCGATAACATTCGAGCGAGGTTCCGAAATGTTCGGCAACGAACCGGAAACTCGGCAGAACCGGCACCGAAAGAGCCCAGTGCCCGAGACGAGGCCCCGACCCGCACGTCGATCAGCCTCACGGCCTCCGGGCCGCACCGTATCGCGGCCCCGCCGACCGGGTCCCGGCCGGTCGGCGCGATGCAGCCGCACTCTGCATCGAGCCGACCGGCCGGCAGCACCCGATCCGCTTCGCGTCGATCCGCGCACGCGCCGCGACTGCGCCGCTGCACCCACGCTGACCTGCGTTTTACTGCGCGCGCACGCTCTGCGCGATCAGCTTGTTGAGCGTCCCGTAGTCGAGCGGCGCGCTGATCGCCTCATACGTCCCCGTTGTGAAAGCTTCACGGGTGGCCCGCTGCACGAGCCCGTACGCCGCGGAGGCGATGGACGAGCCGAGGCTGACGCGCGCGACGCCGAGGGCCGCGAGTTCCGGGATCGGCGGAGCGCCGGGTCCGGTCAGCACGTTGAGCGGAGCGTCGATGCCGTCCGCGAGCGCCGCGACGGTCTTCGGGTCCACGACGCCGGGCACAAAGACGCCGCTCGCCCCGGCGGCCACATAAGCCGCCGCGCGCTCCAGGGTCGCGTCCAGCCGCCCGTCCGGGTCGCCGACGGAAAGCAGGTAGGTGTCGAGGCGGGCGTTGATGAAGAGCCGCACGCCTGCCGCCGCGGCCGCCTGCCGCGCCGCCGCGATCCGCCGCGTCTGATCCGCGACCGCGCGCAGCGGGCCATCGTCGCTCGGAACGTGCAGCGCGTCCTCGATGTTGACGCCGACCGCGCCCGCGGCCAGCACGCCGCGGATCGTCTCGGCGACGTCTGCCGGGGTCGCGCCGAAGCCTTCCTCGATGTCGGCGGTGACCGGCACGTGCACCGCCCGCGCGACCCTGGCGATCAGCGCCAGCGCGCTCTCGCGGTCGAGCCGGTCGCCGTCCGGGGCGCCGAGGCTCCACGCCACTCCGGCGCTCGTCGTCGCGACCGCCTTGGCCCCCGCGTCCTGCACGACGCACGCGCTGGCCACGTCCCAGGCGTTCGCCAGGATCACCGGCTCGCCGCGCCGGTGCAGCGCGTGGAACTGCTCTGCTTTGTCGTTGATCGTCGTCATGCGGGCAGTCCATCAGCCGGACGCTTCGGCGTCCAACGAAAAACGGACGAGGGCGTCCCGCAGCGCATCGCCGACGACGTGCGCGGCCGCGCCGGTCCCGTCGGACCCGGCGCGGCCGCGCACGGTCGTACGTGGTCGCAAGCGGCGAATCAGAACGACTCGCGGCGCGCGGCCTTCTCGCGTAGCAGGCGCGGCGGCCGGAACCGCTCGCCGTACAGGTCGGCCAGGTAGTCGGCCCGCGCGGTGAACTCCTCGACGCCGTATCCGTTGACGAACTGCACCGTGCCGCCGGTCCACACCGGGAATCCGATGCCGAAGATCGAGCCCAGATTCGCGTCCCGGATCGAGGTGAGCACGTTCTCCTCCAGACAGCGGACCGTCTCCACCGCCTGGATGAACAGCAGCCGGTCACGCAGGTCCTGCTCGCTCACGCCGCCGCCGTCCGGCTTGCCGTAGCGCTCGGCGAGGCCGGGCCACAGCCGCTTGGGCCCGTCCGCCGGATAGTCGTAGAACCCCGCGCCGCCAGCCTTGCCGGGCCGGTCGTGGTCGCGCACGAGTTCTTCGATGACCCGGAACGCCGGGTCGTTCTCCAGCTCCTTGACCCTGGCCGCCGCCTCGGGGTTCTCCGACGCCTCGTTGAGGTCGGCGAGGGTCTGGTCGCGCACTTTGAGGGAGAGGGTGAGGCTCACCTCGTCGTGCACGGCCAGCGGCCCGACCGGCAGGCCGGCCTTCTTCGCCACGTTCTCGATCAGCGCCGCGGGCACGCCCTCCGCCAGCAGCCTGACGCCCTCGCTGATGTACGTGCCGAAGGTGCGCGAGGTGTAGAAGCCGCGCGAGTCGTTGACCACGATCGGGGTCTTGCCGATCTGCAGCACGTAGTCGTAGGCCCGCGCGAGGGTCGCGTCCGAGGTCTTCGCCCCGCGGATGATCTCGACCAGCTTCATCTTCGGCACCGGGGAGAAGAAGTGCAGCCCGATGAAGCGGCCCTGATCCGGCACCGCCTCGGCCAGGCCGGTGATCGGCAGCGTCGAGGTGTTCGACGCGATCACCGCGTCCGGCCGCGCGGCGGCCTCCGCCGCGGCGTTGACCTCGTTCTTCACCGAGCGCTGCTCGAATACGGCCTCGATGACCAGGTCGCAGCCGTCGAGGTCGGCGTAGTCGGTCGTGGTCGCGATCCGGGAGAGCACCGCGTCGCGCTGCTCCGCGCTCAGGCGGCCCTTGGCGACCTGCGCGTCGAGCTGCTTGGCGACCATGGACTTACCCTTCTCGGCCGCCTCGGCGCTGACGTCCTTGAGCACGACGTCGATCCCTGCGACCGCGGTGACCTGCGCGATGCCCGCACCCATCATCCCCGCGCCGAGCACAGCCACCTTCGCGGTTCGGTGCTTCTCCTGGACCCGCTCCTCCTGGACTCGCGGCCGGGAGCCGCCCGCCTTGACCTCGTTCAGCTGGAAGAAGAACGTGTTGATCAGGTTCTTCGCGATCTGCCCGGTGGCCAGCTCGGTGAAGTACCTGCCCTCGACCTCGAGCGCGGTGTCGAAGTCGAGCAGCGCGCCCTCGACCATCACGGCCAGCGCCTTCTCCGGCGCCGGCATGGTGCCGTGGGTCTGCTTGCGCAGCGCCCCGGTCGCGGCGGCCAGCAGGCTGTACGAGTTCGGGTCCATCGGCTTCAGGTCCTTGACGCCGACGGCGCCGGGCTTGGCGTCCCACGGCTGCCCGGCGTCCGGATGCTCCAGGACCCACACGCGGGCCTTCGCCAGCAGGTCGTCGAGGTCTGACGCGAGCTCGTCGGCCCATCCGGCCTTCAGCGCCGCAGCCGGTCGCAGCTGCTTGCCCTCGACGATGAGTGGCATCGCGGCCTGGACGCCCATGATCCGCACGGTCCGCACGACGCCGCCGGCTCCGGGGATCAGCCCGAGCGTGACCTCGGGGAAGCCGAGCCGGACGTCGTCGCGGTCAAGCACGACGCGATGGTGGCAGGCCAGCGCGATCTCCAGGCCGCCGCCGAGCGCGCTGCCGTTCACGGCGGCCGCTACCGGCCGGCCGAGCCGTTCAAGCCGCCGCAGATGCGACTTGACCAACTCCACCTGACGGGCGAACTCGCCCGCGTCGGCCTTGGTCACCCGCACCAGCTCGCGCAGGTCGGCCCCCGCGAAGAAGCTCTTCTTCGCCGAGGTCACGACCACCCCGCGGATCGAGTCGCGCTCCGCCTCAAGGCGGTCGACCGCCGCGCCGAGCGCGACGCGGAAGTCCCCGCTCATCACGTTGACCGGACCGTCCTGGTCGATCGTCAGCGTGACGACGCCGTCCGCGTCGCGGGAGTAGCGGATGCCGACCTCGGCCGACCCGGCCCCTCCCTGGTCCGCGCCGCCGCCCTGGGTCTCAGTGTTCTGGCTCACAGTCACACCCGCTCGATGATCGTCGCTACGCCCATACCGCCGCCGACGCACAGCGTCGCCAGCCCCCGCCGCAGGTCGCGGCGTTCAAGCTCGTCCAGCAGGGTGCCCAGGATCATCGCCCCGGTCGCGCCGAGCGGATGCCCGAGCGCGATCGCGCCGCCGTTGACGTTGACCCGCTCCTCGTCCACGCCAAGATCCCGGCAGAACTTCATCACCACGGCGGCGAACGCCTCGTTCACCTCGAACAGGTCGATGTCGTCCACCGCGAGCCCGGCCCGGTCCAGCGCCTTGCGCGCCGAGGGCGCCGGTCCGGTGAGCATGATCGTCGGCTCGGTGCCGATCGAGGCGGTCGCCACGATCCGGGCCCGCGGCCTGAGCCCGAGCCGCCGACCCGCCTCGCGGCTGCCGATCAGCACCGCCGCCGCGCCGTCCACGATCTGCGAGGAGTTGCCCGCGTGGTGCACGTGGTCGATCCGCTCCACCTGCGGGTAGCGGTCGATCGCCACCGAGTCGAAACCGAACTCCCCGGGCAGGGTGAACGAGGGCTTGAGCGCCGCCAGCCCGGCCAGCGTGGTCTCCGGGCGGATCGTCTCGTCCGCCGCGAGCAGCACCGTGCCGTTCTGGTCCACGACCGGCAGGATGGAGCGCTCGAAGTAGCCCTTGTCCTGCGCGTTGGCGGCCTTCTCCTGGCTGCGCACCGCGAAGCCGTCGACCTGCGCGCGGCTGAAGCCCTCCAGGGTCGCGATCAGGTCGGCGGACACGCCCTGCGGGACGAAGCTCACCGCGAACGCGGTCTCCGGGTCCGCCATCCAGGCGCCGCCGTCCGAACCGATCGGCACCCGCGACATGGACTCGACCCCGCCGGCCACCACCAGGTCCTCGAAGCCCGAGGCGACCTTCGCGGCGGCCATGTTCACCGCTTCAAGGCCGGACGCGCAGAACCGGTTGAGCTGCACCCCCGCCACGCTCTGGTCCCAGCCCGCGGCCAGCACCGCGATCCGCGCGATGTCGGAACCCTGCTCGCCGACCGGGGACACGACGCCGAACACGACGTCGTCGACGGCGGAGGTGTCCAAGTGGGTGCGATCGGCCAGCCCTCGCAGCAGCCCCGAGGCGAGGGACACCGGCTTCACACTGTGCAGCGACCCGCGCTTGCCCTTGCCGCGCGGTGTGCGTACCGCATCGAAGATCAGTGCATCGGTCATACCTGTCACGGTAGGCGCGGTGCCCTACAAAAACGCATGACCCAGCCGCTCAGTGTTCCTGACCGCAGCGGATGCTTTAGCGCTTCTGGAGGTCCGGTCGTCCGCACGTCAGCGGCAGAGGGTCACAGCGGAGGGTCACAAGGGTGCGGCGGCATCGGTACGCGTCCCCTGATAGGAGCCCTGATACGTACGGGGCGTCGCGCCGGTCCAGCGGCGGAAGGCCCGGTGGAACGCGCTCGGCTCGGAGAATCCGAGGCGCTCGGACAGCTCCTCGATCGAGGCGTCCCCGCGCACCAGGGCGGAGACCGCAACATCCCGCCGCAGCTGATCGCGCACCCGCTGGAAGCTGGTCTGCTCTGCCGCCAGCTTGCGGCGCAGCGTCTGCGGGCTGATGGCCAGCCGCGCCGCGATCTGCTCCGGGCCCGGCAGCACCGCGGGCTCGCCGAGCGCCTGGTTCAGCAGCCGCCTGACTTGCGCCGAGACCTCCTGCCCGTAATCCATCCGGGCGAGGATGTCCCAGGGCGCGCGCCGCAGGAACGCCCGCAGCGCCGCCTCGTCCTGCACGACCGGCTGGTCCAGCAGCGCGCGATCGAAGCTGACCGCGGTGACCGGGGCGTCGAACCGGCAGGTCGTGCCGTACAGCAGGCCGTACTCGAGCGCGTGCGGTGGTGCGGGATAGCCGAGTTCGACCTCGTGCAGCCCGATCCGGCGGCGGATCAGCCACGAGGCCGAGCGGTGCCAGACGATGAGCAGCGACTCCGCGGCGAACCTGTCCGGGTCGTCGTAGTCGGACAGATCGAACTCCACCCGCGCGACCGCGTCGCGCTCGGACAGCGAAAAGCGCGGCCCGGCCGGGAACAGCCGGTAGAACCGGTCGGCGCGGCGGACCGCGGTGCGCAGATCCGGGCTGCAATGCACCACGGCGTGCGCCATCATCGCGAAGGTGCCGACCCGCAGCGGCCCCGAGCACAGCCCGAGCAGTTCATCGTCGAGCGCGGCCCACAGCGCCTTGGTCAGCGCGACGAACTGCGCAGCGGGGACCCGACCGTTCCCGCCGGCCAGTACCTCGGGCTCGATTCCGGCGTGCTCAAGCAGCGGCGCCACATCCACACCCCGCCGCCGTGCTCCGACCAACGCCGCGCGAACGTGATGCGCGGCAGCCCACCGGGTGAAACCCATCGGCTCAAGGGCGCCGTTCTCCCGCGTAGCGTGCTCACCGCTCACGGATCGAATCGTACGTAATCAGCATCGGTTGCCGCCCAAATACGCCCTCTAAGCTCGCAGCATGACGACTGGCCCGACCGGCCCGCTGGCCGAAATCCGCGTCCTGGAATTCGCCTCCCTCGCCCCGGCCCCCTTCGCCTGCACCCTGCTGTCCGACCTCGGCGCCGACGTGCTGCGCATCACGAACCCGGCCGACCGGGGACCGACCGCCGAACCGCATCCCGGCGACCCGCTCGACCGCGGCCGGTCCGTCGCCGCGCTCGACCTGAAGCTCCCGCAGGACGTCGAAACCGCGCTCGACCTGGCCGCACGCGCCGACGTGCTGATAGAGGGCTTCCGTCCCGGGGTGATGGAGCGGCTCGGCCTCGGCCCGGACGAGTGCCTGAAGCGCAACCCGCGCCTGATCTACGCGCGGATGACCGGTTGGGGACAAGACGGGCCGCTGGCGTCCCGCGCGGGCCACGACATCAACTACCTGGCGATCGCCGGCGCGCTCGAACCGCTCGGACCGTTCGACGGGCCGCCGTCCCCGCCGCTGAACTACGTGGCGGACTTCGGCGGGGGAGGGATGCTGCTCGCGGTCGGTGTCCTGGCCGCGCTGGTGGAGCGCGAGCGGTCCGGACGCGGGCAGGTCGTGGACGCGGCGATGACCGATGGTGCCGCGATGCTCACCGGCATCCTGCACGGCCTGCGGGCCCGCGGCCTCTGGCAGGAGCACCGCGGAGAGAACCTGCTCGACGGATCAGCGCCCTTCTACGCGACCTACGCGTGTGCGGACGGCCGGTTCGTCGCCGTCGGCGCGTTGGAGCCGCAGTTCTACGCGCAGCTCGTGGACCGCTTGGGGCTGGCGGACCGCATCGATCCGGCCCGGCAGCACGATCGCGCGACGTGGGAGGAAATGCGGCGCCTCTTCACGCAGGCCTTCGCGTCGCGATCGCGTGACGAGTGGGCGGAGGAGTTCGCCGGAACGGACGCCTGTGTGACGCCGGTGTTGACGCCCTGGGAGGCGTCCGGACATCCGCACAACATCGCGCGCGGGACTTTCACGAAGGTGGCCGGGCACGTTCAGCCCGCTCCCGCGCCCCGCTTCTCACGGACACCGGCCGCGGACCCGCCAGCCCCGCCGCACCGAATCGCCCGACTCGACGACTACTGGCCCACCACCGGAGCTTCCGGCTCGCCCTCGATCCAGTAGAGCTGTTTGTGCCCGCCGGCTTCGAGCCGCGCGATCACGCGCTCGGCCTCCTCGCGCGTTGAGTGGCGGCCGACGAGGTACCGATTGCCGTTGTCGTCCTGGCGGATGACGCGCCACGGCTGGTCGAGAGCCGGCTCGGTCAACGTCGTCAGCCTCAGTCCTTGCGGCCGGTCACGGCGATCCCGACGCCGAGGCCCACCATCGCCAGCCCTCCGGCTCCGCCGACCATCGCGAGCCGGCGCGGCGAGCGGGCGAACCAGTCGCGCGCGGTCCCGGCGGCCAGGCCCCAGCTGCTGTCGCAGATCAGCGCCATGGTCGAGAACATCGTCGCGAACAGGATCATCTGCAGCGGCACGTCGCCGCGCGCCCGGTCGACGAACTGCGGCAGGATCGCGCCGAAGAACACCGCCGCCTTCGGGTTCGTCAGCCCCACCAGCACGCCCTGCCGAGCGGCGCGCAGACCGGTAACCGGCTTGCCTGACCGCGCTCCCGGCTGGTCAGCCGCATCGCCGCGCTCGTCTTCCGCCGTGCCTTCGACAGCTTCCGCGCCTTGCCGCAGGCTCGTACCGAGCGCGTGCCGGTGCCGGTACGCCCTGACGCCGAGGAAGACCAGGTACGCGGCGCCGATCAGTTTCAGTGCGGCGTAGACCACCGCCGACCGCTCGACCAGCGTGCCGAGTCCGAGCGCCACGAGGATCGCCTGCACGTACGCGCCGAAGGTTCCGCCGGCCGCCGTCGAGACCGCCGTCCGCCTGCCGTACGCGAGCGCGCGGCCGACGACGAACAGCACTTGGGGACCGGGCGCCAGGATGATGACGATCGCCGTCAGCAGGAACGGCAGGATGCGGTCGGCTGCTATCACGCCGCCATGCTAAAACCGACTTGCGGTTTCGCCACCATGCTTTTTCGGCCGTGCTCGCCCGTCGTCTCACGCATTCGTGGCGCGGCGTCAGGAGGGTTCGTCCGGTGCCCCGACGTCGACTTCGACGTCCGGTTCCGGCTCGGTGCGCAGCTCGCGCACTATCGACCACGCGATCGACACCAGCGGCACCGCCACCACCGCGCCGATCAGGCCCGCGGCCACGGTACCCGCAATGACCGAGATCGCGACCACCACCGGGTGCAGCCGCACCGCCCAGCCCATCACCAGCGGTTGCAGCACATGGCCCTCGATCTGGCCGAACACCACGATCAGCACCAGCACGATGATCGCGGTCACCACGCCGCGCCCGGCTAGTGCCACCACCGTGGCCACCGCCATCGCCACCGGCGAGCCGACCAGCGGGACGAAGGAGGCGAAGAACTCCAGCAGCGTCAGCGGCAGCGCGAGCGGCACCTTCAGCAGATACAGCGAGATCCCCACCATCACCGCGTTGGTGGCCGCGACGATGATCACGCCGCGGGTGTACCCAGAGAAGGTGCTCCACGCCGCGCGCCCGGCCCGGTCCCAGGTGCTTCCCGACTCGCCCGGCAACTGCACCGTGAACCAGCGCCACATCTGCTCGCCGGAATTCGTGAAGAAGATCGAGCAGAACACTGCCAGTGCGAGCACGGTGAGGATCTCCACCGCGCGGCTGGCACCGCTCAGCGCCTGGTTGATCAGCGTCGAGCGGTGGCTGGAGATGAACGAGGTGATCTTGCCCTGAAGCCCGGTCAGCGCCGAGGGGTTGACGTGGAAGGGCGAGCCTTCCAGCCAGCGCTCGATCCGGTCGAGGCCGCCGCTGAACTCGTGGCTCAGGCTGCTGCTCTCGTCCGCGACCGTCGTGCCGACCAGCGTGAAAATACCGCCGATCACCGCGAGGCTGCCGACCATGGACACCAGCACCGACAGCGAGCGTGGCATCCAGCGTGAGGTGATGTTGACCGAAGGCCGCAGCAGCGCGGTGAACACCAGGGAGAGGAAGAGCGCGATGCCGACCACTTCGAACCGCAGCAGCAGCAGGTACGCGACATAGACCGCCGCTCCCACGACCAGGATCCGCCACGCGTACGCCGCGGCGAGCCGCAAGCGCAGGTTGACCAGGGCGTCCGCGTTGTTCTCGGCCAGCGCCCGCTGCCTGGCCAGATTCCGGGTGCCGGCCAGCGCGCCGGCCGAGCGCGACTTGGCCGCCGCGGTGCCGGAGACCCGGCCGTTGGCGCCGGAGGCGGCGCCTTTCGCGGAGCCGGAGCGCGTCGAGGGGCCAGGGTTGGCGGTGCTCTTGGCAGTGCTCTTCGCCGAGTCGGGAGAGTCCGCCGGATCGGAGCCGTCGCCACGGCGCGGGCGAAGAGGCCGGCTACTCACCAACGCACCGCCACTTCCCCACTCGCCTCGCCCGCTCGGACCGCCCCGACCGTTTCAAAGCATGTATCCCGACCGGTACTGTTCAAACGGCGTGCCCACCCGGCCGGTGAGCCGGCCGCAGGCACGGGTATCAGGGCACTCGTTCATAGCGCAACATATTGATCCGTCGGCCCCATGTCTCCAGCATAGCCAGCGGCCGTGCTCTCCGGCGTGAACGCGCGATTTGTCGTACCGGCGCCGGCCGCCCTCTAGCGCCGTCTACCAGCCGACCGGATCGCCCGCGATCTCCTCCGCGTAGAGCTTCCGAAGCCCCGCGAGCACGTCCTCGGGCAAGTCGCCCTCGGCGGCCCGCAGGCTCGTCTCCAGTTGCGCGATGCTCTTCGTGCCCGGAATCACCGTCGCGACGCCCGAGTTCGCGAGCACGAACCGCAGCGCCGTCTGCACCGGCGTCCAGCCCTGCGGCACCAGTTCGAGGAACCGGGCGGTCAGCGCGGCGCGCCGCTGCAGCTGCTCGGGAGTCCAGCGGGCGCGCACGTCGGAGAAGACCGAGTTCGCGTCGTACTTCCCGGCGAGCCAACCGGACTCGAGCGCCACCTTCACTACGCTGCCGACCCCGCCGGCCCCGGCGCGCTCGACCGCCTCCCACGGCTCCTGGTGGAAGACGGACAGGTAGACCTCCAGCGCCTTGCTCTGCGTCGTCTCCAGCACGGTGTCGATCTCGTCAGGCCAGTCCAGCGACGCGCCGTAGGCCCGGATCAGCCCTTCCCGCTGGAGATCTTCGAGCAGCTCGTAGTGCGGAGTGCGCCGACCGTCGTACAGCTCCGGGGGCGGACTGTGGATCAACAGGATGTCGATCACGTCGGTCTGGAGCTGCCGCAAGCTGCGTTCCACCGAGCCGCGCAGCGATTCTGGGGCGAAGTCCGGGCCCTGCGGCGTGTGCCCGAACTTGGTGCACACCACCACCTCGTCCCGGTGCCCGCGCAGCCCGCGGCCGAGCAGCTCGCCGCTGCGGCCGGCCGCGTAGTTCGGCGCCGTGTCGAAGAAGGTCACCCCGGCGTCGAGCGCGGCGCCGATGATGGCCAGCGACTCCTGCTCGTCCGGGCCGTTCCAGTCCTTCGCGTTGCCCAACTGCCAGGCGCCGAGCCCGATCTCACTGACCGTCAGCCCCGTCGTGCCGAATTCGCGATACCTCATGCCCGTCGTCCTTCCTCGCTTGGCTCCCCGGCTTCCGGCCCGCCCTGATCCGCGCTGCCCTGATCCGGCCCCTGGCCGTCGCGCAGCGCGAGGACGCCTTCGTAGTACTGGATCTTGTGGCGGATCGCCTCCAGCTTCGTGCGCAGCGACTCGATCTCCGCCTCGACCCGGTGGCCGTGCGCCGCGAGCAGGTCCACCCGCTCCGGCACCGTGTGCTCGCCGTCGCGGCACAGCTCGGCGAATTGGCGCATCCGCTCGACCGGCATGCCGGTATCGCGCAGGCAGGAGACGAAGTCGAGCCAGCCGACGTCCTCCTCCCGGTACCTCCGCCGGCCGCCGACCGATCGCTCCACCGGCTCGATCAGGCCGAGCCGCTCGTAATAACGCAGGGTGTCGACGCTGAAGCCGGTGCGTGCCGACACCTCGCCGACTGAATAGGTCGTCGTGCTCATGCACAGCAGTCTGCGACCTGGAGCGCGCTCCAGGTCAAGCAGACCACCGCGCCGTCCGACGTCCCTAAGCGCAAAGGCACCGATTGGCGCCCTTAGCCGATGCAGTCACTCGTGAGCTGCGCCGTTACCCGACGCCAGGACGCGGAAATGCCTCGGCAGCGACCAAACCGTCACGTACCGCTTCGCGCTGTACCGCGTGGATGGTGCGTCCATGCAGGTCCGATATCCGCTCCCAGCCGAAGCCGGAGCCGACCTCTTCGGCCAGCCGGGAGCGCTCATCCTGCGACCAGCGCGTGTGCGAGTTCGGGTACTGCTTGCGCCGGGAGCGCAGCCACTCGCCGAAGGTCGGCCGGTCCACGAACCAGGTCAGCGCGCTGAAATAGCGGCGGTCCAGCCGGAAGACCACCTCGTCGGCGCACAGGAAGACCAGGTTCTCCTCGTCCACCGCCACCCGGTCGGCGCGCAGCACCAGTTCGCCCTCGGTCAGCGACACACCGCGCGGACCGTTGCTCTCCTGGGGCGCGGTCAGCCGAACCCGCACCCAGCCCGCCTTCTTCGCGGCTGCCCGGCCGCCGTCCTCGAAGCCCTTGTCGGTCACGGAAATACCTCTCCCCGATGGTTCCGTCGCTGACTTCTGATACCTACCCACGGGCGGTTCGAACAAACGTTCCTAGCGACGAAAAAAGGGCTTCTGGCCTGCGGAAATCAACGGGCGGAGAGTCCCGAGAGCAACAGCTTCCACAGGCCTTCGAACGTCGCCTCTGGCGGCTCGGTCAGCCAGTCGGCGGCGTGCGCCGGGTGATGCAGCCGGGTGGTCGCGGCCCAGACGGCACGCGCCACCTGCGCGGGATCGCCGGGTGCGAATTCGCCCCGTTCCATGCCGTCCGCGACGATCTGCGCGACCAGCGCGTTCAGCTCCTCGACGTGTTCGATGGTCACGGCTCGCGCATCCGCGGAGACCAGCCCGTACGCGGCGAACAGATCCGGGTCGGTGCGCGCCTTCTCGTGCTTGAACCCCATGAGCGTGAGCAGGAAACGCCGCAGCCGTTCCGCGGCCGGCCCGTCCTCCGCGGCGATCGCGGCCAGCGGTGGGTTCATCCGGGAGAGCCAGCGCCCGAGCACCGCGTCCAGCAGGTCGGCCTTCGACGCGAAATGCCGGTACACCGTGCCGTGGCTCACGCCCAGCGCCCGCGCGACGTCCACCACGGTCGTCTTGCCCGGGCCGAACCGCCGCAGCGTGTCCTCCGCCGCGTCCAGCACCCGATCCCGGGTCAACGTCTCCGCCGCCATCGCTGCGGGCCTCCTCCTCGTCCCGCCGCGACCGCACGAGGGTCGCGGCGGGGCACTAGACATCCTCGCGGCCGGACCGCCGCGCTCACTTCTCGCTGTCGAGCATCGCCATCTGCGCCGCAGCGTACCGGTCGCCGCTGGCCGCCCCGGCCGGAACTGCGGCCTCGATCGCGGCGAGGTCGGCCGGCGTCAGCTGCACGTCCAGCGCGCCGAGCGCCTCGGTCAGCCGCTCCCGCCGCCGGGCGCCGACCAGCGGCACGATCAGCTCGTCCTGCGCGGCGACCCACGCGATCGCCAGCTGCGCTACGGTCGCGCCCTTGTCCTCGGCGACCTTACGCAGCGCCTCGACCAGGTCCAGGTTCCGGTCCAGGCTCTCGCCCTGGAAGCGCGGCGAGTGCGCGCGGAAGTCCGTGGGGTCGGTCGGGCGGGCGGCGGACCAGTGCCCGGACAGCAGGCCGCGGGACAGGACGCCGTACGCGGTGATGCCGATGCCGAGCTCGCGCACGGTCGGCAGGATCTCCGCCTCGATGCCGCGGGAGAACAGCGAGTACTCGATCTGCAGGTCCGCGACCGGATGCACGGCGTGCGCGCGCCGGATCGTGTCCGCGCCGACCTCCGAGAGGCCGACATGCCGCACGTACCCGGCGTCGATCATCTCCTTGATCGCGCCGACGGTGTCCTCGATCGGCACATTCGGGTCGAGCCGCGCCGGGCGGTAGACGTCGATGTAGTCGGTGCCGAGCCGGCGCAGCGAGTAGGAGAGCCAGGTCTTGACGGCGCTCGGCCGGGCGTCGTAGCCGAGCCACGAGCCGTCCGGAGCACGCTGGGCGCCGAACTTCACGCTGATCAGGAAGTCCTCGCGGCTGCGCCCGCGCACCGCTTCGCGCAGCAGCAGCTCGTTGTCGCCCATGCCGTAGAAGTCGCCGGTGTCCAGCAGGGTCACCCCGGCGTCCAGGGCGGCGTGGACGGTGGCGATCGACTCGGCGTCGTCGGCGGCGCCGTACAGCGCGGACATGCCCATCATGCCGAGGCCGAGCTCGGAGGACCGCGGACCGGTGGTTCCCAGTTGACGCTTGTTCATGTCATCACTCCCGCTCCGGACGCGCCCCTGCGCGCCCTGCACTGATACCGTACAACTATCGAATGACAGATTTCAAATTCTGTCACTAGTGCGGACCCGAAACGCACAGAACCCCACGGCCCGAAGGCTGCGGGGTTCTGGTTCGGCTTAGAACGCCGTGGTGGCGGTGCTGGAGCCGCTGGCTAGTCGTGCCAAGGGCTCAGGCTGTTGTTCAGTTGAGCCAGCCCGCGAGTCCTCGGCACACGCGCCCGGGGACTCACTGTGTGGGGTTCAGCTGGGGTAGGCGTGAGTCCCCGGCAGACGCGCCCGGGGACTCACGCCACCGGCGTCAGTTCGAGGGCCGCCGGGCCGCACGGTCCCGGTCCTGGCCGGGACGCCCGCCGAACTGTCGGCGGTCTCCCTGCTGGCCGTACCGGTCGTCGCGCTGCCCGGGCTTGCCATCCTGGCGGAAGGAGCCCGTGCCGCGGTTGCGGTCGAAGCCGCTGCGCTCGTCGCGTCCGCGGTCCCGGAAACCGTGGCCGCCGGTGCCGCGACCCTCGAAGCCGCGCCCCTCAGCGCCGCGGTTCTCGAAGCCGCGCCGCTCGAACCGCTGCTCCCGGCCGCCGCGCTCGGCGAAGTCGCGTCCCTCCGGACGCCCCTGGAAGCCGCGTCCCTCCGAGCTGCGCCCTTCGAAGCCGCGCCCTTCCGAGCTGCGTCCCTCAGTACCGCGTCCTTCAAAGCCGCCGCGCTGCCCGTCGCGTCCCTCGAAGCGCCGGTTCTCGGTACGCTGCTCGCCGCTGCCGAGGCCACGCTGCGGGCGGCCGCCGTCGAACCCGCGGTCGCGGCGCCCGAACGAGTCGTCCCGCCGCTCGCCGCGCCCGAACCGCTCGCCGTCCCTGCGGAACTCAGGCCGCTCGGAACCGCCGCGCTCGCCGTCGCGGCCGTGGAAGCCACCGCGGTCGAAGTCGCGCCGGAAGGGGGCGCCGCCACGCGAGTCCGCGCGCTCGCCCCGGTCGAACCGGTCGCGCCCGAAGCGCTCGCCGCGGTCACGCTCGCCGCCGCGCCCGTCCCGCTCCGGCCGGTCGAAACGGTCACGCCGCTCGAACCCGCCGTCGCGACGGTCGCGGTCGGCGCGGTTGTACCGGTCGCGCCCGAAGCGGTCGCCGCCGCGGCTGTCGCGTCCGTCACGCGACCGCGATGCGCGCTCGCGCACCGGGAGGATGAACGTCGGCACGTCGCCCGGCTCCGGCACCTCGCGGGCGCCGGTGAGCTCGGCCAGGGCGCTCCCGGCCTTCTCCCACCTGCCGCCCGCGCCGAGCGGGGCCGCGTCCAGCTCCTCAGCGGTCACGCCGGCCTCGTCCATCAGCCGCTGCGCCTGCTTGCGCTGCTTCGGCAGGACCAGCGACGCGACCAGGCCCGCCTGCCCGGCCCGCGCGGTGCGCCCGGCCCGGTGCAGGTAGTCCTTCGAGTCACGCGGCGGGTCCAGGTGCACCACCAGGTCGATGCCGTCCACGTGGATGCCGCGGGCGGCCACGTCGGTGGCGATCAGGACCGGGGTGCGGCCCTCCTTGAAGTCCTCAAGGGTCTTGGTGCGCGCGACCTGGGTCATCCCGCCGTGCAGCCCCGCCGCCGGCAGGCCGCGGTCGCGCAGCTGCTCGGTCACCCGGTCGACCGCCATCTGCGTGCGCACGAAGAAGATCGAACGCGCCTCGCCGTTGCCGGCCTCGGCGGCGTGCCGACCCGCGATCTGCGCCGCGACCTTCGCCTTGTGCTGCGGGGTCACCATCAGCAGGTGGTGGCTCATCGTAGAGACCACACCGGCCTGCGGGTCCACCTCGTGCAGTACCGGGTCCTTCATGTACTTCTTGACGATCTCGTCGACCGCGCCGTCCAGCGTGGCCGAGAACAGCAGCCGCTGCCCGCCCTCCGCGACCTGGTCCATCAGCTCGCAGACATGCGGCAGGAAGCCCATGTCGCACATCTGGTCTGCCTCGTCGAGGATGGCGATGTCGACCTCGCCGAGCTCGCATTCACCCTGCTCGATCAGGTCGGAGAGCCGGCCGGGCGTGGCCACGAGCAGCTCGACGCCGTACCGCAGATTGTCAATCTGCTTACGCATCGGCGCGCCGCCGTATACCGAGCGGATGCGCAGTCGCATAGCCCTGGCATACGGCCGCAGCGCGTCCTCGACCTGCATCGCCAGCTCGCGGGTGGGAACCAGCACGAGTGCCAGCGGCTTGCGCGACTTGGCGCGCAGCCCCTCCAGCCGGGTCAGCGTCGGCAGCCCGAAGGCCAGCGTCTTTCCGGACCCGGTGCGGCCGCGGCCGAGCACGTCCCGGCCGACCAGCGCGTCGGGGATGGTCGCCGCCTGGATCGGGAACGCGGTGACGACTCCGGCCTCGCCGAGCACCTCGAGCAGCGGCTTCGGCAGGTCGAGCGACGCGAAGGTCACCTCGGTGCCGGTGTCGAGCTGCTGCGCTGCCTCAGCCTGCACGGTCTCGGCCTGC
>NZ_DASRGV010000256.1:0-29270 GCF_035650855.1 Actinocrinis sp. | reverse complement strand
TTCCACACCCGCCCGACACGTCCCCGCCGCGCCCGCTGACCCCGGCAATACCCCCGCGCAGCCGCCCCTTCGCTCCCGCCCGCACGCCCCCGGCACCACCCCGTGCATGGCCCGCTTCCCACCCGCCCCCGACCCGCTCCCCGCCCGACTGACCTAGGCGATCACGTCGCGACGCGCCGCCGTCCCGTGCTCGATACCGTGTGCACAACGCCTGCCGATCTTTGGTATTGTTCTCCACGTCAACGCGGGACCGGACAAACCGGAAACCTGCGGTTACACCCAGGTCCGGGTGGCGGAATGGCAGACGCGCTAGCTTGAGGTGCTAGTGCCCGTTAAGGGCGTGGGGGTTCAAGTCCCCCCTCGGACACATATTTCTCCGCGAAGAGCTATTTTCGGGCAGCCCTTTTCGGCGTCTGAGGTCGGGTTCTCCCGTCTCAGCCGCTGGGTCGAATCGGTCAGGGCCTCACCTCCTTCGTGTCTTGTTGTGCGGCGTCGCGCCGCTGTGCTGGGGCTTTCCTCTCGTTGCTCGCGTGTCCTTGTAAGGGTCTTTGCGTTCTTGTGCAGTGTCCGACGCGTGTGCCCGGGACGCGGTCAGACGATAATGCGGATCGGCAGCTTCCCACCGACCTCGAGGGTTGCGGTTCGGCGCGGCGGGGGCGCTTGCCGGCCCCTTCGCTGTAGTCGGCAGCGCACGGTTGGCGGTGAGCCGGATGTGGAGTAGCGGCATGCGGGCGAGCAGGTGGGATTCGCGGATGTGCGCGTTAGGGGTCCGCCCTGCGGGGCTGTTCGCGCTGGAGTGCCCGTGCCGACAGCGGTAGGCGGCACCGCCGTTGTTCCAGGTTCCTTCCATCCGCCTGGCGCATTGGCCGCACAGTGTTCTTCACTGACGAGGGCCTCGTGCGCGAGGCGCAGGGAGATGACCCACTGGTCGGGCGCTACGCGGCGCACGTGCTGGGCGGCGCCGGTGGCGAGGTTGTCCTCGTCGATCAGTTCGTGTTCGGTGACGGCGCGCTTCCACACGGCATGGCCGGTGTAGACGGGGTTGCCGAGGATCGCCTGCACGGCGGGGATCTGCCAGGCGATGGCGGGGTGGTGCGGGTTGCGCCGTGGGTCGGCGGCGGAGGGGCACGGGATCGCGGCGTCGTTGAGGGCGCGGGTGATCCTGGCGAGCGTGTGGCCGTTACAGGCGCATCTGGAAGATCCACGCGACGACCGGTGCGGTGTCGGGGTTTGGCTCGAGGCACAGTAGTTTGCGGCCACACTGCGCGTGCTGGGGCTTCAGGTGCGGTCCGGTAGCGGTCAGGCGGTAGCCGTAGGCGGGGCGGCCGACGACGTACCGGCCGTAGTCGCGCACCAGCGCGGCCATCGCCCCGACGGTGCGCGCCCGGGCTCGGATGATCTCGCGTTTGGAGAGGATGCCGAGCAGCGCGACCAGTTCGTCGTGTCCGGAGGTGAACGGCCCGCCGACCTCCGGCATCCACACGCGACCCGGTACTTCTCCAGCAGCGGCAGGATCAGCGAGGCCTGGTTGCCGTAGAACGCGCGCTCGTAGGACCCAATGACGATCGCGTCGAAGCCGCGGTTCGGATCCTTGATCGCCTCGATCAGCCGCGCGGCCTCGGGACGCAGGTGCCAGGCCAGCTGGCGGGACTGGCCGCGGTCGAAGAACCCTGCAACGATCCCGCCCTCGCCGGTGATGGTCGCCTCGGCCTGATCGTGCTGCCACGCGTACGAGGTGGCGGGGTTCTGCCGGTCCTCCGTGGAATACCGGCCGCAGAACGCGAACCTCAACAGCCTGCGCCTGGCCTCGACCGCGCGCCCCGCTGTGGACGACGCCCACGCGCGCAGCGCACCGGCGGCGCCGGTCGCGGACGCCACAGTCGAGGTTGGGGCCATGATGTACCTCGCCGAGTCGCGGGAGCTCATCTCACCGCGAGCGGACTTCTCTCTATCCAGCATCTGCCACAGCCTTTCCACGACGTCCAGACCAGACGCCGGAAGCCACCCCACCCAGCGAGCGCACGCGACCACCCGCCTAGGCGCAAAAGCAGGTAGGACGACTTGTGGCACACGAGGCACATGACGCTGGCGGCGTATCGGCGTCGTAGGGTACGTGGTCATGAGCATCGAAGAGCCGGGCGGCGCGGCTGAGCGCGATCCGCGGCTGCTGCGTGTCTCGCATGCGGATCGGGACCGGATGGTGGAGATCCTGCGGGACGCGGCGGCGGACGGTCGGCTGGAGATCGAGGAACTCGAAGACCGGGTGGAGCGTGCGCTGACCGCGCGCACCTTCGCGGATCTGCAGCCTCTGGTGGCGGATCTGCCGGTCGCCGCGCCTACTGCGCCGAGTGTCCGCGCGCCCGCGCCGGCGGCTCCCGCGGACGGGGAAGTGGTGCGGTGGCAGGTGGCCGGCCAGCGGTTCGTCCGGGAGGGCGCGTGGTTGGTGCCGCGCGTGATCGAGTTGGATGTGCATGGCGGCTCGGCGCGGCTGGACTACACGGTGGCGCGGCTGCCGGAAGGTGGCCACAGTGTGCTGCGAATCTCGACGCACGGCGGGAGCGTGCGGCTGACGGTGCCTCCTCATGTCGCGGTGGACCTGAGCGGGATCTCGTGGCACGGCGGACGGGTGCGCGACAGTGCTTCGCGGCGTGCGGTGCCGGGGGTGCCGGTGACGCATGTGATCACGGTGACGGGATCGACGCACGGCGGAAGCGTGCGCGTGGAGGCGTCGGACGGGAAGTGACAGGGGGAGCCGTTGCGGTGCGCGTGCGCCGGCTCTAGACCTCGATGTGTGAGCCCATGATGACGGTGCGGTCGCGCGGTAGGCCGAAGTATTCGGCGGCGTCGGCGGTGATGTGGGAGGTCGCGATGAACAGCCGTTTGCGCCACAGAGCCATCGCCGGTGACTTCCCGGAGCGCAGTTCGATGGTGGACAGGAAGTAAGAGGCCTGCTCCAGGTGGAGCCGTCCCTCCGTGGCGGCCGGGTCGAGCAGCGCCAGGGCGGCGGGCACGTCGGGGGTTTCCATATAGCCGAACCGGGCCGTGACGTGGGTGATCCCGTCGTCGCTATAGCCGAGGTCGTCCACGGTGATCCGCTGGTGCGGCGGGACCCGGGGTACGGGCATGGTCTCGAGGGAGAGGATCACGACCTGCTCGTGTCGCACGTGGTTGTGCTCGACGTTGGCGCGCAGGGCCAGCGGGGCGGTGCGGTTGCCGCGGTTGAGGAATACGGCCGTGCCGGGAACCCGCTGCGTGGCGACCTGTTCAGTACGCAGTTCGCCGACGAATTCGCGCAGGGGTCCCTCGTGCAGCTCGCGTTCGGCGGTCACGATCTGGCGGCCGCGCTGCCAGGTGGTCATGACGGTGAATGCGGTCAGGCCGATCAGCAGCGGCAGCCAGGCGCCGTGCACGAGCTTGGTCAGGTTGGCCGCGACGAACAGCAGGTCCACGAGCAGCAGCGCGCTCGCGCCGGTGACCGGCAGCCAGCGCGGGGTGCTCCATCTGTCGCGCACGACGTAGAAGAACAGCAGGGTCGTGATGGTGATCGTGCCGGTCACCGCCATGCCGAACGCGAAGGCCAGCGCCTCGGAGCTGCGGAACGCGAACACCAGGGTGAGCACTGAGACCATCAGCAGCCAGTTGATGAACGGCACGTAGATCTGGCCGATCGTGGACTCCGAGGTGTGCGCGATGCGCAGTCGGGGCAGGTAGCCCAGCTGCGCGGCTTGGGACGCTACCGAGTAGGCGCCGGTGATCACCGCCTGGGAGGCGATTACGGTGGCGGCGGTGGCCAGCAGCACCAGGGGCAGCCGTCCCCAGCCGGGCACGAGCAGGAAGAACGGGCTGGCGAGGTTCGCCGGATCCTTCAGGATCAGCGCGCCCTGGCCCAGGTAGCTCAGGATGCACGCGGGGAAGACCAGGATCAGCCAGGCGCGGGTGATCGAGCGGCGTCCGAAGTGGCCCATGTCGGCGTAGAGCGCCTCGGCTCCGGTGACCGCGAGCACGATCGCGGCCAGGGCGAAGAACGCCGTGCCGAAATGGCGGGCCAGGAAACCGAGCGCGTAGGTGGGTGACAGGGCCTTGAGGATCGCGGGATGGTCGGCGATCCCGGCCACCCCGCACGCCCCGATGGCCAGGAACCAGGCGATCATCACCGGTCCGAACACTCGGCCCACCGCCGCGGTTCCGCGCCGCTGCACCAGGAACAGCAGCACGATGATCACCGCGGTGATGGGCACGACCAGGTGGCCGAGCGAGGGCTGGACGACCTTGAGTCCTTCGACGGCGGACAGCACGGAGATCGCCGGGGTGATCATGCTGTCGCCGAAGAACAGCGCCGCGCCGAAGATGCCGAGCGCGGCCAGCACGAGCGCGGCGCGCCGGCCGTGCTGAGCGCCGGACCGGCGCACCAGGGTGATCAGGGCCATGATGCCGCCCTCGCCGTCGTTGTCGACCCGCATCGCCAGCAGCACATAGGTGACCGTGACGATGATCACCACCGACCAGAACACCAGCGACACCACGCCGAACACGTTCTGCGTGCTGACCGGCACCGGGTGCGGATCGCTCGGGCTGAACACCGTCTGCAGGGTGTAGATCGGGCTGGTGCCGATGTCGCCGAACACCACGCCGAGCGCGCCGACGACGAGTGCGAGCCGCGCCGCGCCGGGCGTGCCCGTACCGTGCGGCGTCGACGAGTGCGGCGTGGATTGATCCTGCGACGACGTGGTCGCGTACTGGCGGTCGGTCACGGCATCCTCCTTCGCGGGCTGATGTCGTGCCCGGTGCATGGTCTCGGAACAATATCGGCCCGCGCGACGCGACCGTCGCCGCACACGCACACACGCACACACGCGCACACGCGCACACGAGACTGCCGAGCCAAGCGCGTCGGTGACGTGTGTCGCGAGTGCGGCCAAGCGGTATGGACATGCGTTGCACGCAGGCCGACCGCGCGCGACGAAGGCAGCGGAAATCACGCGCCGAATTTGGTCGGTGGCGGGCGCATCGGTTGTGTGGCGCTCGGGGAGGGTGGCGTTAGGCGCGCAGAGCACTGTTTCGTGGCGGCCGGTCGCCACGGCGCATGCCGCTGCCGCAGCAGGTCGCAGTAGCGCGGGTATTCACGTATTCAAGTCAATCCCGGCGGTGCTGGGCGGCAACCGTTCTGACGGTATTCATACAGGTGCCCTGCGGGGCCTCCGCGTTTCGTCAGTTGCCGCGGGCCGGGTGTTTGAGGCGCGTTGAGTTTCGGCGGCGTCTCTTGCCGCGGGGGTGGCGGTATCGGGATGGTGCGCGGCATGGACACTCTTCCGCGCGTCACGAGCGCGGGCCTACGGGGACTGACACATCGGACGCTGGATCAGACGCCGCGGCGTCTGATCGCCGCCGGGGTTCTGCTTGGCGCGTTGGTGGGGGCTCTCGTCGGTGTGCTGATCGCCGGGACGGGGGCGGCCCGCGGTGGGCTGTCGTCGATGGCGGCAAGCACCGACGAGGTCGGCGCCACCAACGATCTCTACTTCCGGCTCAACGACATGGACGCGCAGGCGGCGGATGCGCTGCTGGTCGGGTTCCATCCGACCGTTGAGGTGCCGGCGTCGGTGGACGCGGCGGCGTCGGTGCGTACGTACGAGTCGGACCGGGCCGCCGCCGATCGTGACTTGCAGAAGATCGCGGCCAATGTGGCGCTGGCGGACCCGTACGCGCGGCTGCTCGACGCGCTCGGCGTATACGAGGCGCTGATCGGCCAGGCGCTTTACGTCGACCAGGGCCAGAAGTCGCAGTTTCCGGCCAAGCCGCCCGCCGAAGCACTGAGCGCGTATCAAAGAGCGTCCTCGATGATGCACAGCAGCATTCTTCCGATCGCCTCGGCGATCACCGCGACCGACAGCGCCCGCGTGGACGACCAGTACGCGGCGGACCGCGGCGACGCGCGGACCTACGCGCTGCTCGCGCTGGTCGCCGGCCTCCTCCTGCTGGCTGCGCTGGCTGCGGTGAACTGGTACCTGGCGCGGCGTTTCCGGCGGATACTCGCTCCCGCGCTGGCCGCCGCAGCGCTGGTCACGCTCGTGGTCGCGGCCACCGGGACGGTCGCGCTGTGGCACGTGGCGGGGCAGTTCAAGATCGCTAAACAGGACGCGTTCGACTCGATCAACGCCCTGACCCGCGCGCGGGCGGTGTCGTATGACGCGAACGCGGACGAGAGCCGCTGGCTGCTGGACCCCACCGCCGCGTTGCAGAACGGCTTTTTCGCCAAGGCTTCGCAGATCGCCGCGGTGCCCGGAGTGGACGCGGCGGGCGCGGCAGCGGACCCCGGCGCCTACTACGACGGCTTGAAGTCCGCTGTCTCGCACCTGCGAGTGAACTCCGGCGCGAACAGTGTTGCGCAGGTGAGGGTCGGTGGATTCCTGGGCACTGAGCTGAACAACGTCACCTTCCCAGACGAGGCGCAGGGCGCCGCGACCACGGTGCGCGACTTCGAGGCTTACGTGCAGGACGACGCGGTCATTCGCGCCGACGCGAACCGGGGTGATCTGCCCGGCGCGGTCGCCGTTGACATCGGCACTCAACAGGGAGAGTCGAACTATGCCTACTACCAATACGACCAGGCACTGACCCACATCATCGCGATCAACGAGGACGCCTTCCAGGCCGCGATCGCCGACGGACAGGGGGTCCTTGAGGTGTGGGCCTGGCTGCCTTACGTGACGGGAGCGGCGGTGCTGCTGCTGGTCGGTGCCGGGCTGTATCCGCGGCTGCGCGAATACCGTTAGGAGATGTCTGCTGCCCTGGCTGTTGTTCGCCGCGTCCGGGCGCTGCGGGAGCGGTGGCGCATTCGCTCGACCTCGAGGGCCAGCCTGCTGGGCGGCACGACCATGACGGTGCAGCCGGCGTGCTTGAGGCAGTACTGGGGCGGGCAGCCGTAGTAGGCGCGGTGCAGTGGGCCGCGACGGCTGCTGCCCAGCACGAGCAGGTCGCCCTCGCGGTCGGCGATGGCGGTCAGGACCCGGCCGGCTGGTCCGCGCACGATCATCGGTTGGACGGGCAGGTCTTCGGGCGGTCCGCCGAGTCCTTCGTCGAAGGCGGTGAGCAGGCGTTGCTCGGCGGCGTCGGCCCACTGCTCGGTCAGGAAGGGCGGATAGCGGCGCCCGGCGGATTCCCCGCCCGGGGCTTGCCAGGCGATGACGGGGATGAGGGTGGAGCCGAGGGCGCGGGCGTGGCCGACGGCGAAGCGCAGTGCTTGGAGGCTGCCCGGCGTGCCGTGCACGCCCACCACGACGCGCCCGACCAGATGGGACACCGGCCGCTCCTTCGCTCGGGTGCGCAGATGGTTCCACTGCAGCACGCGGCAGCTGTCCGCGGGCGGATTCTGACGGCGCTCTAACACCCGCACGTGCGAATCTGACGACTCTCTGACGTGGGATAACGCACGTCGGCGACCGCGTGAGATCTCGGGAAGGTGACGCTGCGGCGTCGCGCGGGGCGCGCGGCGTCAGATCGGCGTGGAGTTTGCACGGGCGGCCGTTTGAAACCCGTGAGCAAACCGCTAGGCCGGCTCAAAAGGCGCTTACATCAATGCGGCTCCGGACAGGGGCCGACTGCAAACCGCCGTTCTCTCGAGGAGTCTGCCGTGGCCGACGTGGTGTCCGTCGTGCTGATCGTCGCGGTGTTCGCCGTGCTCGCCCTGGTCGTCAAGGGGGTCGAGCGCCTTGAGCGCTGACAACGTCATCGGCCTGGTCGTCGCCGTCGCGTTGACCGTGTACCTGGTGGTCGCGCTGGTGAAACCGGAGAAATTCTGATGCCTGAGAACGAGCGCAGCGAGATCGACGGCTCAGAGAGGGCGCAGTGATGTCCGTGGCTATCGCCGGCTGGCTGCAGGCCGGTCTCCTCGTGCTCGCCCTGGCGGCCTCCTACCGTCCGCTGGGCGACTACATGGCGCACATCCTCACCTCGCCCAAGCACTGGCGGATCGAGAAGTTCCTGTACCGCCTGATCGGGGTCGACGGCGAGGCCGACCAGACCTGGTCGGTCTACATCCGCTCGGTGCTGGCGATCTCCGTCGTCGGCGTGCTGCTGCTGTACCTGATCCTCAGACTCCAGGCGCACCTGATGATGTCGCTGGGCATGCCCGCGATGCAGGCGAACCTGGCGTACAACACCGCCTCCTCGTTCGTGACCAACACCAACTGGCAGAACTACTCGGGCGAGAACACCCTCGGGTATACCGCGCAGTTCGCGGGGCTCGCGGTGCAGAACTTCATCTCCGCGGCCGTGGGTATCTGCGTGGTCGCGACCCTGATCCGCGGGTTCGTGCGCAAGCAGACCGATCGGGTCGGCAACTTCTGGGTGGATCTGACCCGGCTGAATCTGCGGCTGCTGCTGCCGTTCTCGTTCGTGGTGGCGATCGTCCTGGTCGCCTCCGGAGTGGTGCAGTCGCTGGCCGACCCGCACACGATCACCACGGTCACCGGCGGCCATCAGACGCTGTACACCGGCGCGACCGCCTCGCAGGAAGCGATCAAGGAGATCGGGACCAACGGCGGCGGCGTCTTCAACGCCAACTCCGCGCACCCGTTCGAGAACCCGAACGCGTGGACGAACTGGCTTGAGATCTACCTGCTGCTGGTGATCGGGTTCTCGCTGCCGCGCACCTTCGGCAAGATGGTCGGTTCGCACAAGCAGGGCTACGCGATCGTCTCGGTGATGGGGATCATCTGGGCCGGTTCCGCCGCGATCTCCACGTGGATGGAGGCGCGCGGCTGGGGCGCGGCGGCCAAGCTGGCCGGCGGCGCGATGGAGGGCAAGGAGGTGCGCTTCGGTATCCCTGCCTCGGCCTTGTTCCAGACCTCGACGACGTTGACCTCGACCGGGGCGGTCAACTCGATGCACGACTCGTTCACTCCGCTCGGCGGTGGGATGGCGCTGTTCAACATCCTGCTCGGGGAGATCGCGCCCGGCGGGACCGGATCAGGGCTCTACGGCATGCTGATCCTGGCGATCGTCACCGTGTTCATCGCGGGTCTGATGGTCGGGCGCACCCCGGAGTATCTGGGCAAGAAGATCCGCCCGGCCGAGATGAAGTACGCGGCGCTCTACATCCTGGCCACCCCGGCGGTTGTCTTGATCTTCACCGGCATCGCCATGGCCGTCCCGAGCGCGCGCAACTCGATGAACAACGCCGGACCACACGGCCTGACCGAGGTGCTCTACGCCTACGGCTCGATGGGCAACAACAACGGCTCGGCTTTCGCGGGGCTGAACGGCAACACGCAGTTCTGGAACCTGACCGGCGGCGTCGCGATGACCCTCGGCCGCTTCCTGCCGATGGTCTTCGTCGGGGCGCTGGCCGGCTCCCTCGCGAAGCAGAAGCAGACCCCTGCCTCCGCCGGAACGCTCGAGACGCACAAGCCGCTGTTCGTCGGCCTGCTGCTGGGCGTGGTGCTGATCGTCGTCGGCCTGACCTACTTCCCGGCGCTCGCGCTGGGCCCGCTCGCTGAAGGACTCCAGTAATGGCCGTCACCACACCCATCGCCCCGCAGACGGGACAGCAGTCGCCGGATCAGCCGCGCCGGATCGGCGGCGGGTTCCTGGACCCGAAGATGCTGTGGACCTCGCTGCCGGACGCCCTCAAGAAGCTGGACCCGCGGGTGCAGCTGAAGAATCCGGTCATGTTCGTGGTCGAGGTCGGCTCGCTGCTCACCACGTACTCCGCGATCGCGCATCCGTCGATCTTCGCCTGGTCGATCACCGCGTGGCTGTGGCTGACCGTGGTGTTCGCGAACCTGGCCGAGGCCGTCGCCGAAGGGCGCGGCAAGGCGCAGGCCGCCACACTGCGCAAGACCAAGACGCACACGGTCGCCCGGCGGCTCGCTTCCTGGGCGCCGGGCAACGCCGGAGCCGACACCGAGATCCCGGCCATCGAGTTGAAGCTCGGCGACTACGTGGTGGTCGAGGCCGGGCAGATCATCCCCGGTGACGGCGACGTCGTCGAGGGCGTGGCCTCGGTGGACGAGTCGGCGATCACCGGCGAATCAGCCCCGGTCATCCGCGAGTCCGGCGGCGATCGTTCCGCGGTCACCGGCGGCACCAGGGTGCTGTCGGACCGGATCGTGGTGAAGATCACCACCAAGCCCGGGGAGACCTTCATCGACCGGATGATCGCGCTGGTGGAGGGCGCGGCGCGGCAGAAGACGCCGAACGAGATCGCCCTGAACATCCTGCTGGCGTCGCTGACCATCGTCTTCCTGCTGGCCGTGGTGACGTTGCAGCCGCTCGCGTTCTACTCCGGCGCGCCGCAGTCGCTAGTCATCCTGGTCGCCCTGGTGGTCGCGCTGATTCCAACCACCATCGGCGCGCTGCTCTCGGCGATCGGCATCGCCGGCATGGACCGCCTCGTGCAGCGCAACGTGCTGGCCATGTCAGGACGCGCCGTCGAGGCCGCCGGCGACGTCAACACGCTGCTGCTGGACAAGACCGGCACCATCACCCTGGGCAACCGGCAGGCCAGCGAGTTCACCCCGATCGAAGGCGTGAGCATCGAGGAGTTGGCGGACGCCGCGCAGCTCTCCTCGCTCGCCGACGAGACGCCCGAGGGCCGCTCGATCGTGGTGCTGGCGAAGGAGACCTACGGCCTGCGCGGGCGCGAGGTACACGACGCGGCCTTCGTCGAGTTCACCGCCCAGACCCGCATGTCAGGCATCGACCTGCCGGACGGCCGGCAGGTGCGCAAGGGCGCCGCGACCGCGGTGATGAAGTGGGTACGCGAGAACGGCGGCCACCCCACGGACGCGGTCGGGCACATCGTGGACGCGATCGCCGCCTCCGGCGGCACCCCGCTGGTCGTGGCCGAGGTCGTGGACGGTCAGGCCCGGGCCCTGGGGGTGATCCACCTCAAGGACATCGTCAAGGACGGCATCAGGGAGCGCTTCGCCGAGCTGCGCCGGATGGGCATCAAGACCGTCATGATCACCGGCGACAATCCGTTGACCGCCAAGGCGATCGCGGACGAAGCAGGGGTCGACGACTTCCTGGCCGAGGCCACCCCGGAAGACAAGATGGCCCTGATCAAGAAGGAGCAGGAGGGCGGGAAGCTGGTCGCGATGACCGGCGACGGCACCAACGACGCCCCGGCTCTCGCGCAGGCCGACGTCGGCGTGGCGATGAACACCGGCACCTCGGCCGCCAAGGAGGCCGGGAACATGGTGGACCTGGACTCCAACCCGACCAAGCTGATCGAGATCGTGGAGATCGGCAAGCAACTCCTCATCACCCGCGGCGCGCTGACCACCTTCTCCATCGCCAACGACGTCGCGAAGTACTTCGCGATGCTGCCGGCCATGTTCGCCGGAGTCTTCCCGGGCCTGGGCAAACTCAACATCCTGCACCTGCACAGCCCGCAGTCCGCGATCACCTCCGCGATCATCTTCAACGCCCTGATCATCATCGGACTGATCCCCCTCGCCCTGCGCGGAGTGCGCTACACCCCCTCCTCCGCCTCGGCTCTGCTACGCCGCAACCTGTGGATCTACGGCTTCGGCGGCCTGATCATCCCCTTCGTCGGCATCAAGCTGCTCGACCTGGTGATCCAGTACCTGCCCGGAATGGGACACTGACCATGAACCGTCTTCCCGCCCCCGTCCTGCGCCACCTGGTCGCTTTGCGCGCGATGCTCGTCTTCTCGGTGATCTGCGGCATCGCCTACCCGCTGCTCGTCACCGGTGTTGCGCGAGCGGCGTTCAGCAAGCAGGCGAACGGCTCGCTGATCACGAACGGCAAGGGCCAGAGCGTCGGCTCCAGCCTGCTGTGCCAGGAGTTCGTCGACGCCAAGGGCAACCCGCTGCCGCAGTACTTCCAGCCCCGGCCCTCCGACGCCGTCCCGTCCGGCGCGCAGAACGACTACGGCTGCGACCCGGCCCAGTCCGCCGGCAGCAACCTCGGCCCGAACAGCGACAGGCTGGTCAAACTGATCAAGGCGAACCAGCAGACGATGTCCGCGTTCGACTCGGTCGCCGGCTACAGCGTCGCGCCCGACCAAGTCGCCGTGGACGCCGTCACCGCCTCCGCCTCCGGCCTGGACCCGGACATCAGCCCGCTCAACGCCGCGCAGCAGGAGCACCGCATCGCCGCCACCCGCGGCATCCCCCTCGCCCAAGTCGACGCCTTAGTGAAGAGGTATACCGGCGGCCGAGACCTCGGCTTCCTCGGCGAGAGCGGTGTCAACGTGCTGCAACTGAACATCGCACTGGACACGCAGTACCCGTACACGGGCAAGTAACAGAAGAGCAGTGACCGGTTGCCGCGGGCGCACGCCGCCCGCGGCACCGCCGACTCGAAGGACCGGCGACGCATGCGCGGCAAGCTGCGGATCTACCTGGGTTCCGCACCCGGTGTGGGCAAGACCTACAAGATGCTCGAGGAGGCGCACCGCCGCCTCGAGCGCGGGGCCGACGTGGTCGCCGCCCTGGTCGAAACGCACGGACGCAAGAACACCCAGGCCCTGATCGAGGGTCTGGAAATCGTGCCGCCGCTCACCCGCGCCTACCGCGACCGCGAATACCCGGAAATGGATCTGGACGCAGTTCTGACCCGCCGCCCCCAGATAGCGCTGGTCGACGAGCTGGCGCACACCAACATCCCCGGCGGGCGGCACGAGAAGCGCTGGCAGGATGTGCAGGAGCTGCTCGACGCCGGCATCGAGGTCATCGCCACCCTCAACGTCCAGCACCTCGAATCGCTCAACGACGTCGTGCAGCGCATCACCGGGGTACCGCAGCGCGAGACCGTGCCGGACGAGGTCGTGCGGGCGGCCGACCAGATCGAGCTGGTGGACATGTCGCCCGAGTCGCTGCGCCGACGGCTCGCCCACGGCAACGTGTACGCCGCCGAGAAGATCGACGCGGCGCTGAGCAACTACTTCCGCGTCGGCAACCTCACCGCGCTGCGCGAACTCGCGCTGCTGTGGACCGCCGACCGCGTCGACGAAGTCCTCACGAAATACCGCGAGGACCACCGCATCGACGCCGTGTGGGAAGCGCGCGAACGCGTCGTCGTCGCCTTGCCCGGGGACGATACCGGCGAACTGCTGATCCGCCGCGCCGCCCGCATCGCGCAGCGCTCTATCAAGGCGGTGTTCGATCAAAGCGTGAGTTCCTCGAAGGCGGGAGGCGCCGGCGCGGAACTGATGGCCGTGCACATCGCCCGCTCCGACGGCCTGGCCGCCGCCACCAGCCCCACCGCCCTAGCCGCCCAGCGCCACCTGGTCGAATCCCTCGGCGGCAGCTACCACACCATCGTCGGCGACGATGTGCCCAAAGCGCTGCTGGAGTTCGCCCGCGCGCAGAACGCGACTCAACTGGTGCTGGGCACCTCCCGGCGCGGGCGCTTCAACCGGTTCCTGACCGGCAGCGGCATCGGCGAGACCACGATCCAGCTCTCCGGCGACATCGACGTGCACATGGTCACCCACGAGGAACAGAACGACACCCGCCGCCGGATCGCCTGGCTGCCGCCCAACCCGCTGCGCGAGGCCGCCTGGGGCCAGGGACGCTGGCGCGGCCCGCTCGCAGCCCTCCTCGCCCCGCCCGCGCTGACCGCCGCGCTCACGCAGGTTCCCCGCGGGCTGAACCTCACCAGCCAAGTGCTGATCTTCCTCGTGGTCACCGTGGCCATCGCCCGGCTCGGCGGCCTGCTGCCGGCCCTCATCGCGGCCGTGTGGGGCTCGCTGCTGCTCAACTACTACTTCATCCCCCCGGTCCACACCTTCACCATCGCCGAGACCAACAACATCATCGCCCTGCTGGTCTTCGCGATCGTCGCACTCACGGTCGCCTCCGTGGTCGATCTGGCGATCAAGCAGGCCCGCCGCGCCGCCAGCGCCTCCGCCGAGGCAGAGACCCTCAACGCCTTCGCGGTCTCCGTACTGCGCGGCGATTCAGCCATAGCCGCATTGCTCGAGCGTTTCCGAGAGACCTTCGGCATGGCCTCGGTCGTCATGCTCCAGCGCGCCACCACCGACAGCGGCGGCACGGCAATCCATCTGCCCGACGACAACGACGACCCCGGGCGCTGGAGCGTGGTCGCCTCGACCGGCGCCGACTGCGCCACCTGTCCCGGCCAGGCCGACACGGTGGTGGAGGCCGGACCCGACGCCGTGATCGCGCTGCGCGGGCGCACCCTGCCGGCCGCCGACCAGCGTGTTCTGGCCGCCTTCGCCGCCCAGGCCACCGCCGCACTCGACCGCCGCCGCCTGGCCAAGGCCGCAGCCGAGGCGGCCAACCTCGCCGCCGCAGACAAGCTGCGCACCGCGCTGCTCGCCGCCGTCTCGCACGACCTACGCACCCCGCTGGCCGCAGCCAAGGCCGCGGTGAGCACCCTGCGCGATCCCGACCTGAACCTGCCGCCCGGCGATCGCGCGGAACTGCTCGAAGCCGCGGACGCCTCGCTCGACCGGCTCACCCGCCTGGTGGAGAACCTGCTGGACATGTCCCGCCTGCAGTCCGGCGCCCTCAAACCGCGCCTGGAGAGCGTCGAGCCCTGCGAGATCCTGCCCCGGGCCATCGACGACGTACCCGAGGCCGCCGGCCGCGTCGCCCTCGAACCCGGCGAAAGCGGCGTGTCGGTCCTGGCCGACGGCCCGCTGCTGGAGCGCGCCGTGGCCAACCTGGTCGCCAACGCAGCCCGGCACACCGACTCCGCGATCACGATCACCGTCTCGGCGCTCGGCAACCGGGTGGAGATCCGGGTGATCGACCGCGGCCCCGGCATCCCGCAGGCCGACTGGGACCTGGTCTTCCGCCCCTTCCAACGCCTCGGCGACCATGACAACGGCGCCGGCACCGGCCTCGGGTTGGCCCTGGCTCGCGGGCTGACCGAGGCGATGGGCGGCACCCTGGCCCCCGAGGAGACCCCCGGCGGGGGCATCACCATGGTCCTTTCCCTGCCCGCCGCCCCGATCGCACCGCCCCTCGTCGAGCAGGAGGCCACTAGGTCATGACCCGCATCCTGGTCGTCGACGACGAGCAGCAGCTGCTGCGCGCCCTGCGCATCAACCTCACCGCCCGCCGCTACGAGGTGCTCACCGCCCCCGACGGCGCCACCGCCCTGCAGGCCTGGACGCGATACACGGGCTCGCCCACGGCATCGAGGTGTTCGCCGCCCAGACGTTCATCGGATTGGCCGCCGGGATTTTCGGCGGCCTCGGACTGAGGGAATTCACCCGCCGCGTGCCGCTACCCGGCGAGGGGCTCCACCCGCTGCGGGTGCTGGCCGGAGCGCTCGGCCTGTACGGCGCCGCGGCGAGGCAGACCGTGCCGCCTCAGAGGTGTTTGGGCTGTCCGTTGGCTTCGAGTACTGACATCCACAGATCGCCGTGCGGGTCGACTTGGTTGCGGGTGGCGGTGGCCAGGGCGATGGGCAGGTGGATGAAGCGTCCGTGCCAGCGGGCGACGACCATGGAGGTGAAGCCGGCCATGCCCGCGTGCGCGGCGGCTTGGGCCAGGCGGGTGCAGTAGACGGCGTCGAACGCGTTGGCGGGCACCGAGCGTATGGCGTATCCGGGATCGACGTAGCGCAGCGAGAGCGCCGTGCCGTGGTCCACGAAGTGACCGGTGAGGCTTTCGCGCAGTAGGGTCCCGATGTCGCCGAGGCGCGCGTTGCCCGACGCGTCGGTTTCGGCGGACTGGGGGAACAGTTCCTGGCCGGCGCCCTCGGCGACCACGACCACGGCGTGGCCCTGCTGCTCGACGCGTTTGCGCACGCATGTCAGGAAACTGTCCAGTCGGAACGGAACCTCGGGGATCAGGGTGAAGTCGACGTCGTGGTTGGCCAGCGTGGCGTAGCAGGCGATGAAGCCGCTGTGCCGGCCCATGAGCTTGACCAGGCCCACGCCGCCCGCGGTGGACGCCGCCTCGGTGTGCGCGGCGCGGATGGACTCGGCCGCGCGGGCGAACGCGGTCTGGAAGCCGAAGCTCTGGTCGATCCACGGTATGTCGTTGTCGATGGTCTTCGGGATGCCGACCACCGCGAGCGGCAGGGCGCGTCCGGCTGCCTCGACGGCGAGCTTCTGCGCGCCGCGCAGGGTGCCGTCGCCGCCGATCACGAACAGCATGTCGACTTGGTATCGCGCCAGGGTCTCGACCATCGCGGCCGGGTCCTGGCCGCCGCGGGAGGTACCGAGGATTGTGCCGCCGCGATTGTGGATGTCGCGCACGAACTCGGGCGTGAGGGTGAGCGGCGTCGATCCGTCGGTCAGTCCGCGGTATCCGTTGCGGAAGCCCAGCACGGTCTTGACCCCGTAGGCGTTGGCCAGTTGCAAGACCAGCGCGCGCACGACGTTGTTCAGTCCCGGGCACAGGCCGCCGCAGGTGACGATGGCGGCGGTGACGGCAGTGGGCTCGAAGTAGAGCTTCCCGCGCGGGCCGCCGGGGTTGAACGCAGGCAGGTCGCCTGCGGCGCCGCGGCGTTTGGCGACCCCAAGGGTGTCGTCGAGCAACACGCGGTCGGTCTCCGTGACGTAGTGCACGCTCTCCTCGCGACCGCCGAGCAAGTCGCGCAGCGGCGTGTCCACAGTGCGTTCGCCGAGCCGGGAGACGGTCAGATCATCGGCGGTGATAGCGAGCAGGTCGGCGGTGTCCATAGCAAACACGTCCCTTGCGAAGGCTTCGCCCCGCACCACGTATCAGCGCGCTCTGACACGCGGGCCACGTGCACCGCAGCGTAGGACGCCATTGTTTCGCCGATATGGACGATAACTGCGCACCTGTGTGAATCCTGGCTCGGGGGAAGCGTGCTCGACAGCGCGGCCGGCCAGGCTCTCGTCTGACCGGGGAACCTGAGCCCGAGCACGATGCGTTCGCGCTGGCAGTGAGCGTCTGCCGCCTCGAATGGATTTATACGGATTTGAACGCGCTCTCGGGCGGAATCGGCGAGTCCTCGCTGGTTGGCGGCCGCGCTGCGCCAATGCCGTTATGGTATCCGGGTGACCGCGGAGACGACCGGACGGGGGCGCGCGAACGCTCCTGCGCAGGAAACCACCGCCGCGATGTTGAGGCGGCGGGCTGCCGCACTCTTTCCTCAGGACGCTGCAAGCCGGGTTGGCGCTTGGCACGTGACGCTGGGCGTAGTCTTCGTACTGTCGGCCGCAGCGCTGTCGTTGGCCCGGCAGGGCGGCCCGGGGGCGCTGGACTCGATCTGGGCGGAAGACGGGTCGCACTACCAGTTCGCCTTCAACCACGACGCGATCCACGCGCTGTTCACGCCGGTCAACGGCTATCTACTGCTGGTACAGCGGATCGTCCTGTCGGTGATCGCGCTCTTCCCCGTCGCGTGGGCCGCCGCGCTCATGGCCGTCTTCGGCGCTCTGGCGAGCTCCCTTTGCGCGTTGCTGGTGTACCACGCTTCGGCCGCCCTCGTCCCTTCTCGCGTGGCGCGCGCGTGCATTGTGCTGCCGATGGTGATCATTCCGTTCGGCGAGAGCGAGGTCGGCAACAACGTAGTCGACACCCAGTGGTATCTGACCTACAGCTTGTTCTGGATGCTGTTGTGGAATCCGCGTACCCGCGTGCGGCAGGCGCTGGCGGCTGTCGTGATTTTCGCGGCGGTCGGCAGTGACCCGCTCGCGCTCGCGTTCCTGCCGCTGCTCGGCCTTCGGTTGTGGAGCCGGCCGCTGCGGGAGTCGGCCTGGCAACTCGGCGCAGTTGCCGCCGGCGCCGCGTTCCAGGGCGTAGGCGTGGTTCGGGGCGCGCTCGCAACGCGTCCCCCGGTGCACGATTACAGTGCCTCCTTCGCCTTGCATGGCTATGTGCGCTACGTGGCCGGCACGACGTTGGCCAGCTCACGGGAACTGGCTCACCTCGGGCTGTCCGGAGCGTTCGCAGCGGAGTTCACCGGTCTGCTCGCGGCCCTCGCCGTCGCGTGCGCGGCACTGCTGCTGGTCAACCGCGCCGCGAACTGGCCGCTCGCGGCGATCTGCGCGGTGTCCGGTCTCGGCTTCTACTGCCTCGTGACCATGCAGGGTGGGGCGTACACAGACCGGTATGCCGTCGTACCGCTACTGTTGCTTATCACCGCGCTCGCTGTGCTGAGTAGTCCTGTCGAGTCACGCCGCGGCACTCGGGGTGCTGCGATGCGAACCTACCTGCCGCTGGCTGCGTTGTCCGTGCTGGTCGTCGCCAACCTGGCGGCCAATTACCGGGGCGGCAGCGAGCCGCGCGCGACTGCACCCTCGTGGAGCAGCCAGGTGACGGCGGGCCGGGCCGCATGCCAAATCCCGGGGACCCGGGAGGCTCGTCTGCAGGTGGCTCCCGGCGGTGGCTGGCACGTCACGGTGCCGTGCTCGCGCTTGACCGGCCTCCCGGCCAAGAGCGCCTCGGCACCAAGGCGGCGCTGATCCGCGGCAGCTGGCAGCGGTTGATTCCGCGCTCCACGTCATCTCGTAGCCCGTTCGTGTCGGCCGCGGCTGGTGTATGGCACGCACCTGAGCCGCTTCGCCGTCGACCCGACGTCCCGTTTAGCTTCGGTTCCGGCACGGCGATTCGCGGATCGCCGGACCGTTATGGTGAGGGAACGGGCGAAGCCACTCCCGCCGGTCAGGAAGTCGGGCGCTCACGGCATGACCGTCGCGATCGCGATCGCGATCTCGATGTGCGGTCGTTGACGCTGGTGATCTGGCCGGCTCCTCGTCTAGACGGCGGTCTAGTCGGACCGGCTGACGCCCAGCCCTCGATCCCAGCAATAGCATCCGAACTCGCGAATACGACCGCTAAGATCAGGGTTCTTCGAATATCGTGACGCCCGCGGGAATCCGCACGCCGGGCGGCCGGGGCTGCAGGGTATAAGGACCCGGATTGGCGGCGGAAGCTGGTTGTCAGCGGCCCTTTGGCACGGCCCGCCCCCGGACACGCGGCCTTTCCGGTAGCTGCGATGAGGCCTGGTTGCCGGCCCGGCTCGCAGGATCAACTCTGGTCAACCAGGCTATGGGCGTTCGGCTCTCCTAGAGAGGTGCGTGCCTTTACACTGAGATCTTGGCGGGTGGTCCGGGCTTCTGGGGGGAAGACAATGCTGTTCAAGCACAGGCGTCTATTGGAAGACTTGCGCAAGAACGGCCGCAAGGCGACGGCCGAGGTGCTGTCGGTCACGACGCTGGGCGTAGCGTCGCGCGGCCGGTCTTCCCCGGACGAGGACCTGACGCGCACTTGGTACGACTGCAGGATGGTGCTGCGGGTCATCCCCGAGGATCGCGCCGAGCCACCGTTCGAGGCGACCGTGCTCACTCGGATCCACACCCTCAAGACCTCGGGCTCGCACGTCCCGGTCTGGTACGACCCGGCAGACCACGCGAAGCTCGCCGTCGACTACGAGGCCGACGCCGAGCGGATCATGAAGGGCTTGGTCGAACTCAAACGCCTCGACGGCCTGCTGGATCGATCTTCGCACCGGACCGAGCAGCGGCTCGGTGTCGCCTGGACGCCGGTCGACGACGTGCTCGTGCCGATCGAGGCGGCCTCGCACGCGGGCGACGGCCGGGTGCAGGTCACGGACTGGCCGGTAGAGGCGGTCCACCAGGCCGCGCACGAGGCCGTCCGGTTCGTGCGCGCGAATGCCGCGACCTTGCTGCCGCCGCGAGACGGCGGCTGGGATGCCTGGTTCGCCGGGCGCGACTTCCGGATCTTCCAGCCGCAAGGTCCGGTCCCTGCGACCGAGGGTGCTGTCGACGCGTCGAATATCGGCATCGGTGTCGCGCTCGCGGTGATCTCGGGGCTGACCGGCCGCATGGTGCGCAGCGAGGTGTCGGTGGCGGGAGTCCTGGCGTCTTCTGGAGAACTGTTGCCGGTAGCCTCGCTCAAGGACAGTGCGAGCGTGGCCAGAGCCGGCTTCGCCCAGCGCCTGGTCGTGTCGGTCGGCAACCAGCATCAGCTTGAGCAGGTGCCCGCCAAGTTGAAACAGGACCGCCTCTTCGAGATCGTCTTCGCGGGAAGCCTGCAGGACGTGATACGCCTCTCGCTGACCAAGAAAGTAGTCAAGGGTTTCCAAGCTCCCTCCTGACCGGGCCGGTGGCTCGAGTGGTTTTCTCCCGACTGCGTCATTGAGGCTTCAGCGGATAGAGCGCAGCCACCCGATACGTCATTTGACCACTGTTGAGCGGCTGTTGAGCGGATCGCCAGGTCGGCGGTGATCGTCAATGGACATGTGGAGATAGGGGTATCCGGCCAGCCCGCCTCAACTACAGGCTGACACTGGAGGTCTCTGAGCTTGGGTGACGTGGCTCTGCGTCGAGTCGCGGGGCGGGCGCGCGACCTGAGGTGCGTGCGCTCCGCTGTGCTTTTGCTTGCGCCGGTTGTAGCGCCGGGACGGCTGCGGGCGTGGGGCGGGGTCAATACGATGAGCCTGGGTTCGAGTGCTGAGATCCTCTGACGATGGCAGAGGTGCGTTCAGGAGGTTGAGATGCGTTTGCAGCGTTGGGAGTCTGTTCGCCTGCCGGTCGGGCGGGTGCGTTTTGCCGGTGTCGGCCTAGCCGTGCTAGGCGCGGTGGCGCTGGGCTTGGCCGTCGTTCCGGCCTGCGGGGGTGGCGGTGCCACCGGGGATAACGTCGTGTATCTGCAAAATTCCGGGGCGCACCTCGTCGGGGTCGCGGCGGCGGTCAGCATCGCCCCGGATGCTCAGGGTGGCGGCGGCGTCGGAGATAACTAGGCAGCGCTCCGGCGGAATCGTATGGTTCCTCGCCCTCCACGTGACTCAGGGTGCATGCTTGATGTGAACGGTGCCGCCGAAGTAAGGGCCCTTCGGATGGGTCGAACGTGGGCATCGGCGGTTCCCGTGAATAACGGAGGAATCATGAGCAATGCGTCCAGGACGCTCGTGGCATTCGCGGCAGCCGCAGTCGTCGCGCTCACGACCGTTGCGGGGTCGGCATTCGCCGCGACGGGGAGCGCCCGGCCGGGCGCCATCACACCGAACGCCACGGCGATCGAGTACGCCGCGGGGCCGAACGCGACAGCGATTGAGTATGGCGTGACACCGAACGCGAGCATGGTCGAGTACGCGCTGTAGTGAGCGAGATGCTCCTCATGGCGCGCTGGGAGGAGTCGCACTTCGCGTAGTCAGCGATGCTGGCTACTGTCCGGCCGCTGGTGGACGGGTCCAGCAGAATTGGAGCATCGTCTCGCCGAACCAGCGGTCGGTCGGCCCTTGATTGACCATGCCGAGCCGTGCCGCGACGGCCTGCGACTTGGCGTTGTCCGGATCGGTCAGTGCCAGCACCCGGTCCGGGCCGTCCGCCGGCAGCATCGCCAGCAGCGCCGCGGCCGCCTCGGTGGCCAGCCCGCGTCCCTGGACATCCGGGTGCAGGTGCCAGCCGACCTCGACCTGGTCGGTCGGGCCGTCGCCATCGGTCAGCGGGAGCAGCAGCACCGTTCCGATCGGGACATCCGAGCCGTCCGGAGCGGTGGAGCCACCGCCCAGGGGATCAAGTTCGACCGGAACGATCGCCCACAACCCGTATGGCGCCTCGAAGCCATCGTGGAACTTGCGCCAGCCGAGCAGCCGCTTGCGTGCGTCCCCGATGTCGGTGACCGGGCGGCGCGGATGCGCTCCGAGCCACCGCGCGACCTCGTCGCGCGAATAGATATCGAAGAAGGCAGCCACGTCCTTCTCAGCCCACGGCCGCAGAAGCATCCGCTCGGTGCGCAGGAGTTCCACCGGCGCAGGATATGCCTAGCGCGCATCGGAGTTACGGGCTACGAGCGTGAACCGCGATGGTGGGTGTGAACTACGGCTTCGGCAGACGATCAAGCGGCGGCGGGGTCGCCGTATGAAAGTTGCGCGGTGCGCCGCTGAACACATCGCCGCACGGGTCCCGAACCGAAACCGGCCTGAAGAGCACGTATGAGCTTGCCGGCAAGCGAAACGGGCGAGCCGGGCAAGCGCCTTTACCCAGCTGCACTTCCTCTGGGGTGGGCGTTCTTGACAGTCCAGCTCCTCAGTCCAATCATCACCGATGGCTGGAAGCGCTTCCAGTCTATGGAGATCAAGCAGTTAGATCCTTCTCGGCTGGTGCAGGTCAGAGCCTAGGGAGAGGTCTGCAGATAGTGGGTTTGTCGCTGGAAGCGCTTCCAGCTTGGTTGCTCGCCCGTCTTGCTATACGCGCATCCGGCCGGGGAAAGGCGATGACGCCCGGACCGGCCGCATCGTCAGGAGGTCCCTCGTGTCTTTCGCGGTTAACAAGCCATTCCGTCTCCTCCTAGCAGCGCTGGCCGCGTGTGTGCCGCTCACGGTGGCGGCGATCCCCGCACACGCCAGTTCTTGGGGCAGCCCGCAGAGCCTGAGCTCCCTCGGTTCGTGGAACGTCGTCAGCGGCCGGTGGACAGCCAACAACGAGTTGGAGACCTACTCGCCCAGCTGCGTCTGGTACGACGGCGGCACCCTGATGATCAAGACGTACAAATCGGGCGGCGTGTATTACTCGGGCCGCGTGGAGTCTAAGGCCCTGTACAAGTACGGCACCTACAGCTTCACCGCGAGCATGCCCAACGGCGACGGCCTGCTGCCCGCGGTGTGGGGCGCCTACCTGAACCCGTGGCTGCCCGAGATGGACGCCGCGGAGATCGTCGGTTCGAGGCCCAACACCGTCTATCAGACGTTCCACGACGCGAGCAACAACCAGACTCAGTGGTCCGCGAACAACTCCGGCGGCTGGACGAACGCCTTCCACACCTACTCGTTCACCTGGTGGCCCGACCACATCGACTTCAGGGTGGACGGCTCCCTGACCGGCACCAAGTGGTACACCACCGCGCCCGGTGTCGGCATCCACTTCATCGTCGACACCGCCGTCGGCGGCAACTGGCCGGGCAACCCCGACTCCTCGACATGGGCCACTGGCGATGGGGCCAGGTATCTGAAGGTCTCTTCGATCACCTATACCCCTTACTACCCGTGACAGGTGTATCAGTGTACGAACAGACGCTCAAGGGTCATTGAGCAGCTGTGGCGGTGGCGGCGGGGGCTTAGTGAGATATATTTGCTAAGTCCCTGTCCGCTCCGGGACCGTGCGCTGTACCGGCCGCTGAGGGGGAGGCTGCATGACGAGCGGCCCGGTCGCGGCCGGCAGGTCGAAGACGCGCGGCGTCGTGCTGGACCTCATCCGCGCCGCGCACACCGTCAGCCGGGTCGAGCTGGCGGCGAACTCCGGACTGACCCCTCCCACGATCACCCAGGTCGTACGCGAGCTGATGGAGCACGGCCTGGTCGTGGAGGCCGGGCGCGGCGCCTCCACGGGTGGCAAGCCGCCCACGCTTCTGCGACTCAACCCGCAGGCCCGCTACAGCGTCGGAGTGCTGTTCGAGCGCAACATCTGCGTCGTGGTCGTCACCGATCTGGCCGGCCGGCCGGTGGCCAGGACCTCGTTCCACGGAACCGAGCTGCTGCCGCCCGAACTGGCGTTGCCGTTGGTCGCTTCCCGAGTGGAGGCGCTGCTGGGCACAGTCGGCGTGGAGCGCGGCAAGGTGCTGGGGGTGGGGTTGGTCAGCTACGGCCCGCAGGATCGCCAGGCGGGCGTGTTGCTGACCCACCAGCCCACCGCCGAGTGGTTCGGCTATCCGATCGCGCCTCAGCTGTCTGAACTGCTCGACCTGCCCGTGCTGCTCGACAACGACGCGGCCGCGGCCGCGATCGGCGAGTACTGGCTCGGCGCGGTGGAGCAGAGCAGCACCTACGGCTGCATTTACATGGCCAGCGGCATCGGCGGGGCCGTGGTCAGCGCGGGCGGGATCTACCGCGGAAGTTCCTCGAACAGCGTGGAGATCGGCCACATCAGCATCGACCCGGACGGCGAGGAGTGCGACTGCGGCAATCGCGGCTGTCTGGAGAACTACGCCGGACCGGGCGCGGTCATCAGGCAGGCGTTCGCGACCGAGGGGCTCGCCCGGCGCCTGGGGCTCGACCCGCTCGGGATCGACTGCCTCGCCGACTTCGCGCTGATCGCCGCCGCGGCAGCCGACGATCCGCAGGCGCGCGGGCTGATCGAGCGCTCCGCCGGCCATCTGGCCGTCGGCGCGGTGACGATGGCGACGCTGTTCGACCTCGACCTGATCGTGCTTGCCGGGCCCAGTTACGCCGCGGCCGGCCCCACCTTCCGCTCGCTGATCGAACGGGAGGTGCAGCGGCGCAGTTTCGCCAGGCGGGCGCATCCGGTGGCAGTGGTGCAGTCGGTCAACGGCTCGGACGCCGCGGCGATCGGCGGAGCCGCGCTGGTCCTGCAAAGCGAACTGGCCATCCTCGATCTGCCCACATCCGGCTGACTCGCATGATCCGCCCGACTCGGCCGGAGTTGGCCCCAGTCGGCTCGAGCGCCGCTCGCGGACAGCTTTCCGCGGCCCGCCGTCGTAGGGCGGGCCGCGGCCTGCATCCGGTCTATGGGGTCTGGGTGAGCAGGTGGGCCTGCACGCCCTGTCCGTAGGTGACAGTCGGCGTGCCGCTCCAGTCCTGGATCAGCACGCTGCCACCTGAGCAGCCCCACGGGTCCCACGTCCACGCCTGGTACCCGACACCGTGGCTGTCGGCCCACGCCATCACGGAGTCGACATAGTCGTGTGCGCAGGAGTTCTGCCCGATCTCGCCGGTGTCGATGGGTACCTGGGCGGCCACCGGCGCCACCTGGGTGTCCCAGCAGCTGGTGTTCGAGCAGCCGTTGAAGTTGTACGAGTGCCAGGACGCGATCAGGTTGCCTGTCGGGTCGGTCGGCTCGTACTGCAGCCAGTGGCTCAGGTCGTTCGACCACTGGATGCCGCCGGCCATGACCACGTTGGTGGCGCCGGTTGAGCGCACCGCGTTGATGAGGCTCTGCATGCCGGCAACCTGGTAACTGATGCCGGTGCAGGTGCCTCCGTCACGCCAGCACGTCCACGAGTCCGCGGGCACGTAGCTGGCGGGCGCGTCCGGGTACGGCTCGTTGAACAGGTCGAAGACCACTGCGTTGTTGCCCTTGAAGGCGGTGGCCACCTGAGACCAGAACGTCGGCGCGTACTGCGCGTCGGGCATCGGCTTCTGACAGGTCGCGTGCGCGTCCGAGCAGGCGGTTCCGGGCCCTGTGTACAGGCCGTAGGTCCAGTGCAGGTCGAGGATGGGGTTGATTCCGTTGGACACCAGCAGATTCACGTAGTCCTTGACGTTCTGCTGATAGGTCGCGCCGCCGGGCGTCCCGTTGAGCCCCAGCCAGCATTCCTCGTTCAGCGGGATGCGCAGCGCATGGATATTCCATGTCTTCATTGCATCGACAGACGCCTGATCCACCGGACCGCCGTCCCACATGCCCTTGCCCTGTACGCACGCGTACTCGCCGCTAGAGCGGTCCACACCCAGCAGCCGGTACGTGGCGCCCGCCGCGGTCACCAGGTGGTTGCCTGCCACGTGCAGCGCCGGAGCAGGTCCGTGGTAGCCGCCCCCGCCGGAAGACGACGCCGACGGTGTGGGACTTGCCGAGGCGCTGGCTGACGCACTCGCGGACGCAGTCGCGGATGGGGTCGCCGATGCGGTCGCGCTGGCCGATGGGCTCGGGGTGCCCGTCGTCACGCCGCCTGTACATGCGACCCCGTTGATGCTGAACGAGGTGGGAACGGGGTTGGCGCCGCTCCACGCCCCGACGAATCCGATCGACACCGATCCGTTGGTGGGCACGGCGGCGTTCCAGCTCAGATTCGCCGCCGTCACGTGGGCGCCGGACTGCGCCCAGGTGGCGCTCCACCCCTGGCTGACCTTCTGGTTCGCGTCCGGGAAGTCGAACGCCAGCGTCCAGTAGGTCAGCGCACTGCCCAGGTTGGTCAGAGTCACCGCGCCTTGGAAACCACCGGGCCACTGGCTCGAGATGGTGTAGCCGACCGAGCATCCGCTGCTCGCCGCCGCTGCGGGCGCCATCGCGACCGTGGTGCCGCCGGCCGTGATCAGGCCGACCACCGTAGCGGTCGCGATGGCGATCCGTTTCTTCACAGGTTTCTCCTCTGACAGGCGAATCGGTCCCGACGGTCACGCATACTTAGTGAGACTCGGCTATGAAAGGAGTCGCCGATCCCACATGACCGCGAAGCAGGGCTGAGGGCTGAGTCGCGGGCCGAGGCCAGCGCTTATTGCCGGGCGCGGGCTCGCGTGAAGCGAAGCTTCCACCCGGCTACCTGTCAAGGTTTGTGAGTTTCACATCGTAAGTCGCCGCCGACGCTGCTTGTCACTCCGGGAGGACTAGCCAGCGCAGTCTCTTCGTCGGTGAAAGTTGCTTTGTCTAGAGCAGCGGCTGATGGCTTCAGGAGCCCTGCGGACGATGGTGCGTGCGAGCCAGATCGTCGGGCTCAGCGGTGCCCCTGATCGTTTGGCGCCACCGCGCTCCCGCAATCGTGATGAGTCTGAAACTTCCGCGCGTTGCGGCTGTCGCATCGAGTTGCCGCGTGGCCGCAACTGGTGGGTGCTCGTCATGGCGCAGCAAGAACGAAAGGGCCATCTAACAGGTACTTCTTCGAACCGGGTGGCGCTCATGCGCGCCTGGCCGCATCTCGCTCGGCGTTCGTGTCGCGTGGAGTGTCCGGGTTTGCTTGACATCTATCGTGACCGCGACTACTTGTGCAATCTGAAACATTCGACTGCCGACGCAGCTCCGGAAAGGTGCGTCCACGCCAATCCCGATGCCGCAACGCGTGCCACACACGGTCGACCGAAACGAAGGGAAGAGCCGAGTGTTCGATCTAGTACGTCAAGCTTGCGGCGCCGGCCAGAGGAGCGTGCGGCCACCGGACCGAGCACGTGACGACGGGACGGCAAGCAGAGATCCGCAGGCAATGAAGGGGTTTCGCCGCCACAGACTTCTCGGTCGGCTGGCCTCGGCAAGCGTCCTCGTGGCCTCCGTGCTGGTACCGATCACGGCGAGCCTGTCGGCAGCGCCGTCAGCGCAGGCGGCTGTTTCGCTTCCGTGCGACCTCTATGCGACAGGCGGCACGCCGTGCGTAGCCGCGTACAGCACGACCCGCGCCCTGTTCGCCGCGTATAGCGGGCCGCTATACCAGATTCAGCGCTCGTCGGATAAGACCTCTCTCGATGTGGGCGTCTTGGCGGCCGGTGGCTACGCCAACGCTGCCGCGCAGGTCTCGTTCTGTTCCGGCACGACGTGCACGATAACGAAGCTCTACGATCAGAGCTCGAAGCACAACGACCTGCCGATCTCATGGATCCAGTCGGACGTCGGTGCCGATGCCATGGCTCTGCCGGTGACCGTGAACGGCAACGCGGTCTACGGGGTGAAGGTTCTCAACACCTCCGCGGGGGCTGTCGGCTACCGCAACTTCAACACCCAGGGTGTGCCGACCGGTTCCCAGCCGGAGGGGATCTACGAGGTCACCTCGACCGCGCTGTACAACAGCACCTGCTGCTTCGACTTCGGCAGCGCCGAGAACGGCTGGCGGGACGACGGCGACGGCACCATGAACGCGATCGAGTTCGGCAGCGCGTGCTGGTTCGGCGGGTGCACCGGACCCGGGCCGTGGGTCGAAGCCGACCTCGAGCAGGGCATGTACAGCTCCATCACCGGGCCGAACAACGCCTCCAACCCGGGCATCACGTATCCGTTCGTCTCGGCGTGGGAGAAGAACAACGGCACGAGCAACTTCACTCTGAAGTACGGCAATGCCAATACCGGCAGCCTCACCACCACTTACTCAGGGGGATTACCCGCCGGCGGCTACTCGCCGATGCGCCTGGAGAACTCCGTGCTGCTGGGCACAGGTGGCGGCAACGACCACGGTGACACGGGAGAGTTCTTCGAGGGAGCCGTCACCGCCGGCTTCCCGTCAGACGCGACCGAGAATGCCGTCCAGTCCGAACTGACCTCAGTAGGCTACGCGGCGGCAACCGCACCACCCCAGGTCTTCCCAAGCGGCTACCACCGGCTCGTCGTGGGCAATGACGGCCTTTGCCTGGACTCTTACGGCAACACCTCCAACGCGGGTGCGGCGATCGACCAGTACACCTGCAACGGGCAGACCAACCAGCAGCTCCAGTTCGTGCCGACTTCCGGCGGCTATGGCGAGCTGCAGGTGGAGAACTCCGGGCAGGACGTGACCGTGGCGAACAGCTCGACCTCTCAGGGAGTGGCCGACATCGTCCAGGAACCGGTCAACGGCAACGCCGCCAGCCAGTGGCTGCCCTCGCAGCAGTCGGACGGCTCGTGGCAGTTCAAGAACAAGAACAGCGGACTGTGCCTGGACGTCTACGGGGCCGGGTCCAACAACGGCCAGCAGCTGGACCAGTGGCCGTGCAAGAACGCTCCTGGCACCAACCAGGACTTCACGCCCCACTGATCACCGACCGCGACCTGGGCCAGCGCCCGAGCTGGCCCAGGTCCGGCGTTGAACTCCTCCCCGGCCCGATCGTCGCAGCGCTCTTCATCTCCCGATCAGGTTCTTCGATGCCGACTGAGACGCATCAACGCTTGTCACGCGCACACGTGCGGGCGCGGACGGCGCCACTTCCCGGCCGCCGGCAACGGCCGCGCCGCATCAGCCGGCGGGTGATCCGTAATCCGCTGCCCGCCCTGGTGCTCGCGTTGTTCGCGATCTTCTTCGTGCTCCCTGTGCTCTGGCTGGTGCTTGCCGCCACCAAGACCGGCGACCGGCTCGTATACGGCAGCCCACTTTCCTTCGGCTCCTGGCACGCGCTGCGAGCCAACTGGGACGCGCTCACGAGGTATCAGGGCGACGTGATCTTCCTGTGGTTGCGCAACAGCGCGGTCTACTCGTTCCCGGCCCTCGCGATCACCCTGGCGGTGGTCATCCCGGCCGGCTACGCCCTGGCGATGACGGAGTTCCGCGGCCGGCGAACCCTGCTGACCGCCACGCTCGTGGTGATGGTGATGCCCAACACCACCCTGGTGGTGCCGCTCTTCCTGGAGATCAACGCCGCCCACCTGATCGGCTCCATGTGGTCGATCATCCTGCCCTACGCGTTCTTCCCCTTCGGCGTGTACCTGGCCTACATCTACTTCAGTACCACGCTGCCCAAAGCCCTCCTGGAGGCGGCGCGCCTGGACGGGTGCAGCGAGTTCGGCACGTTCCGCCGCGTTGCCCTCCCGCTAGCGGCTCCGATCGTCGCGCTGGTGGGGTTCCTCAGCTTCGTGGCCAACTGGACCAACTACTTCCTGCCCTACGTCCTGCTGCCCGAGAGCAACCAGTTCCCCGTCCAGGTCGGCCTGGGCATCCTCGCAGTGCCGAGGCCCGAACTCGCGCTGGCCACGCTGCTGGCCATCG
>NZ_DASRGV010000255.1:0-30004 GCF_035650855.1 Actinocrinis sp. | reverse complement strand
CGCTCGATTCCGTTAGGCAGGCCGTGGGTCAGCGACGCGGCGCAGAACCCGCCATTGCGACCGGAGGCTGCCCAGCCGATCCGCGCTCCCTCCAGGACGACCACGTCGCGGCCCGGATCCCGCTCCTTCGCCAGCAGCGCGGTCCACAGCCCGCTGTATCCGCCGCCGACGATCGCAAGGTCACAGCGCACGTCGTCGCGCAGCGGCGGCAGTGGCGCGGGGCGGCCGGGGTCGTCCAGCCAGAACGACTGCGGTACGGCCCCGGCCAACGCATGGTTCACGTCCATAGTCACCGCCGCCGTGCCCGTAGCCGACCGACCACGAGCATGCCCGCGATACCCGTCATCGTCACAAGCATCATCATCGACCCGATCACGTCGATCTGCGTCGGCACGGAGCGCTGTACCGCTCCGTAGACGTAGAGCGGGAAGGTGATCTGATCGCCGGCGGTGTACTTGGTGACGATGTAGTCGTCCACGGACAGCGCGAACGACAGCAGCGCGGCGGCCATGATCCCCGGCGCGACCAGTGGCAGCGTCACCTTCATGAACGTCTGGCGCGGGGTGGCGTAAAGGTCCTGCGCCGCCTTCTCCAGCGTCGGATCCATGCCGGCCAGCCGCGACTTGACCGTGACCACGACATAGCTCAGGCAGAACATGATGTGGCCGATCACGATGGTCCAGAAGCCCATCGAGCCGCTGCCGATCGTGGAGAAGAACAGGGTCAGCAGGGTGGCGCCCATGATGATCTCGGGCGCGGCCATCGGGAGGAAGAGCAGCACGTTGACGGCCGGGCGGGCCCGGAAGCGGTGGCGCGACATGGCGAACGCGGCCATCGTGCCCAGGACCGTGGAGCCGATCATGGCCACCACGCCGATCTCCAGCGACAGGCCCATGTGCTGGCAGATGTCGCCGACCGAGCACGGGTGCCGCCAGGCGTCGGTGGAGAACTGGTGCCAGATGTAGTTGTACTTCCCGATCGGCGAGTTGAACGACATGACGAGCATCACGACGTTCGGCGCCAGCAGGAAGACGAAGATCAGCACCGAGGTGGTGGCCAGGACGTGCGCCCGCGTCCACTCCAGCGGACTGCGGCGGCGCGTGGCGCGCGCGGCGGGCGCCTTGCTCGAAGACGTCGCGGTCGTGGACCGGTTCGCGGCGGCGGTGCTGGTAGTCAGCGCGGACACTAGAGCAGGTCCTCCGTTCCGGCCCTCTTGACGTACACCAGGACGATCGCCAGGGTCGCGGCCATCAGGATGACCGACAGCGCGCTGGCCACCGGGTAGCCGGTGGAGTCCTGAAGGAATTCGTGCTCGATGCTCTGGCCGATCACCAGGGTGTTCGGGTTGCCGAGCAGCTGCGCGTTGACGTAGTCGCCGACCGCCGGGATGAAGGTCAGCAGCGTGCCGCCGACCACGCCGGGCATGGACAGCGGCAGGGTGACCCGGCGCCAGGTGGTCAGCGGCGAGCAGTACAGGTCGGCCCCGGCCTCGTGCAGCCGCGGGTCGATCTTCTCCAGCGAGGTGTAGAGCGGCAGCACGGTGAACGGCAGGAAGTTGTAGACCATGCCGCACACCACGGCCGCCGGGCTGGCCAGCACGTGGTTGCCGACGGTGAACCCGATCGCCGAGGTGAAGTTCAGGATGTGCAGGTCGTTGAGGATGTGCACGACCACGCCGTTGTCGGACAGGATCGTCTTCCAGGCGATGGTGCGGATCAGGAAGCTGGTGAACGACGGCACGATGACCAGCGCCATCAGCAGCGTCTTCCACTTGCCGCCCTTGAAGGCGATGAAGTACGCGAGCGGATAGCCCATCAGCAGGCAGAACACGGTGCACAGGAAGGCGAAGAGCAGCGAGCGGCCGAACTGGCCGTTGTACTGCGACCAGCCGTCCGAGAAGTTCGCCCAGTGCCAGGTGAGGGTGTAGCCCTGGTCCAGGCTGCCTTCCTGCACCGAGGCCGAGACCGAGGTGAAGATCGGCACCACGAAGAAGATGACCAGCCACAGCACCGTCGGCGCGAGCAGCAGATAGGGCAGCCGGTTGCGCTTGCGGCGCGGCGCGGGCTCCGGCTCGCCGACCGGCTGCGGCGCAGGAGGCACGCCGACGTTCACCGTCTGCGCACTCATGCAGCCGCCTCGTCGTCGGGATCCGAACCGGCGTCCAGATCCTGCGCGCCGTCGAGGCCGAAGGTCTGCGTCGGGTCCCAGTGCAGCAGCACCGGCTCGCCCGGCCGGTGGATCTCCCGGCCGGTGTTCTGCTCGAAGACGCTCATCTCCTCGCAGCCGGCCTGCGGCCCCCACGGCATCTTGACCAGGTACTGCGTCGAGACGCCGATGAACGAGGTGTCGCTGACCACGCCATCGGTCAGCACGTTGTGCCCGCTCGGGATCTGCGCCGCGTCGGTGGCCAGCGAGACCTTCTCCGGCCGCACGCCCGCGATGATCCGGCCCGTGTCCACCCGGCTGCGCGCGGCCGGCAGGGTGAGCCGCTGGCCCTGCGCGTCGACGCTGATCGTGTCGCCGTCCTTGGCGGTCACCTCGCCGATGATCAGGTTGGACTGGCCGAGAAAGTTCGCCACGAAGGTCGAGGCGGGGTTCTCGTACAGGTCGGCCGGCGAGCCGAGCTGCTCGATCCGCCCGGAGTTCATCACGGCGATGGTGTCGGCCATGGTCATCGCCTCCTCCTGATCGTGCGTCACGTGCACGAAGGTGAGGCCGACCTCGGTCTGGATCCGCTTGAGCTCGATCTGCATCTGCCGGCGCAGCTTGAGGTCCAGCGCGCCGAGCGGCTCGTCGAGCAGCAGCACCTGCGGCTGGTTGATCAGCGCCCTGGCCACCGCGACCCGCTGCTGCTGGCCGCCGGAGAGCTGGGCCGGCTTGCGCCTGGCCAGGTGCCCGAGTTCGACCAGGTCCAGCATCTGCTCGACCTGGTGCTTGACGTCCTTGATCCCGCGCCTGCGCAGCCCGAAGGCTACGTTCTCGAAGATGTCCAGGTGCGGGAAGAGCGCGTAGTTCTGGAAGACGGTGTTGACCGGCCGCTTGTACGGCTTGAGGTCCGTCACCTCGCGCTCGCCCAGGAAGATCCGGCCGCGCGTCGGATCTTCGAGCCCGGAGACCATACGCAGCGTCGTCGTCTTACCGCAGCCGGAGGCGCCGAGCAGCGCGAAGAACGAGCCCTGCGGGATCGTCAGGCTGATGTCGTCCACTGCGGTAAACGCGCCGAACCGCTTCGTAACGCGCTCCAGCCGCAGGTCACTGCCGCCCGCTTTGCCGCCTGTGTCGCCGATCGCGCCGACGCCCGCGCCTGTCTCGATGGTCGCCATGTTCGTCACCATCAGCCCGTCACCTGGAGGTACTTCTTCGTGTACTCGTCGAGCTTGGCGACGGTGATCGCCATGAACGGCTTGGCGGTGGTCAGCTCCTGCGGGGTCGGCACGATCAGCGGGTTCGACGCGGCGGTCGAGTCCAGCGTCTTGAGCGCGTCGACGGCTCCCTCGACCACCGGGATGTAGTTGATGTAGTCGTCCAGCTCCGCCGCGACCTTGGGCTGAAGGTAGTAGTTCATCAGCTTTTCGGCGTTGGTCTTGTGCCGCGCGTAGTTCGGGATGCACATGTTGTCGTACCAGGACAGCGAGCCCTCCTGCGGGAAGACCGTCTTGAGGTAGTCGATGCCGAGCGCGGCCACGTCGCCGGAGTAGGCCATGGTCACCACGGTGTTGCCCTGGGTGAAGTCGGAGAGGTAGTCGTTGCCCGAGTAGGCGCGCACCTGCCCGGCGTCCTTCGCCTTCTGGATGTAGGCGATCGCGGCGTTGAAGTCGTCGTCGGTGAACTTCGAGGGGTCCTTGCCGAGCGCCATCAGCGCGAAGGCGACCGTGTCCTCCATCTCGGCCATCAGCGAGACCTTGCCCTTGAGGTCCGGCCGGGTGAACAGCTCCTTGATCGAGGTGATCGGCGTGGAGATGAGCTTGGCGTTGTAGGCGATCACGGTGAAGCCCGAGGCCCACGGCACCGTGTACTGGCGGCCCGGATCGACCGGCACGTTGGCCATCTGCGCCGTCATGTTGCCGTGGTTGGGGATGTTCGCCAGGTCCAGCTTCTGGATGTAGTCGTTCTCGCGCAGCTTCGGGATCATGTAGTCGGACAGCACCATGAGGTCCCGGCCGGTGTCCTTGCCGCCGGCCAGCATGGGGTCGATCGTCGTGTAGAACTCGTTGTTGTCGTTGATGTCCTCGGTGTAGTTGACGGTGATCCCGGTCTGCGCCTTGAACTCATCGAGCGTCGGGTGCTTGTTCTTGTCCTTCGAGTCGATGTCGATGTACGCGGGCCAGTTGGAGAAGTTGATCACCTTCTCGGTGGCCGAGTAGTCGGTGCCCGCGTGGCCGGTGGCCTGTGCGACCGGGACGGTCTTGTGCGCGGGCGCGGTACCGCAGGCCGCGAGCGACCCGGCGCCGGCAACCGCGAGGCCGCCAACGGCAGCGTTGCGCAGAATGGAGCGCCTGCTTACCGCAGCCGATTGTGCATAAGTCGCGGACGAGCGTCGTAGCGAACCGGCCTGTGCGGCGCGGGCGAGAAGCTGAGCCTGCTCCTGCGCCTCTTCCAGCTGCTGCGGTGTGGCTATGTGTGCGGAGCGTACGGCCTCGGACATCGTGGAAGGGCCTTCCTGCTGGAGACGTGGGGTATATCAGTCCCGTCACGCGCCCGCGGGCGCGGTAGAGAGGAGGAGGGGTGACTGGCTCAGCCGCGGCGCCGGGTCAGGTGCCTGACCCCGCGCGCCAGTGATCTACCGGTCGTATTCAGATGGTGAAGATGGTCCGGTGCCAGGCTTTGCGCGCCGTGCCGGTCACGTCGTGCATGACGTGCTTGACCTGCGTGTACTCCTCGAAGGAGTAAGCCGACATGTCCTTGCCGTAGCCGGACTGCTTGAAGCCGCCGTGCGGCATCTCGCTGACGATCGGGATGTGATCGTTGATCCAGACGCAGCCGGCCTTGATGTCGCGGCTTGCCCGGTGCGCGCGGACCAGGTCCTTGGTCCACGCGGAGGCGGCCAGGCCGAACGGGGTGTCGTTGGCCAGCCGGATCGCCTCGTCGTCGCCGTCGAAGGGCAGCGCGACGAGTACGGGGCCGAAGATCTCCTCGCGGACGATCTCGGAGTCCTGGGGTGCGCCCGTGATGAGCGTGGGCCGGTAGTAGGCGCCGTCGGCCCACCGCGTCCCGCGCAGTTCCGCGGGCTCCTCGCCGCCGACGACCACCTTGGCGCCCTGGGCGCGTGCGCGCTCCACATACGCCGCGACCCGGTCGCGCTGGCGGTGCGAGCTGAGTGGGCCGAGGTCGGTCGCCTCGTCGAACGGATCGCCGAGACGCACCTTCGCGAAGAGGTCGGCGACGCCGGCGACGAACTCGTCGAAGAGCGAGCGGTGCACGTACGCGCGCGTCGCCGCGGTGCAGTCCTGCCCGGTGTTGATCAGCGAACCGGCCACCGCGCCGTGCACCGCCGCCTCGAGATCGGCGTCGTCGAACACGACGAACGGCGCCTTCCCGCCGAGCTCCAAGTGCACTCGCTTGACGGTTTCCGCCGCGAGCTGGGCCACCCGCTTCCCCACCGGGGTCGAGCCGGTGAAGGAGACCATGTTCACATCCGGGTGCCCGATCAAGGCCTCGCCGGCCACCGGCCCGGTACCCGTCACCACGTTCACCACGCCGTCCGGGATCCCCGCCTCGGTGCAGGCCTGCGCGAACATCAGGGCCGTGAGCGGGGTGATCTCCGCGGGCTTGAGCACGATCGTGTTGCCCGCCGCGATCGCCGGAAGGATCTTCCAGGCCGCCATCTGCAGCGGGTAGTTCCACGGCGCGATCGAGCCGACGACGCCGATCGCCTCGCGCCGAACCGCCGACGCGTGGTCCGCCGAGTACTCCGCCTGCGCCTTGCCTTCAAGGTGCCGCGCGGCTCCGGCGAAGAACGCCACGTTGTCAAGGGTTCCCGGCACGTCGAAGCCCGTGCTGAGCCGGATCGGCTTGCCGGTCTGCGTCGACTCGGTGCGCGCCAGCTCGTCCGAACGCCCGTCCAGCAGCGTCGCGAGCCGCTGCAGCGCGGCAGACCGCTCCCCCGGGGCCGCGCCCGACCACTCGGGGAAGGCGCGCCTGGCCGCCGCGACCGCCGCATCGACGTCGTCCGGGCCGGCGAGATCGGCGAGGACGACCGTTCGCCCCGTCGCCGGGTCGATGACCGCCTGGGTCTCGCCGCCGCGAGCCCGCTTGAGCCCGCCGCCGATGTACTGGTGCACGAGAACGCTCCCGGACCCATCCGATCGTGGTCTGCACTGCCTGACTGCTCGCCGCCGTTGCCGGCCGGCCGCCGGGGTTCACAACCTGTCGCCCCGGCTCGGCCGGCACCCTCCGCAGGTCACGGAGGCCATAACCGAGGATCGTGACAGACCGCCGCCCCTGGAACAAGGGATTCCGTCGAGGAAATTCGCTGCGGCGACGGAATCTCGTGGAGTCCGTAACCGACTCCGCTCACCTTCGGGCACTTGCCTCCGCCGCGTCCAGGTGTCAGAGTGCATCCCACTGCGGCCTGGACCAGACACTGTGTCCTGCCGCAGGTAACCGGCTCGTGAAGGCCGGCTCACCCGCTCGCCGCCCCCGTCCGCCCGCGAAGGCAGCCTCCGATGCCCGACGACTCCGTTATCCATCCCGGCTTCCCGACCGTCGCCGAAGTGCTCGCGCTCGACGCGGTGCGGGCGGGCAATCCGCGCGTCGTCGCGGGCGCGGCCGGGCTGGACCGCAGGGTGCGGTGGGTGCACGTGACCGAGCTGACCGACGTGCGCGAGATCCTGCGCGGCGGTGAGCTGGTGCTCTCCACCGCGATCGCCTGGCCGGACGACCGCGAGGCGCTGGCCCGCTTCGTCGCCGACCTGGCCGCCCTGGGCGCGGCCGGGCTCGTCGTCGAGCTTGGCCGCCGCTATCCCGAGGCGCCCCCGAAGCCGCTGCTGCTCGCCGCCGAGAAGCACCGGCTTCCGGTCATCACGCTCGGCCGCGATACACGTTTCGTCACGATCACCGAGGCCGTACACGCGCGGATCATCGACACGCAGCTGGCGGAGCTGCGCGCCTCGGAAGAGGTTCACCAGACCTTTACCGAGCTGGCGGTCGAGGGCGCGGAGCCGGGCGAGGTGGTGCGGCAGATCGCCAAGATGGCGGACCACCCGGTGGTCTTGGAGAACCTGGCGCACCAGGTGCTGGTCTACGACGCGACCGGTTCGACGGACGAAGCGCTGCTCGACGGCTGGGAGGGAAGGTCACGCGCGGTGCGTCCGGCGTCCCGCACCGCCTACGACGAGCGCTCCGGCTGGCTGACCACGGTGGTCGGGGCGCGCGGCCAGGACTGGGGCCGCCTGGTGATCGTGTGCGACGGAGTCCCGGCGCCCGCACCGACCCGGCTCACCATGCTCGCCGAGCGCGGCGCCGCGACACTCGCCCTCAACCGGTTGATGCAGCGGGACCGCGAGTCGCTGGAACGCCAGACCCACCGGACGCTGCTGACCGCGATCCTCAACCACGACCACTCCGCGGCCGAGGTCGCCCTTCGGGCCCGCGCGATCGGCGTCGGCCTCGACGGCAAGCGGCTCGTCGGCATCGTGCTGCGCCTGCGCGGCTCCTCGCAGACCTCGTCCATTCAGGGCGCCACCATCGAGAACCAGGCGCGGCTGCGGGAGCTGACGGACCAGGCGGCCGCGGCCGTGCGCGAGAAGCGGCTGTCCGCGCTGATCGGCTCGGTGGACGAGCATTCGGTCGGCCTGCTGCTCGCGCTGGGCCCGCAGGACCGCGAGGACACGGCGCTGGGCGCGTTCGCCACCACGGTCCGCCGCCTGGCCGGACCCGACGGCGGCGAGTTCGCGATCGCGGTGGGGACCAGCGTCGGGGCGGTCCGCGACGCACGCCGATCGCTGCTCGAAGCGGTGCAGGTGGCGGATGCCGCGATCCGGCAGGTAGGCGGCCCGCCCTACCACCGGCTGGTGGACGTGCGACTCAGGGGTCTGCTTCACCTGCTCAGGGATGACGCGCGACTTCAGACATATGTGGAGCGCGAGCTGGGCCCGCTGCTCGCGTACGACACGGAGCGCGGCACGAACCTGGTCGCGATGCTCGGCATATATCTGGATCAGGGCCGCAACAAAAGCGCGGCAGCCGACGCCGCCCACCTGTCGCGCCCGAGCTTCTACGAGCGGCTGCACCGGATCGAGCGCGTGCTCGGCGTGGACCTCGATTCGGTGGAGTCCTGCCTGTCGCTGCACGTGGCTCTGCTCGCCCTCGACGCGGTGCGCGACCGCTGACGTCTCTGAAGCGTCATGCAAGATACATCGACGCGATCTACACGTAGCGCGGCTACCTGAGCGGATGCTGCCCGAAAGGGCGGTTTCAGCCACAGGCCGTGACCAATCCGCACTCTGATCTCTACGCTGCGCTCAGGTTGTGAGCCGTACGGGGAGGAAAGTCATGCTCGACCGCTCCATCGCGCCGCCGCCCGAGGAGGCGCAGCCCACCGTGGTTGCGCAGGGGCAGGCCGCCGCGATCGAGACGGCACCGCCGAGCGCCGCCGACACCTCGGGCGGGGCGGCGCACTGGCCGGCTCGTCTGCTGCGGTGGACCCGCCTGGATCGGCTCAGCCGCACCGACCGGGCCGCGATCGGCGTGGTGCTCGGCGCTCACGCGGCGCTCGCGATCGTCGTGTACTGCTCCGCGTGGATCCAGGGGGCGAACAACAGCCACCTCCCGCTGACCCGCGGCTACCAGCAATGGGACGGGAACCTCTACGTCAACTACGCGCAGCACGGGCTGTTCTCGGGCGCCTCCGCCCCGAACAACGCCGCGTTTCTGCCCGGCTACCCGCTCCTGCTCGCCGTTGTGCACCTGTTCGTGCGTAACTGGCTCGACTCGGCGCTGCTGCTCTCCCTCGTCGCCGGGTGCGTCGCCGCGGTGCTGCTCAACCGGATGGCTGGCAGCAACCGGGCCGCGTTGTTCCTGTTCACCGCTCCGGCCGCGGTCTTCCTCTGCGTTCCCTACAGCGAGTCGCTGTTCCTGGCCTTCGCGATCGGAGCCTGGTACGCGGCGCAGCGCGGTGACTGGCCCGTCGCCTCGCTGCTGGCCGGGCTCTCCGGCCTGACCCGGATCGACGGCCTCGCCCTGATCCCGGCGCTGGTCCTGTTCGCGCTCCTGCGCGCCGAGCGGGGCCGCCGCCTGAGCTCGGCCCTGATCGCGTCGGCCGCCGTCGTCGGACCGTTCATGTACCTGCTTTACCTACGCCGCGCGACCGGCAGTTGGAGCGCCTGGCAGCAGGCCAACCGCAAGGGCTGGAACCTGTGGATGGACTGGCCCTGGATCGCGCTGCGCAACACCTGGCGCGGCGCGTACGAGTACGGCGACGGATCGGGCGCCTACGCGTGGTCCTTCCAGCTGGAGCTGGTGTGCACGATCGCGGCCGCTGTACTCGTTTTCGTGCTGTTGGCGCGGTGCGAGTGGCCCGAGGCGACCTATTGCGCGCTGGTGCTCGCCAGCATGGTGTTCGTCAACATGCAGCAGGCGGCGGATCGCGGCCTGCTGCTCTGCTTCCCGCTCTATCTGCTGTTCGCGCGCGCCGCAGAACGCCGAGCATGGATCGGGAACGCCTATGTGTGGCTCTGCGCACCGGTCGCCGTCATCGCGGCATTCCTGTACTCGGCCGGCATCTGGTCGAACTGAGCGCGGGCCGAGTCGCCGGACCCTTACCCCTCTTCGTCGTCGGGTTCGACGAGGAGGCGCGCGTAGTTGCCGAGCGAACGCTGATAGCGCGGCAGGTGCGGGGCCAGTGCGCGCAGGGCGAGGGACAGGGCCTCGCGCTCGCGGCCGACATCGGCCAGCGCGAGGGCGAGGAAGCCGCGCACGGCGTCGTCGAGATGGTCTGAGCCCGCTTCCATCTCTTCGGTCAGCAGCTTGACGCTCTCCTCGACGCGGCCGAGGTTACGCAGCGAACTGGCCATCTGGATCACCGCGCGGCGCCGGCGCTCCCCGGTCAGCCCCTGGTCGAGGGCCTGCCGGTAGAGCGGAACCGCCAGATCCGAGTGGCCGGTCGAGTCAAACGCGGCCGCGCGCTCGAACACGCCGACCGCGCTGCCGTCGGGCAGTTCGGCGACGAGGCTGTCGATCAGCGCGCGGAAGTTCTCTTCCGTGTGTGCATCGATCGAGGCCCACGCCTGCGCGGACCGCTGTTCCCAGGCCGCGTCCGGCGCGCTCTTCTGATGATCATTCATCGCGACAGCATAGATCACGCGCCGCGGCGGGTTCGGGGCGCTTCCCGCCGGGCCCGCGGCCTTCACGGCCGAGGCCCGGCGGTACGCGTCGTGCGGGAATTTCAGCCGATGTTGGACATGACGTGCTTGACGCGCGTGTAGTCTTCGAACCCATACATCGACAGGTCTTTACCGTAGCCCGAGTGGCCGAAGCCGCCGTGCGGCATCTCCGCCACCAGCGGGATGTGCGTGTTGATCCACACGCAGCCGAAGTCCAGGTCGCGGGAGCAGCGCAGCGCCCTGGCGTGGTCCTTCGTCCACACCGAGGAGGCCAGGCCGTACTGCACGCCGTTGGCGTATTCGAGGGCCTCTTCCTCGCTGCCGAACTTCTGCACCGTGATGACCGGGCCGAAGACCTCGTCCTGGATGATCTCGTCGTCCTGGTTGAGCCCCGAGACCACCGTCGGCGCGTAGAAGTACCCGCGGTCGCCGACCCGGTGGCCACCGGTGTGCAGCGTGGCGTGCTGCGGCAGCCGCTCGATGAAGCCGTGCACCCGGGCCAGCTGGTTGGCGTTGTTGAGCGGACCGTAGAGCACGTCCTCGTCGTCGGGCTGCCCGGTCTTGGTGCCGGCGGCCGCCTCGGTCAGCGCCCTGACGAACTCGTCGTGGATCGCCTCGTGGACCAGCACCCGCGTGGCGGCGGTGCAGTCCTGGCCGGCGTTGAAGTATCCGGCCACCGAGATGCCCTCGACCGCGGCCGGGATGTCGGCGTCTTCGAAGACGATGACCGGCGCCTTGCCGCCGAGCTCCAGGTGCACCCGCTTGAGGTCGGTGGCCGCGGTCTGCGCCACCTCGATGCCGGCCCGGACCGAGCCGGTGATCGAGGCCATCGCCGGGATCGGGTGCTCGACCAGCGCGCGGCCGGTGTCGCGGTCGCCGCACACCACGTTGAAGACGCCCGGCGGCAGGAACTCCTGCGCGACCTCGGCCAGCAGCAGCGTGGACATCGGCGTGGTGTCGGAGGGCTTGAGGACCACCGTGTTGCCCGCCGCGATCGCCGGGGCGATCTTCCAGATCGCCATGAGCAGCGGGTAGTTCCACGGCGTCACCTGCGCGCAGACCCCGACCGGCTCGCGGCGGATCGTCGAGGTGTGGTCGGCCAGGTACTCGCTGGTCGCCCGGCCCTCGAGCAGCCGCGCCGCGCCGGCGAAGAAGCGCAGCTGATCCACGATCGGGACCAGCTCCTCGCTCTCGGTCAGGCCCAGCGGCTTGCCGGTGTTCTGCGACTCGACCGCGGCGAACTCGGACGCCCGCGCCTCGACCGCGTCGGCCAGCTTGAGCAGGGCCTTCTGCCGCTCGGCGGGGGTCACCCGCCGCCACTGGCGGAACGCCTCCGCGGCGACCTTCAGCGCCGCGTCGACGTCCGCGGGGCCGGACAGCGGCGCGTGCGCGATCACCTCCTCGGTGACCGGGTCGATGATCGGACTGGTTCGCCCTTCGGCCGTGTCGACCGGCTTCCCGCCGACGATGTTGCGAAGCACGCGCGGCTCCATTGCGGACTCTCCTCGGTGATCCTTGTGGGGACGAGGGGGCAAGAACCCACCTGCGGTCAGCCTAGCCCGATCCGCGCCGCCGGGCGATACTTGAAAACTGGAAAGGCGAGGGAATCAGTGACGAAGAGCGCCCTGAAACACGAATTCCATTGGTTGAGGCTTGCCAAGCGACGGGATCTGCACCCATGATGAACAAGGTGCCGAGCGGACACGACCCGGAGAGCCACGATCCGAAGAGCCACGAGCACGCGGCGAGCGGCCATCCGGGCGCCCGAGTCGAAGCCCCGCGCCGGCGCCGCGCCCAGCAGGCGGCGCTCGACGACCTCTCGAAGGCCATCATCGAGCAGCTCCAGCAGGACGGACGCCGGGCGTACGCCACCATAGGCAAGGCCGTGGGCCTGTCCGAGGCGGCGGTGCGCCAGCGGGTGCAGAAGCTCCAGGAGTCCGGGGTCATCCAGATCGTCGCGGTGACCGATCCGCTGACCGTCGGCTTCAACCGGGAGGCGATGATCGGCATCCGGTGCGAGGGTGATCTCGATCCGGTGGCCGAGGCGCTGACCGCGATGCCCGAGGTCTCGTACGTGGTGGCCACCGCCGGATCCTTCGACCTGCTGGTCGAGGTGGTGGCCGAGGACGACGACCAGCTGCTGGAGATCATCAACAAGGGCATCCGGGCCATCCCGCAAGTGCGCAGCACCGAGAGCTTCGTCTACCTCAAGCTGCATAAACAGACATACACCTGGGGAACGAGATGAGCACCAGCCAGTCCGCAGCCTACGACCATCTGTGGATGCACTTCACCCGCATGTCCTCGTACAAGGACGCGCCGGTCCCGACGATCGTGCGCGGTGAAGGCGTCTACATCTACGACTCCGAAGGCCGCCGCTACCTCGACGGCCTGGCCGGGCTGTTCGTCGTGCAGGCCGGGCACGGCCGCACCGAGCTGGCCGAGGCCGCGTACAAGCAGGCGCAGGACCTGGCCTTCTTCCCGATCTGGTCCTACGCGCACCCCAAGGCGGTGGAGCTGGCCGAGCGGCTGGCCGGCTACGCCCCGGGCGACCTGAACAAGGTCTTCTTCACCACCGGCGGCGGCGAGGCCGTGGAGACCGCGTGGAAGCTGGCCAAGCAGTACTTCAAGCTGACCGGCAAGCCCACCAAGTACAAGGTCATCTCGCGCGCGATCGCGTACCACGGCACCCCGCAGGGCGCCCTGTCGATCACCGGCCTGCCCGCGCTCAAGGCGCCGTTCGAGCCGCTGGTGCCGGGCGCGCACAAGGTGCCGAACACGAACTTCTACCGGGCCGCCGAGATCTCCGGCATCGAGGCGCTCGGCGAGGACCCGGAGGCGTTCGGCCGCTGGGCGGCGGACCGGATCGAGCAGCAGATCCTGTTCGAGGGCCCCGACACGGTCGCCGCTGTGGTGCTCGAGCCGGTACAGAACGCGGGAGGCTGCTTCCCGCCGCCGCCCGGATACTTCCAGCGGGTGCGCGAGATCTGCGACAAGTACGACGTGCTGCTCGTCTCCGACGAGGTGATCTGCGCCTTCGGCCGGCTCGGCACCATGTTCGCCTGCGACAAGTTCGGCTATGTACCGGACATGATCACCTGCGCGAAGGGCATGACCTCCGGCTACTCCCCGATCGGCGCCTGCATCATCTCGGACCGGCTGGCGCAGCCCTTCTACGAGGCCGACAACACCTTCCTGCACGGCTACACCTTCGGCGGGCATCCGGTCTCCGCGGCCGTGGCGCTGGCGAACCTGGACATCTTCGAGCGCGAGGGCCTGACCCAGCACGTGCTGGACAGCGAGGGCGCGTTCCTCTCCACCCTGCAGCGGCTGCACGACCTGCCGATCGTCGGCGACGTGCGCGGCAACGGCTTCTTCTACGGCATCGAGCTGGTCAAGGACAAGGCGACCAAGGAGACGCTGACCGACGAGGAGTGCGAGCGGGTGCTCTACGGCTACCTGTCCAAGGCGCTGTTCGAGAACGGCCTGTACTGCCGGGCCGACGACCGCGGCGACCCGGTCGTGCAGCTCTCCCCGCCGCTGGTCTCGGACCAGGGCACCTTCGACGAGATCGAGCAGATCCTGCGCACGGTGCTCACCGAGGCATGGACCCGGCTCTGACGCCGGCCCCGGCCCCGGCTCCCGGCTTGTCGGCACCGGCGACGCCGTCCTTCTGGCACGACTCGCTGCCGGAGCCGATCAAGCCGCGGCCGTCGCTGCCCGCTGACACGGCGGTGGACGTCGCGATCGTCGGGGCCGGTTACACCGGTCTATGGACGGCTTACTACCTGAAGAAGGCCGAGCCCTCCGCGCGCATCGCCGTGCTGGAGGCCAACTACGCGGGCTTCGGCGCGTCGGGACGCAACGGCGGCTGGTGCTCGGCCATCTTCCCGTCCAGCCTGACGAAGGTCGCGAGGGTGGCTCGCTCGCGCGAGGCGGCTGTCGCGTTGCAGCGGGCGCTGAACGAGACCGTCGACGAGGTCGGCCGGGTTGTCGCCGCCGAGGGGATCGACTGCCATTACGCCAAGGGCGGCACGGTCGTGCTCGCCCGCAGCGCGGTGCAGTTGGAGCGGGCGCGCGAGGAGGTCTCCGAGAGCCGGGAGTTCGGGTTCGGCGAAGCGGATGTGCGGCTGCTGACCGCGCTGGAGGCACAGCAGCACGCGAACGCGACCGGCGTGCTCGGCGGCACCTACACGCCGCACTGCGCCGCGATCCATCCGGCGCGGCTCGTGCGCGGCCTCGCCGAGGTCGTGGAGCGGTTGGGCGTGCCGATCTACGAGCAGACGCCGGTCACGGCGATCCGCGACGGCGTGGTGACGACACCGCTCGGAACGGTTCGCGCGGGCACCGTCGTGCGCGCGACCGAGGGTTACACGCCGAGCATTCGCGGCTTCAAGCGGACCTTCGCGCCGGTGTACTCGCTGATGTTGGTCACCGAGCCGCTGCCTGAAGCGGCTTGGGAACAGATCGGTCTAGCGGACCGTCAGACGCTCTCCGATTACCGGCACCTGATCATCTACGGGCAGCGGACGGCGGACGGCCGGTTCGCGTTCGGTGGTCGCGGTGCGCCCTATCACTTCGGTTCGTCGGTCAGGCCGGAGTACGAGCGCGAACCGCAGGTGCACGCCGAGCTAAAGCGCGTGCTCGGCGAGCTCTTCCCGGTGCTGCGGGATGTTGCGGTAACGCGCACCTGGGGCGGAGTACTCGGCGTGCCACGGGACTGGTTCGCATCGGTGGGCATCGATCGCGCCAGGAAGCTGGCCTGGGCCGGCGGCTACGTGGGCGACGGCGTCGGCGCGTCGAATCTGGCCGGGCGCACCCTCGCCGATCTGCTCCGCGGCGAGCACGGCGTCGCCACGGACCTGACCCGCCTCCCGTGGGTCGGCCACCACTCGCGGAAGTGGGAGGCCGAGCCGCTGCGCTGGCTTGGCGCGAACCTCGGGTTGCGCGTCATGAGCAGCGCCGACGCCGAGGAGGCGCGCACCGGGCGTCCGTCGCGCCGCGCGGCGTTGTTCGGGCCCTTCATCGGCCACTGAGCGCGGACGCTGAAGGGGACCTGATACCGAATCAGCCGACTTAAACGTCGAATCATCCGAACAGCTGCGCAGATGGGCTCAATCAACACCCGACGACTCGTCAGATTGGATGAATCGGCGCGGGTTGCCGCCATCGCCCCCGCCGGGTTCGGGGAGAGTAGGCGCGTGAGCCTTCCTTCCGACAATCCGGTACTGGACGCCCGCGGCCTGGTGTTCCCGGCCGACGGGTCGGTCCTGAACCAGGTCGGCCTGGCGGTCGGCGAGGGGGAGACGGTAGCGGTCCTCGGCCCGCAGGGCGCCGGGAAGTCCGCGCTCAAGGCCTGCCTGTGCGGTGAGACGGCGCCCTTCGCGGGGACTGTGTGGACCAACGGCAAGCCGTTCCATCTGCTGGCCGCGGGGCAGCGGCGCGCGTTCCGGCTGCGGCATTACGGGCTGGTGCATCAGGACCCGGTGTTCTTTCCCGAGCTGACGCTGGGACAGTTCGCCGCGCTGCCGCTGCGTTTCGCCGCAGTGGGCGAGCGCGAGGCGACGCAACGCGCGCTGACCTGGCTCGCGCGCTTCGAGATCGCGGACGCGGCCGACCGGCGGCCCGGCGAACTGCCGGCCGAGGTGCTGCGGCGCGCGGCCCTGGCCCGGGCGATGGTGAACGACCCGCTGGTGTTGTTCGCCGACGAGCCGTTCGTCGGCTTGTCGGATGAGAGCATCAGCACCGCGAGCCGGATCCTGCGTTCGGTCGCCCGCTCGCACGGTACGGCCGTGGTCGTGTTTACCCGGGAGGCGGACACCGCTGCGCGTTACGAGCGGACGGTGCACCTTGTCGGTGGACGCACACACGCCGAACCGGTACCGATAGCGGTCGTGCCTGCTGCGAAGCCTGGCGATGTACCGCACCGCGCACCTGACGCGGCCTCACAATCACTGACGAGCCCGGCGAAGGTCGGCAGATGAGCGGCGACTTATCCGACCATCGGCTTGCCCGTAGCAGCTCCGCGACCAGCGGCGGCGCGGCCACGGCCGATACGTTCTTCCAACCGCGCGAGCCGGCCTGGTTCAGGGCGCGACTGACGCTGCGGCTCGCCGTGCCGCTCGACCGCGGCGTGCGGGCCGCCGCGTGGCGGGTCGCGTGGTCAGCCGCACTAGTGGCGCCGCCGATCACGGTGATGTTCATCGCGCCGGCCGGCCGCCTCGCCGCCAGTACGTTGATCGGACTTCTCTGCTGCGCGCTGCCGGGCGCCGCCGCCCTCATCTGGTCCGCCGCGGCTCAGCGGGATCTGCGGCGGTCCACCGCTCGAGGCTTGCGGCAGGCAGGGGCCGAGCACCGCACCGCGTGGCTGATCGCGACCGGCCGCCTCGCGCTGTTCGCCGGGGCGGGCGCGGTGGCCGGTTCGGTCGGCGTCGCGCTGCTGCACGCTCCGATTGGCGATCTGCTGTCGCGTCGGGCGCCGCTGCACGGGATGTTCGGTGCGGGGGTGCTGACCTGGCTGGTCGCGATCCTGCAGACGGCGGCGCTCGCGGTGGCCGGAGCGCTGACCGCTAGTTCTCCGGTGTGGCAGCGCGTGGACGTCACCCGGTTCAGTCCGCTGCCCGAGCGCTGGCTTACTCGGCTGCGCCGGGGCCGGTAGCCCTTTCGGCCAGCAGCGTGACCGCCTCGCTGAGCGTGTCCACCACGGGCACACCGACCTTCTCCAGCACGGAGCGGCTGGAGGAACCGCCGGTGTACAGCACGGCCTGCGCGCCGATGTGGAAGGCCGCGTAGGCATCGTCAGCGCAGTCGCCGATCAGGGCGACCTGATCCGGGGTCAGTTCCGGGTCCTGAGCGCGCAGATGCTCCAGGTGTTTGACGAGGTACTTGGCCTTCGGCCCGAAGTCGAGCTCGGCAGGGCGGCCGTCGATCCGGTGGAAGCGACTGTGCAGCTCCAGGTCCCGCGTCAGCCGCAGCAAGTCCTCGTGGCCGAACATGGACAGCAGTGACTGCGAACGCGGCGACCAAGCGTCCATCGCGACCAGCGCGTCCTCGCTCAGTCCGCACTCGCGCACCCGCGAGAGGTAGTACTCGGCGAACGCGGCGTCCAGCACCGGCCATTGCGCCGCCGTCACCGGGAACCCGATGAGCGCGGCGTAGAAGTCCTCCATCGGCCGCTGGTAGAGCTCCTTGTAGCGGTCGTTGGTGATGTGCCGGTCCACGCCGATCGCGGCCAGCGAGGCGTTCGTCGCCGCCAGGACGAGGTCCTGGTCGTCGAAGAGCGTGCCGTTCCAGTCCCAGACGATGTGCTTGATCTTGCTCATAGCTCCCGGCCCCGCCCCACCCTGGTCACCCGATCAAGATAGCGGCCACTGCCGACAACCCCGCACCGCTTTACGCCTCTACGGCCGCCAGCTGCCCACACGCTCCGTCGATCTCGCGGCCGCGCGTGTCGCGCACCGTCACCGGCACGCCATACGCCTCAAGCGTGCGCACGAACGCGTCCTCGTCCTCGGGACGCGACGCGGTCCACTTCGAGCCCGGCGTCGGGTTGAGCGGGATGAGGTTCACGTGCGCCAGCTTGCCGCGCAGCCGCTTGCCCAGCAGGTCCGCGCGCCAGACCTGGTCGTTGATGTCGCGGATCAGCGCGTACTCGATCGACACGCGGCGCTTGGTGGTGTGCGCGTAGTCCCAGGCCGCGCCGAGCACCTCTCCGACCCGCCAGCGCGTGTTGACTGGGACCAGCTCGTCACGCAGGTCGTCGTCGGGGGCGTGCAGCGAGACCGCGAGCGTGACGTTCAGCTGCTCGGCGGTCAGCTTCTCGATCGCCGGGACGAGGCCGACCGTCGAGACGGTGATGTGACGCTGCGACAGCCCGAGGCCGTCCGGCACGGGGTCGGTAAGTCGCCGCACCGCACCGATAACCGCGTTGTAGTTCGCGAGCGGCTCCCCCATGCCCATGAACACGACATTGGCGACGCGGCCTGGCCCGCCCGGGACCTCGCCGCGGGCCAGTTCCCGCGCGCCCGCGACGACCTGCTCGACGATCTCGGCCGTCGACAGGTTGCGGGTCAGCCCGGCCTGGCCGGTGGCGCAGAAGGGGCAGTTCATACCGCACCCGGCCTGCGAGGAGACGCACATGGTCACCCGGTCCGGGTAGCGCATGAGCACGGACTCGACCAGCGCGCCGTCGTGTAGCCGCCACAGCGTCTTGCGGGTCGTGCCGCCGTCGCAGGTGATCTCACGCACTGAGGTCATCAAGCGGGGGAACAGCGCGGCGTACAGGGTCTCGCGGTGGGCGGCCGGGACGTCGGTCCACTCGGCGGGGTCGTCGACCAGCCGACCGAAGTAGTGCTTGGACAGCTGCGCGGCGCGGAATCCCGGCAGCCCCGACTTGGTCACCGCGTCCTTGCGCTCGGCCAGGGTGAGATCGGCCAGGTGGCGCGGCGGCTTGCCCCGGCGCGGCGCCTCGAAGAGGAGTTGGCCGGGCTCGAGGCGCGTGCTGGCGGGCGGCGTGCTCGTGGGGGCGGGCAGATCCTGCGTGCTCATGATCTGCCCATTGTCCCATGGACGGACTATCCCGTCCGTCCACCCGTTCGGCTGCTAGCCGGTTAGGCGGCTACTTCACCGGCACAAAGAGCGAGAGCAGCAGCCATGCCACCGGCGCGGTAGGCAGCAGCGAATCCAGCCGGTCCATGATGCCGCCGTGCCCGGGCAGCAGATTGCCCATGTCCTTGATGCCGAGGTCGCGCTTGATCATCGACTCGCACAGGTCGCCGAGGGTAGCGCTGGCCACCACGGCGACGCCGGTCACCGCGCCCTGCCAGGCCTGCCCGTGCAGCATCGTCACCATCGTTATCGCACCCGCGGCCCCAGCGGTGACCACGGAGCCGACGAGCCCTTCCCAGGACTTCTTCGGCGAGATCGACGGAGCCATCGGATGCCGCCCGGCCAACACGCCGGTCGCGTAGCCGCCGGTGTCGTTGCAGACCACCAGGATCAGGAACACAAGCACGCGCTGCGCACCATGGTCAGCAGCAGTCATCAGCAGCGCGAACCCGGCGAGGAAAGGCACGTAGACGGCGGCAAATACCCCGGCACTCGCGTCGCGCAGATACCCCTCCGCGGGCTCGGTCAGCCGCCACACCACGACGGCCACGGTGGTCAGCGCCAGCGCGGCGGCCAGCGCACCCTCGCCGCGGTAGTAGGCCAGCACGAGCATGCCCAAGCCGCCGACGGCGACCGGCAGGACCGGGAACCTTATGCCGCGTTCCTGAAAGGCGGTCGACAGCTCCCGCACGCCGAGCATGGCGGCCGCGGCGACAATGGCGAGGAAGGCGGGCTTGAACAGCAGCAGCGAGGAGACGATCGCGGCACCGAGGAGCAGCCCGACCCCGATGGCCGCGGGAAGGTTTCGCCCGGCGCGGCTCGGCCGGCCGGGAGGCGCCACGGGCTGCTCCCTCCGCTTCACGGCGCTGGTCATCTGCGCGGCCTTTCCCCGGACTGCGATCCTCTTGTCAGCGGACGACGGTACCGGATCGAGGCCGACGGGGGCGCGGCGGCCCCGATCGCCCGGTCGCGGCCGGCCCACCGACAGCGTTTCACGCGGAACGTAGCCGGAGCGCCCCTCCGCACGACGCACACAGTCTCATGGTGAACGCAGCCGGACGATCAGACAAACGCTCCGAGCCTCCGCAGCGAAAAAAGACCGCGGGAGGAACAACAACGATCGCGGGAAGAAGATCGCATCGCCACCGCTACCTCACGCCTCGCCACGTACGCACGCACGCACCAACGCCACGACATCCGCCCGCGAGCCCGAACCGCCCGGCCGCCGCCAACCTCCACCGCGCCCAGCACCACGAACCAGCACACCCGAGATCCGCCCCGCCAGGGACACCGCCATGGACACGCACGTCCGCCCACTGTCCGACCGCCACCGCACCCGAGTTCCGCGGCGCCACGGACACGCCCGAGACACGGTTCTCTTCCACCAGCGATCTCGGCGTGGTGCGGCGTCGCGACGCATGTCAGCACACACGCGCGCCAGGCCGTGCCACGCCGCCTAGTCCGTCCGTCCGTCCCGTTGCCGGTCACCCAGCCTCGGCCGCTCGGCCACCCCGCCCCTCCGCCACCATTCGCGCGGCGGGGCTGGCCGACTCCGGATCAGACCTCCAGCAGCTCGTTTTCCTTGTGCTTGAGCGCCTCGTCGATCTGCCCGGTGTGCTTCGCGGTGAAGCCGTCGAGCTCCTTCTCCGCGCGCTTGCCCTCGTCCTCGCCGACCTCGCCGTCCTTGATCAGCTTGTCGATGGCTTCCTTCGCGTGCCGGCGGATGTTGCGCACCGACACCTTGGCGTCCTCGGCCTTGCCGCGGGCCACCTTGATGTACTCCTTGCGCCGCTCCTCGGTCAGCTGCGGGAAGACCACCCGGATGACGTTGCCGTCGTTGGTCGGGTTCACCCCCAGGTCCGAGTCACGGATCGCCTTCTCGACCGCGGCCAGCGAGCTCTTGTCGTACGGCGTGATCACAGCCATGCGCGCCTCGGGCGCCTGAATCGAGGCGAGCTGGGTCACCGGCGTCGGCGTGCCGTAGTAGTCCACGTGGATCTTGCTGAACATGCCGGGCGTGGCCCGGCCGGTGCGGATGCCTGCGAAGTCCTCCTTGGCCACCGACACGGCCTTGTCCATCTTCTCCTCGGCCTCGAGGAGGGTCTCGTCGATCACTTCACGGCTCCTTGTTTCCGCCAGGACGTCTCAGTGAGACAAACTACTGCGCAACCGCGCCGTCTTCACGGCTGACCAGCGTACCGATCTTCGCGCCGGAGACCGCGCGGGCGATGTTGCCGTCGAAGAGCCCGAACACCACGATCGGCATGCCGTTGTCCATGCACAGGGAGACCGCGGTGGAGTCCGCGACCTTCAACCCGCGATTGAGCAGCTCGCGGTGCGTCATCGTGTCGAACCTGACCGCGTCCGGATTCGACTTCGGGTCGGCGTCGTAGATGCCGTCGACGCCCTGCTTCGCCATCAGCACCACCTCGGCGCCGATCTCCAGCGCGCGCTGGGCGGCGGTCGTGTCGGTGGTGAAATACGGCATACCGGCGCCCGCACCGAAAATGACCACTCGGCCCTTTTCCAGATGGCGGATCGCCTTGCGCGGAATGTAGGGCTCGGCGACCTGGGCCATGGTGATGGCGGTCTGCACTCGGGTGTCGACGCCCTGCTTCTCCAGGAAGTCCTGAAGCGCCAGGCAGTTCATCACCGTGCCCAGCATGCCCATGTAGTCGCCGCGGGCCTGCTCCATGCCGCGGTTCTTCAGCTCGGCGCCGCGGAAGAAGTTGCCGCCCCCGACCACGATCGCGACCTGGGTGCCGGTCTGCCGGATCGCCTGCGCGATCTCCCGGGCGATGGACTGCACGACGTCCGGGTCAACGCCCACCTTCCCGCCGCCGAACACCTCTCCGGACAGCTTCAGCACGACCCGGCTGTACCGGCCGCGCTCCCCCGGATGCGCGGCGAAGGCCGCAGCCGGATCGGTCTCTTGCTGGATACCAGCCACGACTGCGGCCTCCTCTTGCTCACTGTGGGGCATGTCGGCGCACGACCCTATCGATCCGCCGCATCGTATGGCGCGGCACCGACGAACCGTCCGCGTGCAGTCCGGTGCGGCGGCGGCGCGCCGTGGCCGTTCGACGGCCACGGCGCGAATCCACGCGCCGGACGCGGCGTCAGACGTCGGACGTAGGACGCCGGATCAGGCGCCGACGCGGAAGCGCGCGAACGCCTGGAGCGTGACGCCGGCCTCGTTCAGCACCTGCTGCACGGTCTTCTTCGGGTCCTTGGCGAACGCCTGCTCCAGCACGACGTTCTCCTTGAAGAAGCCGTTGACCCGGCCCTCGACGATCTTCGGCAGCGCGGCCTCGGGCTTGCCCTCCTCGCGGGAGGTCTCCTCGGCCAGGCGCCGCTCGTTCTCGACGACCTCGGCCGGGACCTGCTCGCGGGTCAGGTACTTCGGCGCGAAGGCGGCGATGTGCTGTGCGACGTCCTTGGCGGTCTCGGCGCTCGGCTTGTCCAGCTGCACCAGCACGCCGACCTGCGCCGGCAGGTCGGGCGAGGTCTTGTGCAGGTAAGCGGCGACGTAGTTGCCCTCGAAGGAGGCGAAGCGGCGCAGCTCGATCTTCTCGCCGAGGGTGGCGTTCGCCTCGTCGACGAACTCCTGCACGGTCTTGCCGCTGGACGGGAAGGTCGAGGCGAGCAGCGCCGGCACTTCGGCCGGGCCGGTGGCCGCGGCGTGCGCCAGCAGCTCGCCGGCGACCTGCTGGAACCGCTCGCCCTTTGCGACGAAGTCGGTCTCGCAGTTCAGCTCGAGCAGGGTGCCCTTGCTGTTGTCGTCCGCGATCTGAGCGGTGACCAGGCCGTTGCTGGCCGAGCGGCCCTCGCGCTTGGTGACGCCCTTGAGGCCCTTGACGCGCAGGTACTCGACGGCCTTGTCGAAGTCGCCGTCGGTCTCCTCCAGCGCCTTCTTGCAGTCCATCATCCCCGCGGCGGTCAGCTCGCGCAGCCGCTTGACGTCGGCGGTGGTGTAGTTCGCCATGCTGCTTGTCCCTCGGTCGACGCCCGCGCCTGGCCGCCTGGGTCGGCGGTCCGCCGCGGGCTGGTTGTTGTGTGGTGGTCTGGTTTCGGACGCTGGTTCTTCGGCGCGCCCTGGAACAGCGCGCGTTCACGCGGCATTCCCGCGTACCCGTCTGCCGACGGCGCTCCCGGCTCCAACCCCGCCGGTTTGCCGAGCTGGCTGTCGACTGCCAGTTTGGCGGACCAGTTGCGGACCGCTGCTTGACGGACCAGTCGCGGGCCGTCGATTCGCCGGACCGGCTGCGGACCGGCGGTTCGACGGACGAGCCGCAAGCCGCCGGTTTGCCGGGCCAGCCACGGGCCGCCGGTTGGCGGACCAGCCGCGGACCGCTGGCTTGCCGGACAGACTGCCCACGGCCAGTTTGGCGGACCAGCCGCGGACCGCTGGCTTGCCGGACAGACTGCCCACGGCCAGTTTGGCGGACCGACTGCGGGCCACCGGTTGCCATGTGGCTGCAGACCGGCGGACCGGCTACGAACCACGGTCAGCCCGCGCGGCGCTCCAGCGGCATCGGCTGTGCTCCCGGTGCGCTTGGCGCGGCTTGGCGAATCCGCTCGGGGCCGCCGCCTGGTCCCGCTTCCCGCCACCGCCAGCCGGCTTGGGGCCGACCGGCATCGGTGGCAGGGCGCGGGACCTCGGCAGATCGATCGGATCGCTCAGCCTGCGGCCAGGCGGTCCGGCCTGGCGGCCGGACCGGACTTGCTCACGCCTGAGCGGCGTCCGCCGCGTCGCCAGCCTCGGCGGCCGGAGCCGACTCGACCGCCGGAGCGGCCTCAGCAGCCGGAGCAGCCTCGGCCGGGGCCTCTGCCTGCACAGCCGGGGTCTCAGCCTGCGCCGGAGCCTCGGTCTGAGCGGCCGGAGCCTGCGCGGCGTTGTCGCCGACCAGCAGCTCCTGCTCCCAGGCCGCGAGCGGCTCGCCGGAGCCGACCTCGGTGGTCGCGGCGCCGTCGCTGGCGGCCGCGGCGGCACCGGACCGGGCGATCAGGCCCTCGGCCACGGCGTCGGCGACCACCCGGGTGAGCAGCGCGACCGAGCGGATGGCGTCGTCGTTGCCGGGGATCTTGTAGTCGACCTCGTCCGGGTCGCAGTTGGTGTCCAGGATCGCCACCACCGGGATGCGCAGCTTGCGCGCCTCGCCGACGGCGATGTGCTCCTTCTTGGTGTCCACGATCCACACCGCGGACGGGACCTTCTGCATGTCCCGGATGCCGCCGAGGGTGCGCTCGAGCTTGTCCTTCTCGCGGCGCAGGACCAGCAGTTCCTTCTTGGTCATGCCGGAGCCGGCCACGTCGTCGAAGTCGATCTCCTCCAGCTCCTTGAGGCGCTGGAGCCGCTTGTGCACGGTGGAGAAGTTGGTGAGCATGCCGCCGAGCCAACGCTGGTTGACGTAGGGCATACCGACGCGGGTCGCCTGCTCGGAGACGGCCTCCTGGGCCTGCTTCTTGGTGCCGACGAACAGGACCGTGCCGCCGTGCGCGACCGTCGCCTTGATGAACTCGTAGGCGCGGTCGATGTACGACAGCGACTGCTGCAGGTCGATGATGTAGATGCCGTTGCGCTCGGTGAAGATGTAGCGCTTCATCTTCGGGTTCCAGCGCCGGGTCTGGTGCCCGAAGTGCACGCCGCTCTCCAGGAGCTGGCGCATGGTGACGACGGCCATGGCCGTGTCCTCCTCGATCTTGTCCGGTTCTCGCGCGCGGCCGGGCCGGCCGCGCTCCTGGTGTCCGGACGGACCGCCGTGCCACCTGCGCCGCGGGAGGCGGGTACAGGGGACCGGATGGCTGTCGCGTCGGGTGACCGCAGGCTCTGGCGAACCGGCGGGCGTCCCGTTTCCGGACACGCGAAGTCGATCCGCTATAGCGGACCGCGAGCCAAGTTTACCCGCTCCGCGCAGTCCCGCCGGTCAGTTATCCGGGTGGTGGCCGGACGGGTTCGAGTCGTAGGTGCGCCAAGCCGAGAAGCAGCAGCGGATCGTAGTAGCGCACCCCGTGTCCGTGGCCGGTGAGCAGGCCCCAATGCAGACAAGGCGCGGTCGCGCAATGCCCGGCGTCCAAAGTGCCGATTGATGCCCCGGCGGTCACCACATCACCTACGTGCACCGAGGGCGTCACCGGCTCATAGCTTGTGCGCAGTAGTCCGTGCGAGACCACTACGACGCCCTGCCCGAACAGCGTGCCGGCGAAGGAGATGGTTCCCGGCCCGGCGGCGAGAACCTGCGTGGCGTCGGACGCAGCGAGATCCACGCCCCGATGTCCGCTCAACCAGCGCAGCGCCGGAGGCCTGAACGGTCGCGCTACCCGCGGCGGTGAGCCACCGGTTCCGACCAACGGCCATCGCCATACCGAGCCGGTGCGTGGCTGCGGCGATGGTGTGCCGGCGCGGGCGCTCGACGAAAATAAGCCCGCTGAGGCGCTGGAGAGCATGAGGGCGAACAACATGAGGATCTTCATGTGTCCAGTTTCGAACACACGCGCCACCGGAATCCGACTTTCCGGGCAAGTTGTGGATAACTCTGCGAACAGCCTCGAACTTGCGCCGTAGTGAACTGCTACCGGGCGCGGCGCTGTCCTCGGACGCCGAACAGCACGAGTGTCAGCGCGCTCTCGATCAAGGCGGCGGGGTCGGCTCCGGCGTCGATGCGCTTGGCCGCGCCGTCCACCGCGCCTTGTAGAACCGCCGCCGTTGCGCGCGGATCCGGGTGCCCAAGTCGCCGCAGCGCGCCCACCACCAGATCGACGAGCATGCCGTGGGCCGCGCGGATCCGCTCCCTGGCCGGCCCGTCGAGTTCGAGCACGGAGAGGGCGAGCAGGCCGCGATGACCAGGCTGCGCCACCAGCTCCAACTGGCGCCGGACATAGGCCGCGATCTGCCGTTCCGGCGTCGGCTGCGCCAGCATCACGCCTCTGATGTCGGCGACCGCGGCCGGGAAGTCCTCGACGGCCAGCGCCTCCACGACGTCGGCGCGAGACTTGAAGTACTCGTATACCGAGGAGCGCGCCAACCCGGCTCGCTCGGCCAGGGCGGCGAAGGTGAGCGCGGCCATCCCGCCGTCGGCGAGCAGATCCCTGGCCGCGTCCAGGAGTGCCGTGCGCTGCATTGTGCGATGCTCGGCGACGGTCGGAGCCTTGATCCTGGGCACGACTCCAGACTAGTCGAGCCGGTCCTTCGCCGGAGGCCGTTGCGCGCGGTTCGTGAATGGTCGGACGTTCGAACACTCGGGCGCGGGAATGACCCGCCGCTCTCGGGCGCGTCGAGCCGGAGACTGTTGAGGACTGTTAACGCAACTCGGCCAGCCGCGTGCGCAGCGTTAGCACTGCCTTGGCGTGGATCTGGCAGACCCGGCTCTCGGTGACGCCGAGCACTCCACCGATCTCTGCGAGCGTCATGCCCTCGAAGTAGTAGAGGGTCACCACGGTCTTCTCGCGATCGGGCAGCGTGTTGACGGCGCGCGCGAGCAGGTGCCGCGTTTCGCGGTTCTCGTAGGTCTCGACGGGGTCGTCCGCGCTCAGGTCCTCCAGCGTCTCCACCAGACTGAGCCGGTCGCCGTCGCCGGTCGACAGGGTCAGAACCTCGTCGAGAGCCAGCACATTGACGAGCGAGAGGCGAGAGAAGATGTGGTGCAGCTCAGCGAGGGTGATACCCATCTCGTCGGCGATCTGCCGCTCGGTGGGCGTGCGGCCGAGCCGATGCTCAAGCCGCACTGAGGCCTGTTCGATCTCGCGGGCCTTCTGCCGCAGCGACCGGGGGATCCAGTCCAGCGCACGCAGCTCGTCGATGATCGCGCCGCGAATGCGGTTGATCGCGTAGGTCTCGAACTTGATCGAGCGGTCCGGCTCGAAGCGCTCGATGGCATCGATCAGGCCGAAGATGCCATAGGAGACGAAGTCCGCTTGGTCCACGGTGCCGGACAAGCCGACCGAGACTCGTCCCGCGACGTACTTGACCAGCGGTGAGTAATGCAGGATCAGCCGCTCGCGTAGCCGCTGGTCGCCGGTGGCCTTGAACTCGGCCCATAGGGCGTCAAGGGCTGCCGGCGGTCTGGCGGCCGCGTCGGGCTCGTCGAAGACGGTCTCATGGACCTGGCTGTTCCTGGGCATCACTCGCCTTGATCCACTCAACCACGCGATCCTTCTCAAGCCGGCGATCCTGCGGAAGCACAGCCTCGGCCGCAAGCCGAGCGTAGCGTAACCACAACGATCTCCACGGTAACCGCATGCGAGCCCGCCCGATCAGGTGAGGCGCGCCGGGATGTGGTTCAGGCACAGAGCGCTAGATTAAGCCGTCACCACGCGGAGACGCTCACGCAGCCCTGCTGACGTCAGCGTTAGCCGACTGCGCCAGCCTCGGGCGAGTTGACCGCAGGTACCCTGACATCAGCGTTTGGTCGAGAGCATCCAGCCTCCTCCCGCCTTCACCGCGCGTCCGCAGGCCGCGAGTCTGCCCAGCGCGGCGAACACCGCGTCAGGTCCGACGCCGGTGGCGCGAGCGAGCGCGAAGACGTCAGCGCCGACGTCTGCGGTCGCGCTCGGCAGCGCTTCGAGCAGCAACTCTTCGATCGGATCGGCAGGCTCGGCGGGCCGGACCGATTGCGTAGGCGCCCGACGCGCGGTTCGAATCCGCTGGCCCGGGATCGCAGTCGGCGCTCCCGGGCCGCACGACTCGCGGGAGGCCGCGGTCAGGCTCGCGCAGGCCTCGCGAACCTGCGACGCCTGCGTTACGAGCGTGGCGCCGTCGCGGATCAGCTCGTGCGCGCCCGCGGACTGATCGGAGGTCACCGGTCCGGGCACCGCCATTACGACCCGCCCGAGTTCCGCCGCTAGCCGCGCGGTCACCAATGAGCCGCTGCGGTGCGCCGCCTCGACCACAACAGTGCCGACGCCGAGCGCTGCGATGATGCGGTTGCGATTCAAGAACCTGAATCGGGTTGGCGAGGCGCCCGGAGGGAGTTCGGAGAGCACGGCTCCGTGCTCGGCGATCGCACGCAGCAGCGCTTCGTGGGCACGCGGGTAGGCTCGGTCGATTCCGCATGCGAGCACCGCGATGGTCGGGCCGCCGACCGCGAGCGCTCCCCTATGAGCTGCCGCGTCGATGCCGAGAGCTGCACCGGAAACCACCGTCATTCCGGCTGACGCCAAATCCGCACCGAGTGCCCCTGCGACGTAGGAGCCATAACCGGTGCAAGCACGCGCTCCGACGATCGACAGCATCTCGGCAGTCGGCAATGGCGCGCTGCGCTCGGCGTCGGTCGGTGATGAGTTGCGGTCCTGGTCCTGGTCCTGGTCCCGGTCGCTGTCGTGCTCGAAAGCCGGATTCGAGCGCTCGTAAGACTGGTCGCCCCATGACCCGATGGCCCAGATGCCGATCGGGCGTTGCTGGCCCAGATCGTCCAGCCGCACCGGCCAATCGCTGTCGGCTGGCGTGACGAATCGGGCGAAGACCGCGTCGGCGGCAGCGATGCCAGCCTCGACTCGCCCGGGTTCGAGTCTGAGGCGGAGGCCGGTGCAGCGGTCGGCCAGCCGATCGTGGCGAGCCGGATCGGGATCGAGGTCGGGCAGCTGATCCGTCCGGATCGCTGCCAGCACGTCGACTGGAGTGTGGAGTTCGAGCAGGCGGCCGATCTGCGGGTCGGCGGGCTCTACGGCGTGGTTGAGCGCGAGCCGAGCAAATCGGTCGGCTTCGACGGCTGATTCGGTCCGCGCACTGCGAGGCGAGACGAGACCTTGAGTGACGGACATGGTCAGCACCCGGAGGCGAGCGCGATGGAGCCGAGGCGGAAACCGAGCGCCGTATCGACAGCAACCCGGTCCGGCCGATCGGCGCCGGCGAGATCCGCCACTGTCCACGCGACGCGGATCACCCGGTCGAGCCCGCGCGCGCTGAGCGTGCCCGCGCGTAGTGCCCGCTCTGCGGTGGCGAGGGCGTCGATGGCCAGCGGCCATCGGTTCCGCAGCACCTGGCCGGGCACCTGGGCGTTGCATTGCCATGGCGTCTCCGCGAGTCGGCGCACCGCACGCGCCCTCGCCTCCGCGACGCGCTGTGCGACGACGGCGGTGCTTTCGCCGCCTTGGCCGCCGCTGGCCGCGTCGAGCAGCTCGCCTGGGCCAACTGGGGTTACGTCGACGCGCAGATCGATCCGGTCGAGCAGCGGTCCGGAGATGCGCGAGAGGTAAGCGATCCGCTGCCGTGGCGCGCAGGTGCAGGCTGCAAGCGCACTGCCAGCACGTCCGCAGGGACACGGATTCGCTGCTCCGACGAGCAGAAAACTCGCCGGAAACCGCGCGATGCCGCTGGCCCGTGCGATGGCGACCTCGCCCGACTCGATCGGCTCGCGCAGTGCATCCAATGCGGTACGGCTGAATTCCGGCATCTCATCGAGGAAGAGGACGCCTCGGTGTGCACGGCTCACGGCGCCGGGACGCACGTTTCCGGAGCCACCGCCGACCATTGAGGCGACTGTCGCGGAGTGGTGGATCGTGCAGAACGGCGGTCGGGTGATCAGCGGTCTGTCGGGCGGAAGCGTGCCACTGAGCGAGTGGATCGCGGAGACCTCAAGCGCAGCCTGGTTGTCGAGCGGCGGCAGAATCCCGGGAAGCCGCTTAGCCAGCATCGTCTTCCCGGCGCCCGGCGTGCCGCAGAGGAACAGGTGGTGACCACCCGCTGCGCTTAGTTCGAGGGCCTTACGCGCTTCGTACTGCCCGACGACCTCGGACAGATCGGGTTCGAACTGCGGCTCCTCGATCGGAGGGCCGTCGCTCGGCAGGTCCTGCGCGCTGGCCGGAACGAGTCCCGGCGGCTCTCCGGGTATGGGCTCGCCGTTGGCTAGGGCGACCAGTTGCCGCAGCGACCGCAGTCCGGTCACCTCGACGCCGGTCACTTGGGCGGCCTCTGCGGCATTCGCCTCGGCGACGAAGACCGGACCGTGTCCGGCGCGGGCCGCCGCGATGACGCACGGGAGCACGCCGCGAATCGGCTTCACGCGACCGTCCAGGCCCAACTCGGCGAGGAAGACCGCGTCGTGCAGCTTCGTCTGACGGATGGCTCCAGTGGCGCG
>NZ_DASRGV010000254.1:0-2960 GCF_035650855.1 Actinocrinis sp. | reverse complement strand
ACGATGTCGCCCATTTTGATGCGGGCGCCGTGGGCGCCGATGAGCATGCGGTAGGCGGTGCCCAGGCACAGGGTGTTGCAGGCGGCTTCCTCCCAGGACAGGTGGGGGGGTTTGCGTACTAGTTGGGTGGCTTTGGCCAGGGCGTAGTGGCCGAAGGCGCCGAAGTTGGTTTCGAAGCCCCAGGCCAGTTGGCGGCTGGAGAGCATGCCGTCTTCCTGGGCGGCGGCTTGTTGTTCGTCGATGACGACGGGGGAGAGCACGACGTGGTCGCCGATCTTCCAGTGGCGTACGGCGGCGCCGGTGCGCACGATGATGCCGGCGGCGTCGGAGCCGATTTGCTGGTAGTCGCGGTCGTGGCGGGTCTCCCAGCCGCCGTGGCGGGCCAGGTCGTGTAGGAAGCGGAAGGTGGGGACGGGTTCGAACATGGCGGACCAGACGGTGTTGTAGTTGATGGCGGCGGCCATGACCGCGACGATGACTTCGTCGGGGGCCAGCTCGGGCATGGGCAGCTGGCCTAGGTGCAGGCTGCGGCGTACGTCCTTGTCGGGTGCGTCCTTGAAGAGGTCTTGGTCCTGGCGGCGTAGGAACGCCGCCGGGTAGCTGTCCGGCAGCGGGCAGGCCGCCAACTCCTCAGCCCCCGCCCCAGCCAGAACGGCCTCACTCAGCGCGCTGGTATCGCCGAAACTGTTCATTGATTCGCTCCTCCGCGGGAAAAGGCGGGTGTCGGGAAAAGCCGAGGTGAGGGGTGCAGCGCCTGGTTAGGAAAGGCCCAGGCTGGCGGCGAGCATCGGCCAGGACTTGGTGAACTCGCGCCGCCAGTCCGGCCAGTCGTGCACGCCGCCGGGGTAGAAGTCGGTCTGCGCCTGGATGCCGAGCAGTTTCAGCCGCTGCGCGAAGGACTTGGCCTGCGGCCACAGCGCGCTTTCCAGGGAGGCGCCGACGAGGTTGTCGCGTTCGCCGCTGTCCAGGCCGCTGCCGCAGGACACGAATATGGCCGTCCAGCGCAGGTAGGGCATGAGGTCGTACGGGTTGTCGGCGTTCCACAGGCCGGCGTTCGAGCCCGGATCGCCCCACAGCGCGCTCGGGTTCACGTTCTCTCTGGCCACGATCGCGTCTATGACTGCGGGAACGCCGAGCGCCGTCGTGTCCAGCACACCGCTGTACGACGCGGCCGCGGTAAACGCCCCGGGGCGATGCGCCGCCATCGCCATGGCGCCATATCCGCCGGTTGACACGCCTGCTACCGCCCGCGTGTCACCGGCGTGGTAGGACCGCTGCAACAACTGCATCAGCTCGGTGACTTCGAAGGTCTCGTAGTCCGGCTTGCCGGTGCCGCCGTTGAGCCACTTGGTCGGTATCCCGGTCGGTCCGGCCGACGGCATCGCGACGATCAGCTCCTTGTCCGCGGTGAACGACTCGATCTCGGTCTCGCGGGTCCACGCGGTGTAGTCGTCGTGCGCGCCCTGCAGCAGGTAGAGGACCGGCCACGTGCGGTTGGCGTCGGCGGACCAGTCGCGCGGCAGCAGGACCCTGACCGGGACGATCGCGCCGACGGCCGGGGAGCTGATCCGCAGGTCGAGCATGCGGCTGTCGAGCTGGGTCACGCCGGACACGAAGGCGCCGTCGTCGGAGGACACCGGCGCGGACGAGGGATCGGTCGCTACCGACGCGGCGACCGGGGCGGTGAGCACGGTGCCGGTCGCCGCGAGAGCGAGCACGAGCGTTATCGCGGATCTCAACATTGGAGATCCTCCGCGAGCAGCGCGCCCAGCACGTCGACCGCCGGGGGATCGAGCAGGGAGAGGTGATGGCCCGGCACGCGCTTGACGGTCAGGTCCGGGCAGAACTGCTCCCAGCCGAGCCTTTCGTCGTCGCGCTCGTAGCGGGGATCGCGCACCGTGTGCGGCGCCAATTCGGTCGCGCGGTACAGCAGCGTGCGGCCCGGGTACGGGCTCGGTTCGTGCCGCTCGCCGCTGCGTAGATCCAGGTACGAATCGCGCTGGTGCTCGACGATGGCGGGAGGAAGGTCGACGACCTGTTGCAGGGTCTTGATGACCAGTTCGATCTGCATGGCGTCGTCGAGCACTGCGAGTTCGTCGTATGGCAGCCGGAGCGGCGTGCCGTAGACCTGCTCGACGTATTTGGCGAAGGCCGCGAAGCGGTTGTGTGCCTCCTGCTCGCGGCTGAGATCGGGCCTCGGCAACGGCAGCACCGTGTCGATGAGGATCAGCGCACTGACGGTGCCGTGCGCGGCGAGCAGACGTGCCGCCTCCTGCCCGACAAGCCCGCCGAAGGACCATCCGCCGACGAACCACGGGCCGCTCGGGTGCAGGGCGCGGATCACTCGCGCGTATTCGGCGGCCTGGTCGCGAACTTCTGGTGCCTCGGTGAGGCGTTCGAGGCCGTAAACCGGCCGGTCCGGGCCGAGCCGCTGGACCAGCGTGCGGTACACGGCCGTCGAGCCGCCCGCCGGATGAATCAAGAACAGCGGAGCCTGCGTACCGCCCTGCTGGAGCACGCGCACCGGGCCGTCGACAGGCTCTTCCAGCAGCGGTCGCACATGGTTCGCGACATCGGCGAGGGTGCATTCAGCCGTGGGCTCCGCGAGCGCGGGCACCGGTCGTTGCAACCGTTCGCCGAGGGCTTGTACGAGGGCTGCGGCAAGCCGGGGCCGGCCGGTGAGTGCTTCGAGTTTGTCGCAGACGCCAATGCTGAGATCGCCGCTCACCGCTTGCCAGGCTTGCGTCACCAGACGTTCGGCGGCGTCGCGGGGGAGTACGCCTCGTGCCTGGCCGGGGGCAGGAGGTGAAACAGATGCGGCGTTACTCGACGGCTCCGGCCGTTCGCCGAGGAGGTCGGCGATACCCGCGATCGTGCCCTGATTCAGGAGGTCGCGAGCCGCGATCTCGATCCCGAATTCGTTCTTCACCCGGCCGAGAATGCGGGCGGCTTGCAGTGAG
>NZ_DASRGV010000253.1:0-20083 GCF_035650855.1 Actinocrinis sp. | reverse complement strand
AACTGTGGGACTCGATCAACCGCGGCGCCGACCCCACGCTCTGAGCACCGCCCCGCGTCAGAGAGAATGGACAGCGACGACCTGGCGGAGGCAGCGCACCGCTCCCTTCGCGCAGCGCGTCATTCGAACCACAGCGACAGTCTTCGAGGAGTCAGTCCAGCCATGACCGAGGTCACCAAGACCACCGAGCACAAGGGCCCGTCCACGATCGCCAAGGCCGCCAGCCTCGGCATGGCCGCCCTCGGCTCGTCCGCGGCGGGCAACCACTTCGCGGGCAACACCGTGGACCACGCCGACCACGGCCACTCCGTCGCGCGCTGGGTCGCCGCGGCCCTGTCCTTCACCGGCTTCATCATCGGCGGCCCGCTGTTCCCGTTCGCCATGTGGCCCGCCGTGATCATCTGCGGCGCCTTCCAGGTCCTCGCGCTCATCGCGGTCGTCGTTTTGAACGCCACCGGCTTCGGCGTGCCGGACGTCTGGGGCCAACTGAAGGCCGAGGCAGCGGCCGAGCGCGCGTCCGCCTGACCCGCCCCGTCCCGCCGGGGCGGCCGCAGCCGCCCGCGCCCGCATCGCGGCTTGGCGCCGAGCACCGCCGCGTTGCCGATAGCATGGCTGGGCAAGACGGCGCCGTGTGGCGCCCTGGCAGAGGGGACGGTACGTGGCGGTGGCGACACCGAATCGGAACGTGCTCGACGAGATCATCGAGGGCGTGCGCGCCGACCTGGCCGAGCGTCAAGCCCAGACCCCTCTGGACGACGTCAAGGCCAAGGCGCTGGCCCAGCCCTCCGCGAAGGACGGCGTGCGGGCCCTGCGCGGAGACGGCGTCGCGGTGATCGCCGAGGTGAAGCGCTCCAGCCCGTCCAAGGGAGCGCTGGCCGCGATCGCCGACCCCGCTTCGCTGGCCGGGGATTATGAGCAGGGCGGCGCCAGCGTCATCAGCGTCCTGACCGAGCGGCGCCGGTTCGGCGGCTCGCTGCAGGACCTCAAGGAGGTGCGCGCCCGGGTGGATGTCCCGGTGCTGCGCAAGGACTTCATCGTCACCAGCTACCAGCTGTGGGAGGCTCGCGCGCACGGCGCCGATCTCGTGCTGCTGATCGTGGCCGCGCTGGAGCAGGACGCGCTGGTCTCGCTGATCGAACGGGCCGAGTCTATCGGCCTCACCCCCCTGGTCGAGGTGCACGACGAGGAGGAGGTCGCCCGGGCCGTGGACGCCGGGGCGCGCATCATCGGCGTCAACGCGCGCAACCTGCGCACGCTCGAGGTCGACCGCACCACCTTCTCCCGCCTCGCCCCGCTGATCCCGGACAGCGTGGTGCGCATCGCCGAATCGGGCGTGCGCGGCCCGCACGACCTGATCGCCTACGCCAACTGCGGCGCGGACGCGGTCCTGGTCGGCGAGTCCCTGGTGACCGGCAAGAACCCGCGCGACGCGGTGGCCGACCTGGTGGCGGCCGGCGCGCACCCGGCGATGCGGCGCGGACGGCAGTGAGCTGACCGTGTACCGAGCCCCGAAACCCATCGCACCGGCTCGCCGGCGGCCGTGGTGGCGGCATGCTCCGGCGGGTCGCCGATGGCAGGTCGGGCGGTAACCGCTCTCATCCGCGAGGCAGTTCTCAGCGCCTCGCCGAGCACGCTCTCGCACTCGTGGACGTCCTTCGTCCCCTTTCGCCTTCGCTTTCCCTCGCACCTCTTCTCGGAGTCTTCCGATGACGGACACGTCAACCTTCAGCGACGCCTTCTTCGCGGCCGCATACGCCCATCCCTCGACGCAGCCTGACGAGGCGGGGCATTACGGCCGCCACGGCGGACGTTTCATGCCCGAAGCCCTCATGGCCGCGCTCGCCGAGCTGACCGAGGCGTACCAGAAGTCGAAGAACGACCCGGCTTTCCACGCCGAGTTCACGACTCTTCTGCGCACCTACGCGAACCGGCCCTCCCTCCTCACCGACGCAAAGCGGCTCTCCGAAGCTGCGTTTGGTCAGGAGCACGGCGCCCGCATCCTGCTCAAGCGGGAGGACCTGAACCACACCGGCTCACACAAGATCAACAACGTGCTCGGCCAGGCGCTGCTCACCAAGCGCATGGGCAAGCGTCGCGTTATCGCAGAGACCGGTGCCGGGCAGCACGGCGTGGCCACCGCCACCGCAGCGGCTCTGCTCGACCTCGATTGCGTGATCTACATGGGCGAGGAGGACACGCAGCGCCAGGCGCTCAACGTCGCCCGCATGCGCATGCTCGGAGCGGAGGTCATCCCGGTCGACATCGGTTCGCGCACCCTCAAGGACGCCATCAACGAGGCGATCCGCGACTGGGTAACGAACGTCGACCACACGCATTACCTGCTCGGTACCGCAGCCGGCCCGCACCCCTTCCCGTCGATGGTGCGCGACTTCGTGCGCGTCCTCGGCGTCGAAGCCCGCGAGCAGACCATCGCGCTGACCGGCGGCCTGCCCGACGCGGTCGCGGCCTGCGTCGGCGGCGGCTCCAACGCGATCGGCGCCTTCCACGCCTTCGTCCCGGACGAGAGCGTTCGCCTCTATGGCTTCGAGGCAGGCGGCTCGGGCGTCGAAACGGGACTGCATGCCGCGTCGATCAGCGGTGGCGCGATCGGCGTGCTGCACGGTGCGCGCACGTACCTCCTCCAGGACGAGTACGGCCAGACCCTGCCCAGCCACTCGATCTCCGCCGGGCTGGACTATCCGGCGGTCGGACCCGAGCACGCGTGGCTGCACGACACGGGACGCGCCGTCTACGAGCCGGTCACCGACGACGAGGCGATGCAGGCGTTCAAGCTGCTCTGCCGCACCGAGGGCATCATCCCGGCCATCGAATCAGCGCACGCGGTCGCGGGAGCGCTGCGCATCGCGCCCAGGCTGCGCGCCGAACTCGGCCGCGAGCCGGTCATCCTGGTCAACCTCTCCGGCCGCGGCGACAAGGACATGCACACCGCCGCCGCCTACTTCGGCTTCGAAACGGAGGCCTGACCCCCATGACGACTGAAAACGCCGCCACCCCTACCAAACTCGCCGCAGTCCTCGCCGCCGCCAAGGCCGAGAACCGCGCCGTCCTCGTCGGCTACCTCCCCGCCGGCTTCCCGTCCGTCGAGGGCGCAATCGCCGCCTGCCGCGCGATGATCGAAGGCGGAGTCGACATCGTCGAGGTCGGCCTGCCGTACTCGGACCCGCAGATGGACGGCCCGGTCATCCAGCGCGCCGTCGAGCGGGCGCTCGAAGCGGGCACGAACACGGTCGACGTCCTGCGCACCGTCGAGGGAGTCGCCGAGACCGGCGCGCCGACCCTGGTCATGACCTACTGGAACCCGATCGAGCGCTACGGCGTGGACCGCTTCGCCAAGGAGTTCGCCGACGCCGGCGGCGCGGGCCTCATCACCCCCGACCTGATCCCGGAGGAAGCCGAAGCCTGGATCACCGCCTCCGACGCGCACGACCTGGACCGCGTCTTCCTGGTCGCGCAGTCCTCCACCGACGAACGCATCGCGCTGACCACGCGTACCTGCCGGGGCTTCGTCTACGCGGCCTCGCTCATGGGCGTCACGGGCACCCGCACGTCGGTGAACTCGGAGGCGGCGCACCTCGTGGAACGCACGAGGGCGGCCACCGACCTGCCGGTCTGCGTCGGGCTCGGCGTATCGAACGCGAAGCAGGCCGCCGAGGTCGCCCAGTTCGCCGACGGCGTGATCGTCGGCTCGGCGTTCGTCAGGTGCCTGCTCGACGCGCCGGACGAGGCCACAGGGCTCGCCGCCTTGCGTGAACTCGCCGAACAGCTCGCTGAAGGTGTCCGATCCCGGGGTCGTTGAGGTAACCTCACCGCCGGAACGGCCAGCGGGCGGCCGCAGCGCAGGGGCGGAAGCCGAGCGGGCCGACAGGACCGGATAGGACGGGCAGCAGGATGACGGCGGAACGAGGCACCGCGGCCGGCAAGGGCGGCGCGGCCGGCGGCAACGGCGTGAAGTCGAAGTCGAAGCAGGCCGCGTCCGAGCCGGGGACCGGGGCCGGGATCGGGTCCGGGACCGAGCCGAAGTCCGCGTTCGCCACCGCCCTGCCCTGGATCTCGCTGGTCGCGAGGCTGCTGCTGGGCGCGATGTGGTTGTTCTACTGCCTGCCGAAGCTCGGCTCCTCGGACGCCAACGCGGCCTCGGTGCGCAACTTCCAGATCCTGCCCGGCGGTCTGGTCAACGTCTTCGCCTACGCCCAGCCCTACGTTGAGCTGGCCCTCGGCCTGCTCGCCATCGCGGGGCTGGGCACCCGGCTGGTGGCCGTGCTCTCGGCGCTGCTGCTGCTGACCTACATCGGCGGCATCGCCTCGCTCGGCGCGCGGGGCATCCACATCACCTGCGGCTGCGGCGGCGCCGGCGGCCAGGTCGCGGTGGGCAAGACCCGCTACACGCTCGACATCCTGCGCGACACCCTGTACCTCGTCCCGGCTGTGTGGCTGATCTGGAAGCCCAAGAGCAAGTTCTCCGCGGACGCCGCGCTGCTGCCCGAGCTCACACCCGTCGCTCCGGTGCCGACCCCGCGCCGCACCACTCCGGCCAAGGGCGGCGGCTCGTCCCGCCGGTAACGGGGATCGACCGGGTCAGCTCGGCGATGGCCAGGACGTCCCGCGCGCTCCGCCTCCTCGCTTCGCTCGGCTGCTCTGCGCGCTGATCTTGCCCCACCCGCCCACCCTGCTCCGCGTCTTCGCCGGCGCTCGGCCGCTACGCGAATCAAGGCGCTGCCGCGCTCGCGCTGCGCGCTGAACGCTGCGCTGACCCTCCGGGCCGCTCCGCGGGCTAACGCACCGGCTGGGCGTATGGCTGGCCGCCCGAACGCTCGCCACTCCGCCTCGACTTGCCTAGTAGCCTGCGAGGATGACGGAACTGCCGGCCTTCGGTGCACGTTTGGCGCGCTTCATCGAACGCCGCGACCTCGATTCCGCCGCTCTGGACGGCGTTTCCGCGCGAGAGCTCCAGGCGGTCATCGATGGCTCAGCGCCGAGCGCGCAGCTGCTGCTGCGGCTCGCACCTGTGCTCGGTCTGCACGCCCAAGACCTGTTCGTACTGGCGGGCGCCGCCGTACCGCAGGAGCTGGCACCCCTGGACCCTTTCGCCGGATCGTCGGCGATAAGCATTGCGTTTTCGGCGGCGACCCTGCCGGCCGAATGCATTGACCAGCTGCGACAGCTCATTGAGAGCCTGCCGCAGGAAGCACGCACGAAGCCGCCCAGGCCACCGAGGCAGTATGAACCCGGCCCGGGAGGCTTTCTGCTCGGCATGCTCGAAAAACGAAACCTCGCGCGCTGGTACACGGCCAAGTCCGTGTACCTCGGAACTCGGGGACAGATATACCTTTCCGAGGCCACGGTCCAGCATGCCTTGGTCCGTAGTAAGCGGTTGGCTCCTGACATGTTCGCGGGGCTTGCTGTCGTCTTGGGTATCGCGGCGGCCGATCTCGCCGCCCTGACTGGCTTTGACCTGCCGGCCGACGCGTCGCAAGCACCGCCGTCCCCGGTCTTGGCCGAGCTGATCTGGCGTCTTCGTCGCCTGTCATCGAACCAAGCGCAGCATGTAGCAGGGGTCGCGAGAGCAATGCGGTCCTAGCGGCGACCGAGAGCGCGCCCCCATATCCCGCGACGTGGCTGGCACGATCGGTTTCATGCACGACGAGATTCGGGCGATCTTCGAGCAGGCGGGCTGCGAGGGCGCGCTCCTCGTGCAGCCCCGCGACGCCACCTACCCGGACACGGAGACCACCGCTACTTCCAGCCCCGCCGAGTTCGGCCTGCGCGCCGACGAACCCGTGATCCCGTCCGCCGAGGCTTGTGCCCGGGTGCGGGCCGTGATGGCCAAGCAGCTGACCAGGAATCGCCTCGCGAGCGCGTTCCGGCCGCCGGTGCGGGTCGCGGCCAAGAGCGGCAGCCTCATGGGCATCGTGCGCAACGAGATCGGCGTCGTCACCTATCTCGACGGTCACAGGTACGCCGCCGCCGTTTTCACGCGCTCGCAGCCCGGTGCGGACGAGGGTGCGATCAGCCCCGCCATCGGTGCCGCGGCCGCGCGCGCTGTCGCGGTGCTCAGCGGCGATCACCCGATGCGGTGAAGGGCCGCCCGCCGGAACGTGTCACGCATGCGCTTTTGGCCCGGTTCGCGCCAGCATGTCCGGCATGGCGGAGAATCGCGGGCTCGGCAGCCCGGTTCAGGACGACGTAGCTGACGCGGCCGGTGCCGCTGGCGCAACCGGCGCAACCGGCGCAACTGACGTGACACGCGACGGCGGCGCGCGCGAGCGGTCCGGTCGGCTGAAGGCCGCGGCCGTGCGGCAGGCGGAGGTCGCGGCGCAGCGGCGCAAGCGGCAGCTGTGGATCGGCGGGGCAGTGTTCGTGCTCATCGCGGCGCTGGTGACCGTCGGGGTCCTGGTGCAGCACAAGCGGGCCGTCGCCGACGCTGCCCTCGGGACCGGGCCGTTCGTCGCGCCGGCCGCGGCCGTGGGGCCGGGGAGCCTGGCCATTCCGTTCGGCGGCGACTCCAACCCCTTCGCGCCCTCGTCGAACTCCTTGGTCGCGCCTGCTCGCGTCACGCTGACCGTGTACGAGGACTTCCGCTGCCCCTACTGCCAGCTCGCGGAGTCGATGTTCGAGTCGACCTACAAGTCGTACGCGCTCGCCGGGAAGATCCAGGTGCAGTACCACCTGGTCGACCTGATCGACCGCAACCTCGGCGGCACCGGATCGCTGCGCGCGGGCAACGCCGGGGCGTGCGCCCAGGACGCCGGGCCGGGCAAGTTCGCCGCGCTCCACGACCTGCTCTACGCCAACCAGCCCGATGAGAACGACGACGCCTACGGCTCCGACGCCGCGCTGATCTCGCTGGCCAAGCAGGTCCCCGGACTCGACGGCCCCACCTTCGAGTCCTGCGTCAACGGGGACGTCCACGGCTCGTGGGTCAAGCGGAACTACGCCTCGCTCAGCACCGTCCTGAACGGCTCCGTGGCGACTCCCTACTATGCGATCAACGGTAAGCAGTACAAGCTCACCCGCCAGCCCGCGGCCGTGCAGCAGGCCGCCTTCCGCGCCGCACTCGACGCGGCGGTCGCCGCAGCGCGCTGATCTGCCGGGGCGCCCGGCTGAACCGTTCGGTCCGCGCCTGCGCTCGCGCCCGCAGATCACGGAGAGGTTACGCATCGCCATGAATTCCCCGAGATCTGATAGGGGGTGGGTGGCGCCGCGCGGCGGCGAGATTAGGATGCGGCAGCGGCTTCTGCGCGCCTGCCCGGCACGGTGACGGGTCACCCTCGACCGCCGGGCCGGGGCGCGCGGGCCGCTACACACCGCCCGCACTCGCGACCGACCTGGAAGTGGACCGCCGACGATGAGCAAGGCCAACAGGGTAGGCAAGGAGCTGGCCCGCCAGCGCGCCGCAGAGCTGCGGCTTGAGCAGCAGCGCCGCGCCCGGCGCAACCGGCTCTACGCCATTTACGGTTCCGTCGTCGCCGTCATCGCGGTGGCCGTGGGCGTCGCCTTCGCCGTGCAGGCCGCGAACGCGCCCAAGACCCCGACCGCCGTGCCCGTGGGCGCGGTGGCCGACACCACCGGCGGGGTCAGCGCCGCGGACGGCATGGCGATCCCGCTCGGCAACGCCGACGCCAAGGTCAAGCTCACCGTGTACGAAGACGCCCGCTGCTCGGCGTGCAAATCGTACGAGACCACGTACACGCCCGCGTACAAGAAGCTGATCCAGGACGGCACCCTCGAGCTGCTGATCCACCCGGTCACGCTCATCGACGCGAACACCAACGGCACCGGCTCGCTGCACGCCGGCAACGCGTTCGCCTGCGCCCAGGACGCCGGGCACTTCGAGGACTACCACGACATCATCTACACCAACCAGCCCGCGGAGACGACCGACTCCTTCGCCTCCGACGCGACGCTGATCGCGCTGGCCAAGCAGGTGCAGGGCCTGGACTCCAAGACCTTCGAGTCCTGCGTCAACTCGCACAAGTACTTCGACTGGGTGCGGCAGAACTACGCGAACCTGAACAAGATCACCAACAACCAGCCGTCCACCCCGACGATCTACGCCAACGGCAAGGCCTACACGCTGCCGACCGGTTCGACCACCGCCGCCGCGCAGGCCGCGTTCACCGCGTCCATCGACAAGCTGGCCGGGGTCAACCCGAGCGCCTCGCCGAGCGCGTCCGCCAGCGGCGCCGGGGCCTCGTCGAGCCCGAGCGCGGCGGCCTCGCCGTCGCCGTCAGCGAGTAAGTCATGACGCCGCTCGCGCCGCACCCGCTGGCCTTCCTGCCGAGCCCGACCAGCGCCGAGGTCAAGCTCGGCCCGTTCCCGATCCGGTTCTACGCGCTGTGCATCATCGCGGGGATCGCGGTGGCCGTCTGGCTCGGCGAGCGGCGCTGGCGCGCGCGCGGCGGCGAGCCGCACGTCATCACGGACATCGCGATCTGGGCCGTGCCCTTCGGCCTGCTCGGCGGCCGGCTCTACCACGTCATCACCGACTATGAGCTCTACTTCACCGCCGGCAAGGACTGGGTGCGGGCGTTCTACATCTGGGACGGCGGCCTTGGCATCTGGGGCGCGATCGCCCTCGGCGCGCTCGGCGCCTGGATCGGGGCGCGGCAGCGTGGCGTGAAACTTCCGCCGCTAGCCGACGCCATCGCTCCCGGAATCGTGCTCGCGCAGGGCATCGGCCGGTGGGGCAACTGGTTCAACAACGAGCTGTACGGCGACCCGACCACCAAGCCGTGGGGCCTGACGATCCACTGCATGGACGACGTGAGCCGGCAAGCCACGCCCTGCTCCGGAATCCCCGGCACGACCACCATCGCGGGCCACTTCCAGCCGACGTTCCTGTACGAGTCGGTCTGGTGCGTGCTCGTCGCGCTCGCGGTGCTGTGGGCGGACCGCCGCTTCCGGATGGGCCACGGCCGCGTGTTCGCGCTCTACGTGCTGCTCTACACGATCGGGCGCGGCTGGATCGAGCACCTGCGCAGCGACTACGCGCACCACATCCTCGGCATGCGGCTCAACGACTGGACCGCGATCATCGTCGGGCTCGGCGCGCTGGTGTACCTGATCCTCAGTTCCAGGCGCCGTCCAGGCCGTGAGACGCCCGCGGAGATGAACTGGCCGCGCGACGGATCGCCGCAGGTCACCGCGGCGGTACCGGAGGACGCCGGGGACGCGGATGCACAGCCGGATGAAGCCGAGTCAAACGCGGAGGCACCGGCGCGAGAAGAACAATCGCCGCAGGCCGCCGCCGCCGAAGAAATCACTACGGCCGAGCCCGTCGGCGACAATCAACCCGCTAATCCGTAACGGTCGCCGACTGACCTGCGCCGACGGGCGCGGATCCGCTCCGGATCCGCGCCCGTCGCGCGTTCTGTGAGACGTATCTCAGCTGGGGGGCGTGAAGGGCGCGCAACAGGGGGAAAACAAGTCGTAGCGCGCTACAGCCGCAGGTCAACGAGGCGTTGTCCAACATATGAGATGGAAGATTCTCTACTGACGGACGCTAGATCCATCGTGTAACCTCAAAGCCACCGCGGGCAGGGCCAGTGTCGTCCCTCATGCGCGCATTCAGGCGCGACCCTTACCGACGACCATGGAGGACCCGATGTCCCAAGCGGCCCCCCATCGCCACTCGACGCAGCAATCGGCGCTGCTGAGCGGCATCCCCGCGGCCCAGGGTCTCTACGACCCGCGGGCCGAGAAAGACGCGTGCGGTGTCGCCTTCGTCGCGACCCTCACCGGGGCGGCCAGCCACACCATCGTCGACCAGGCCCTCACCGCGCTGCGCAACCTGGAGCACCGCGGCGCCTCCGGGGCCGAGGTGGACTCCGGCGACGGCGCCGGGATACTGATCCAGGTCCCGGACGCCTTCCTGCGCGAGGCCGTGGACTTCGAGCTGCCGCCGGCCGGCTCCTACGCGGTGGGCCTGGCCTTCATCCCGAACAACGACGAGGTCGAGCTCCAGGCCTACGACACGGTCGCCGCCGTGGCCGCCGAGGAGGGCCTCGAAGTCCTCGGCTGGCGCTACGTGCCCACGACCCCGCAGCTGCTCGGCGCGACCGCGCGCGCCGTCATGCCGCGCTTCCGCCAGCTCTTCCTCGCCGGCGCCAACGGCGAGAGCGGCATCGACCTTGACCGGCTCGCCTTCGTGCTGCGCAAGCGGGTCGAGCACGAGACCGACGTGTACTTCCCGTCGCTCTCCGCCCGCACCCTGGTCTACAAGGGCATGCTGACCACCGGCCAGCTCGAGCCCTTCTTCCCGGACCTCTCCGACCGCCGCCTGGCCAGCGCCATCGCGCTGATCCACTCCCGGTTCTCCACCAACACCTTCCCGGCCTGGCCGCTGGCGCACCCCTACCGGTTCGTCGCGCACAACGGCGAGATCAACACGGTGCAGGGCAACCGCAACTGGATGCGCGCCCGCGAGTCCCAGCTGGCCACCGACGCGTTCAAGGGCCCGCTCGACCGGATCTTCCCGATCGCCACCCCCGGCGCCAGCGACTCGGCCACCTTCGACGAGGTCCTGGAACTGCTGCACCTGGCCGGGCGCTCGCTGCCGCACGCGGTGCTGATGATGATCCCGGAGGCCTGGGAGAACCACACCGAGATGGACCCCGCCAAGCGGGCGTTCTACCGGTACCACTCCTGCCAGATGGAGCCCTGGGACGGCCCGGCCTCCATCACCTTCACCGACGGCACCCTCATCGGCGCCGTGCTCGACCGCAACGGCCTGCGCCCCTCCCGCTACTGGGTCACCGACGACGGCCTCGTGGTGCTCGCCTCCGAGGTCGGCGTGCTGGACATCGACCAGGCCAAGGTGGTGCGCAAGGGCCGCCTGCAGCCCGGCCGCATGTTCCTGGTCGACACCGCGCAGCACCGCATCGTCGAGGACGAAGAGGTCAAGGCCGAACTGGCGGCCGCGCACCCCTACCAGGACTGGCTGCACGCCGGCCTGATCCACCTCGACCAGCTGCCCGAGCGCGAGCACATCGTGCACACGCACGCCTCGGTGGTGCGCCGTCAGCAGACCTTCGGCTACACCGAGGAGGAGCTGCGCGTCATCCTCGCCCCGATGGCCAAGGCCGCCGCCGAGCCGATCGGCTCGATGGGCTCGGACACCCCGGTCGCCGTGCTCTCCCAGCGCCCCCGGCTGCTGTTCGACTACTTCGCCCAGCTGTTCGCGCAGGTCACCAACCCGCCGCTGGACGCCATCCGGGAAGAGCTGGTCACCAGCCTGGGCACCACCATCGGCCCCGAGGACAACCTGCTGGCCACCTCCCCGGTCGCCTGCCGGCAGATCGAGCTGCCGTTCCCGGTCATCGACAACGACGAGCTGGCCAAGCTCATCCACATCAACGCCGACGGCGACCTGCCGGGCCTCAAGGCGGTCACCGTCTCAGGGCTCTACAAGGTCGCGGGCGGCGGCGCGGCCCTGCGCGCGCGGCTGGCCGAGATCAACGCCGAGGTCTCCGCCGCGATCGAGGGCGGCGCGCGCATCGTCGTGCTCTCCGACCGGCACTCCGACGCCGAGCACGCCCCGATCCCCTCGCTGCTGCTGACCTCCGCGGTGCACCACCACCTGATCCGGGAGAAGACCCGCACCCACATCTCGCTGCTGGTCGAGGCCGGCGACGTGCGCGAGGTGCACCACGTCGCCCTGCTGATCGGCTTCGGCGCCGCCGCGGTCAACCCCTACCTGGCCATGGAGACCGTCGAGGACCTCGCCAACGCCGGCGTCTTCGTGAACGTGCCCGCCGAGAAGGCCATCAAGAACCTGATCAAGGCGCTCGGCAAGGGCGTGCTCAAGGTCATGTCCAAGATGGGCATCTCCACCGTCGCCTCCTACCGCGGCGCCCAGGTCTTCGAGGCCGTGGGCCTGGCCCAGGACCTGGTCGACGAGTACTTCACCGGCACCGTCAGCAAGCTCGGCGGCATCGGCCTGGACGAGATCGCCGAAGAGGTCGCCGAGCGGCACCTGCGCGCCTACCCGCGCTCCACCACGCGTCCCGCGCACCGCCGGCTGGAGATCGGCGGCGAGTACCAGTGGCGGCGCGAGGGCGAGCCGCACCTGTTCGACCCGGAGACCGTCTTCCGGCTCCAGCACTCCACCCGCGAGCGCCGCTACGACATCTTCAAGCAGTACACGGCGCGGGTGAACGAGCAGTCGCAGCGGCTGATGACGCTGCGCGGCCTGTTCAAGCTCAAGGAGGGCGAGCGCGCCCCGATCCCGATCGACGAGGTCGAGCCGGTCTCCGAGATCGTCAAGCGCTTCTCCACCGGCGCGATGAGCTACGGCTCCATCTCCCTGGAAGCGCATCAGACCCTCGCCATCGCGATGAACCGGCTGGGCGCCAAGTCCAACACCGGCGAGGGCGGCGAGGACCCCGAGCGCCTGTACGACCCGGAGCGCCGCTCCGCGATCAAGCAGGTCGCCTCCGGCCGCTTCGGGGTGACCTCGGAGTACCTGACCAACGCCGACGACCTGCAGATCAAGATGGCCCAGGGCGCAAAGCCCGGCGAGGGCGGCCAGCTGCCCGGCCACAAGGTCTACCCGTGGGTGGCCCGGACCCGGCACTCCACTCCCGGCGTCGGCCTGATCTCCCCGCCGCCGCACCACGACATCTACTCGATCGAGGACCTGGCGCAGCTGATCCACGACCTGAAGAACGCCAACCCCTCGGCCCGCGTGCACGTCAAGCTGGTCTCCGAGGTCGGCGTCGGCACGGTCGCGGCAGGCGTCTCCAAGGCGCACGCCGACGTGGTCCTGATCTCAGGGCACGACGGCGGCACCGGCGCGGCCCCGCTCACCTCGCTCAAGCACGCCGGCGCGCCCTGGGAGCTCGGCCTGGCCGAGACCCAGCAGACTCTGCTGCTCAACGGCCTGCGCGACCGCATCGTGGTGCAGACCGACGGGCAGCTGAAGACCGGCCGCGACGTCATCATCGCCGCGCTGCTCGGCGCCGAGGAGTTCGGCTTCGCGACCGCGCCGCTGGTCGTCTCCGGCTGCGTGATGATGCGCGTGTGCCACCTGGACACCTGCCCGGTCGGCGTCGCGACGCAGAACCCCGAGCTGCGCGCCCGGTTCACCGGCAAGCCCGAGTTCGTGGTCAACTTCTTCGAGTTCATCGCCGAGGAGGTCCGCGAGCACCTGGCCGCGCTCGGCTTCCGCACCCTGGAAGAGGCGGTCGGGCACGTCGAGCTGATCGACACGCACAAGGCCGTCGAGCACTGGAAGGCCTCAGGGCTCGACCTCACCCCGGTGCTCTACCAGCCGTTCCTGCCCGAGGGCGCCAGCCTGCACCGCACCACCCACCAGGACCACGGCCTGGCCAAGGCGCTGGACAACGAGCTGATCGCGCTCGCGCACGACGCGCTCGAGGACGCCACCCCGGTGCGCATCGCGCTGCCGATCCGCAACGTCAACCGCACCGTCGGCACGATGCTCGGCCACGAGGTCACCAAGCGGTACGGCGGCAACGGCCTGCCCGACGAGACCATCGACGTCACGCTCACCGGCTCCGCGGGCCAGTCCTTCGGCGCCTTCGTCCCGCGCGGCATCACCCTGCGCCTCGAAGGCGACGCCAACGACTACGTCGGCAAGGGCCTGTCCGGCGGCCGCATCATCGTGCGGCCCAACCGCGCCGCCAGCTTCGACGCCGCGAAGAACATCATCGCGGGCAACGTCATCGGCTACGGCGCGACCAGCGGAGAGGTGTTCATCTCCGGCGTCGTCGGCGAGCGGTTCGCGGTGCGCAACTCCGGAGCCACCTTCGTCGTCGAGGGCGTCGGCGACCACGCCCTCGAATACATGACCGGCGGGCGCGTGGTCATCCTCGGCGAGCACGGCCGCAACCTGGCGGCCGGCATGTCCGGGGGAGTGGCCTACGTCCTCGACCTCAAGGTCGCCCGGGTCAACCCGCAGATGGTCGCGGTCGAGGCACTGGACGCCGCCGACCGCGCCTTCCTGCAGGACACCGTCAAGCGGCACTTCGAGGAGACCGGCTCGCAGGCCGCCGCCGTGCTGCTGGCCGACTGGGCGGGCTCGATCGCCCGCTTCGCGAAGATCATGCCGACCGACTACAAGCGAGTGCTGGGCGCCGCCGCTGCCGCCGAGCGGTCCGGGCTCTCCGAGCAGGAGACCCTCGTCAAGATCATGGAGGCCGCACATGGCTGACCCGCGTGGTTTCCTGACTACCGGCGTCGAGCACCCCGTCCGCCGTCCGGTCGCCGAGCGCATCGGCGACTGGAAGGAGGTCTACCCCGAGCGGGCCCTGCTGCCGATCATCCAGAAGCAGGCCGGGCGCTGCATGGACTGCGGCATCCCGTTCTGCCACAACGGCTGTCCGCTCGGCAACATCATCCCCGAGTGGAACGACCTGGTCTGGCGCGGCGACTGGGCCTCCGCCATCGAGCGGCTGCACGCGACCAACAACTTCCCCGAGTTCACCGGCCGCCTCTGCCCCGCTCCCTGCGAGACGGCCTGCGTGCTCGGCATCAACCAGCCCGCGGTGACCATCAAGAACGTCGAGGTCTCCATCATCGACAAGGCCTGGGACGACGGCCTGGTCACCCCGCAGGCCCCGGAGCGGCACTCCGGCAAGACCGTCGCGGTCGTCGGCTCCGGCCCCGCGGGCCTGGCCGCCGCCCAGCAGCTGACCCGGGCCGGCCACACCGTGGCCGTGTACGAGCGTGCCGACCGCATCGGCGGCCTGCTGCGCTACGGCATCCCCGAGTTCAAGATGGAGAAGCGGCACCTCAACCGCCGCATCGAGCAGATGCGCGCCGAGGGCACCAAGTTCCGCACCGGCGTGGCCATCGGCCAGGACATCCTCGCCTCCGCGCTGCGCGACCGCTACGACGCGATCGTGCTCGCGGTCGGCGCCACCAAGGCCCGCGACCTGCCGATCCCCGGACGCGAGCACGGCGGCATCCACCAGGCGATGGAGTACCTCCCGCTGTCCAACAAGGTAGTCGAGGGCGACTACGTCACCCCGCCGATCACCGCGCAGGGCAAGCACGTCGTCATCATCGGCGGCGGCGACACCGGCGCGGACTGCCTCGGCACCGCCACCCGCCAGGGCGCGGCCAGCGTGACCCAGCTGGAGATCATGCCGCGGCCGACCGAGGCGCGCCCGGACAACCAGCCCTGGCCGACCTACCCGATGATCTACCGCGTCTCCTCAGCCCACGAGGAGAACGGTGAGCGCGTGTACGCCGTCAACACCACCGAGTTCCTCGGCGACGAGAACGGCAACGTGCGCGCCCTCAAGCTCACCGAGGTCGTCCTCGAGAACGGCCGGTTCACCCCGGTTCCCGGCACCGAGCGCGAAATCCCCGCCCAGCTGGTCCTCCTGGCGATGGGCTTCACCGGCCCGGAGCAGGACAACGGACTGGTCGGCCAGCTCGGCCTGGACCTCGACGAGCGCGGCAACATCAAGCGCGACGGCGAGTACCGCACCAACGTCGACAACGTGTTCGTCGCCGGAGACGCCGGGCGCGGCCAGTCGCTGATCGTCTGGGCGATCGCCGAGGGCCGCTCCGCCGCCGCCGCGGTCGACAAGTACCTGGCCGGGGTCTCCGCGCTGCCCAGCGCGATCGCCCCGACCGTGCGCCCGCTGACGGTCTGACGCTTGGCGCCGGACCGCCGCAATGACTAACGCTCCACCGGCCGCCCACCAAGCCTTGGTGGGCGGCCGACCCGTGTTCACCCGGCCTCGGTACCATGGCCGGCAGACCACTTCGCCGGGTGGTGCGCGCATCCGGCGATTCCGTTACGAATGAGCCCGTTCGGGACTAGTTACCGCTGGGTAAGGGATAGGGTCGCTTTCATGCGTCGCGCGAAAATCGTCTGTACTCTCGGCCCCTCGGCCGAAACTCCGGAGCAGCTGAAGGCCCTGGTCGCCGCCGGCCTCGACATCGGCCGGCTGAACCTGTCGCACGGCTCCTACGCCGAGCACGAGGTCCGCTACTTCAACCTGCGCAAGGCCGCCGACGAGGCGGGCAAGGCGGTCGGCATCCTGGTCGACCTGCAGGGCCCGAAGATCCGTCTGGGCACCTTCGCCGAGGGGCCGATCCGGCTGCAGCGCGGCGACCGCTTCACCATCACCACCGAGGACGTGCCCGGCGACCAGAACATCTGCTCCACCACCTACAAGGGCTTGGCGGGCGACTGCAATCCGGGCGACCGGATCCTGATCGACGACGGCCGGGTCGCGCTCGACGTGGTCGAGGTGGACGGGCCCCGGGTGATCTGCACCACCGTCGAGGGCGGCAAGGTCTCCAACAACAAGGGCATCAACCTGCCCGGCGTCGCGGTCTCCGTTCCCGCGCTGTCCGAGAAGGACGTCGCGGACCTGCGCTGGGCGCTCGGCGAGAACGAGGCCGGCGTGCGCGCCGACATGATCGCCCTGTCCTTCGTGCGCAGCGCGAAGGACATCGACGACGTGCACGCGGTGATGGACGAACTCGGCGTGCGCCTGCCGGTCATCGCGAAGGTCGAGAAGCCCCAGGCGGTGGAGAACCTCGACGAGATCGTCGACGCCTTCGACGCGATCATGGTGGCCCGCGGCGACCTCGGCGTCGAGATGCCGCTCGAGCAGGTGCCGCTGGTGCAGAAGAAGCTGATCACCATGTGCCGGCGCAACGCCAAGCCGGTCATCGTGGCCACCCAGATGCTCGACTCGATGATCAGCGCCTCCCGCCCCACCCGCGCCGAGGCCAGCGACGTGGCCAACGCGATCTTCGACGGCGCCGACGCGGTGATGCTCTCCGCGGAGACCTCGGTGGGCGACTACCCGGTCGAGACCGTGCAGACCATGGCCAAGATCATCTGCGCGGTCGAGGAGCAGGTCCTGGCCAAGGGTCTGCCCGCGTCGATCTCCAAGCCCCGCACCAAGGGCGGTGCGGTCGCCCGCGCGGCAGCCGAGCTCGGCGACTATCTGAGCGCCAGCTATCTGGTTGCGTTCACCAAGAGCGGCGACACCGCGCGCAGGCTCAGCCGCTACCGCTCGCCGATCCCGATCCTGGCCTTCACCCCGGAGCCGATCGTCCGCTCCCAGCTGGCCTTGAGCTGGGGCGTGGAGACCTTCATCGGCGAGGAGGTCGGCAGCACCGACGAGATGGTGGTCCAGGTGGACCAGGCGCTGCTCAAGCTCGGCCGCTGCCAGCCCGGTGAGCTGATCATCATCACGGCCGGCTCCCCGCCCGGCATCCCCGGCTCCACCAACGCGGTGCGCGTCCACCGCATCGGCGACGCGGTCACCGGCGTGGCCCCCGCCTACCGCCAGACCAGCTGAGCCACGAAAGCACGTACCTAAACGGGCCGGTCCGATCTTCGGACCGGCCCGCTTTGCTAGTACTTTGGACCGACGAAATTGTCCATCGCAGCGACCGAGTCCCGCTTCGCAACCGATATGCAGTTGCGCTTGCTCCGCCGCCATTCAATGCCGAGTAGGTTCAGCGCGTCCGTGAACAGGTTACGGATGTCCTCGCTCTCGTTGACGAATAGGTAGCGCGGGTACTCATAGCGCTTCGTCTCACCCGCGACGGGCCGCGTCGCCCAGTTCGTGACCCGGCAACCGTCTGAGTGAATCAGCCCGCGGATGAACTCTTCGGGATGCTTCTGAACAATGGTCGCCTGCCAGTCTGCGAGGACGATTCGCCGCTCGTGCTTTCGGCCTGGGCCGTGCTGAGGGAACAGGCACGCCCAGTGTTGGGAGTAGCTCTTCACGCTGGTGCAACCCTGCTGCTGCACCCGGCAGACCTTGTTGTGTGGCATCACGATCCGCATCGCCTCTGCTGCGGAGTCGATCAGGCCCGGCCAGGCGTCGGCACACGCGATCGTGAGCGCATGCGCGCGCCACTGCCGGTACTTGTTGATATGTCCGTCACCGAGGTATAGGCCCAGCAGGTAGGAATAAGACCTCGTGTTGAGGATCTTGAGATCCTTGTCGCAAATAGGGCAGGAGCGTAGCAGTGGTATGTGACCTTGCCTACGACGATCCTCGTGCTTCCACGTCCCAACCGTTCCAGCTGGAATTCCCAGCCGCCGCGCAACGTCGACATTGGATACGCCGTTGCGGAGCAAGGACAGCGCAGTGCGGCGAACTTCAGCGGGATACGAGTGGTTCATGTACCGAGCGTGACGCGGCGAAAGGGATTGCGACGCGAAACCCGCAAAGATCACCCAGTTGGGCGCATTCGTGTTCGAATAGTGCTACTTATTGCAGGAAGCGAATCTGCCTAAAGTGCCCCGGGTGGGACTCGAACCCACACTGTATGGGTTTTGAATCCATTGCCTACTGCCAATTGGGCTACCGGGGCCCCATACGTCGCACAGCATACCGGATCGTGGAGAGCTCCGGCCTCCCGGTTTGCCGTCCACTAAGCTTGGGCGCAGACCAGCAGTGTCAAGACGACGAGGGGCAGCCGACATGACCGCCGACGACAAGGGCCAGGCGCGAAAGCGCGTGGTGATCGCCGAGGACGAGGCCCTGATCCGGATGGACCTCGCCGAGATGCTGCAGGAAGAGGGCTACGAGGTCGTCGGGCAGGCCGGCAACGGCGAGGACGCGGTGAAGCTGGCCGCCGAGCACCGGCCCGACCTGGTGATACTCGACGTGAAGATGCCGGTGCTCGACGGGATCTCGGCGGCCGAGCGGATCGGCGCCGAGAAGATCGCACCGGTGCTGATGCTGACCGCCTTCTCCCAGCGCGAGCTGGTCGAGCGGGCCCGCGACGCCGGGGCGATGGCGTACCTGGTCAAGCCGTTCTCGAAGGCGGACCTGGTGCCGGCGATCGAGATGGCCACCACCCGCTACGAGGAGCTGCGCGCGCTGGAGAACGAGGTCGCCGACCTCGCCGCGCGGTTCGAGACCCGCAAGCTGGTGGACCGGGCGAAGGGGCTGCTGCAGGTGCAGCTCGGGATGACCGAGCCGGAGGCGTTCCGCTGGATTCAGAAGACGTCGATGGACCGACGGCTGACGATGCGTGAGGTCGCGCAGGCGGTCATCGACGGCACGGGTGCGCCGAAGGCCGAGGGCGGCGACGCTGAGGCGAAGAGCGCGGGCTGAGCTTCGCCGGCTGGTACTTGCGGCGGCTGTCCGGCTGAGCGGGACAGCCGCGCGGCGCAAGAACGCAGGCGTGAGGTGCAGGCATGCGAAAGGGCGGACCCGCCTGGTGTCCGCCCTTTCGGTTTGCGAGCTTAGCCGCCCGTCACAGCACCTTTGACAGGAACGAGCGAGTGCGCTCGTGCTGCGGGTTGGCCAGTACCTCGCGCGGGTTGCCGCGCTCGACCACGACGCCGCCGTCCATGAACACCAGCGAGTCGCCGACCTCACGGGCGAAGCCCATCTCGTGGGTGACCACGATCATGGTCATGCCGTCGTCGGCGAGCTGGCGCATGACCGCGAGCACGTCGCCGACAAGCTCCGGGTCCAGCGCCGAGGTCGGCTCGTCGAACAGCATCAGCTTCGGCCGCATCGCCAGCGCGCGTGCGATCGCGACCCGCTGCTGCTGACCGCCGGACAGCTGGTTCGGGTAGGCGGTCGCGCGGTCCCCGAGCCCGACCTTCTCCAGCAGTTCCCGGGCGTGCGCCCGCGCGGCCTCCTTCGACTCGCCCTTGACCCGGATCGGCGCCTCGACGATGTTCTCTATCGCCGTCATGTGCGGGAACAGGTTGAACCGCTGGAACACCATGCCGATCTCGGTGCGCTGCCGGGCGACTTCGCGCTCGTGCAGCTCGTGCAGCCGCGATCCGCGCTCCTGGTAGCCCACCAGCTCGCCGTCCACGCTCAGCCGCCCGGCGTTGATCTTCTCCAGGTGGTTGATGCACCGCAGGAACGTCGACTTGCCGGATCCGGACGGGCCGATCAGGCACATCACCTCGCGCGGCATGACCTTGAGGGTGATGCCCTTGAGTACCTCGACGCGTCCGAACGACTTGTGCACGTCCAGGGCCTCGACCATCGCCGTGACCGGCGTCGTGGTGGCCGTGGTCGCACGCGTCGCGGGAGTTGGGGCCGGTGCCGTGCCGACGGTCTCGTTTTCGGGCACGGCGCCGTCC
>NZ_DASRGV010000252.1:0-33873 GCF_035650855.1 Actinocrinis sp. | reverse complement strand
GCCGCGCGGCGGCGACGACACCGGCCGAGTGTGGATCAGCACAGTTGAGCACGTCGTGCGAGTACGCACCGGCGAACACGGCGAACCGGCCCTGTGAAACGCGAACCGTGAACCGCGAACCGGCCGCGGCTGCACCTGCGGGTGCGGTCCGCGCGCCGGATTCGCGCCCGGACGCTCCTTGCTTTTCCACCGTTTCCACCCGAAAAATGGGAGAAGCGGTGGCCGGGTGGCCGAATAGAACACTTCAGCGACCAATCGCGCGACCCACTGTCCTGACATGGAGGTGTGCTACCGTACCGATCACCCGACAAGAACTTGGGCACGCGCGAAACGGCGGCACCGCGATGGCCTCTACCGCACGCGACCGGCCGTGGCCCGCCACATTGACGCTGGGTCCGGACGGACGGATCACCTCCTGGAGCCGGGGTGCCCAGGCGCTGTTCGGCCTCTCCGCGGCCAGGGCGTGCGGGCGGCGACTGCGCTCCCTGCTGGTGCGTCCGGAGGACCGGGCGACGGTCGACGAGCTGTTCGGCTCGGTGCTGGCCGGACGCAGCTGGTCCGGGGCCCTCCCGCTGCTCGACGCCGACGGGCGCGCGCATCCGGTGGAGTGCGGCTGGCAGCCGATCCAGGATCGCCGTGGCCGCTCCGGCGCCCTCATCGTGGTGACCGACCGCGCGGACGTGCCCGAGAACGAGCCGGCGGCAGCTGACGCGCCGCTCGGCACCGCGCACGCCGCCCTCGAGGCGATCAGCCAGTTCCAGGAACACGCGGCGACCGTGGCGATGATGCGCCGGGTGCAGCTGCTCACCGACGCCAACACGATGATCGGCTCCACCCTGGACATGGCGGCGACCGCCGCGGAGCTGATGGAGGTGGCCGTCCCGCGGTTCGCCGACTCGGCCAGCGTGACCGTGCTGGAGTCGGTGGCCGCCGACTTCGAGCTGCCGGACCGGCCCGCGGGCAGCGGCACCGTGCTGCGGCGGCTGGCCGCGGCCCCGCTCGCCCGCGCGGGCGCGGAGATCTTCCCGGTCGGCGGGACCGTCACCTACCAGCCCGGCACGCCGCTCGCGCAGGCACTGGCCACCGGCCGCTCGCGGGCGCTGCAGAACATAGACGCGGCGATGGCCGAGCGGATCGCCACCGGGCTCGGCGAAGAGGCCGCGGCGGTGTTCGCCGGCAAGTCGCTGCTGATCGTGCCGCTGGTGGCGCGCGGCGCGGTGCTCGGCCTCGCGGTGTTCTCCCGGGACCCCAGCAGGCGCCCCTTCTCCCCCGGCGAGGGCGTGCTGGGCGAGGAGCTGGCCGCGCGGGCGGCCCTGTGCATCGACAACGCGCGGCTCTACTCGCACGAGCGGCAGACCGCGCTGATGCTCCAGCGGGCGCTGCTGCCGGACGACTCCGGCTACCACGCGGGCATCGACATCGCGCACCGCTACCTGCCCGCCAGCGACCTCACCGGCGTCGGCGGCGACTGGTACGACGTGATCGCGCTCGGCGGCGGCCGGGTGGCCCTGGTCGTGGGCGACGTGATGGGCCACGGGGTGCGCGCCGCGGCCGTGATGGGCCAGCTGCGCACCGCCACCCGGACGCTGGCCGCGCTGGACCTGCAGCCGGCCGAGGTGCTGCACCACCTCGACGAGCTGATGGAGCATCTGGGCGGCTCGCTGGCCACCACCCACTTCGCCACCTGCATCGTGGCGGTGTACGACCCCACCGCGCAGACGGTGCGCATCGCGCGGGCCGGGCACGTGCCGCCGCTGGCAGTCTGGCCGGACGGACGCACCGAGCAACTCGACCTGCCGCCCGGCGTGCCGCTCGGGGTCGGCGGCCACACCTTCGAAAGCCGCGACGTGCCGCTGCCTGATGGCAGCCTGCTGATACTCTGCACCGACGGCCTGGTGGAGAGCCGCGCCCCGGGCCGGGACATCGACGACGGCCTGCGCGACCTGGCCGACGGCGTGAAGGACCCGACGATGGCGCTGGAAGCCATCGCGGACGGGCTGATCTCCGGCCTGCGCGGCGACCGCACCCTCGACGACGCGGCACTACTGGTCGCCCGGGTGCGCGGCATACCCTCGTCGTCCACAGTGGAGTGGACGGTCGTACCAGAGCCCCCCGCGGTGGCGCAGTCCAGGCGCACCGTGCGTGCCACGCTCGGCGGGTGGGGACTCGGCCAGCTCGGCGAGACGGCGGAACTGCTCACCAGCGAGCTGGTCACCAACGCGCTGCTGTACACCGACGGGCCGATCAGCGTGCGGCTGATGCGTGATCGAACCCTGTTGTGCGAGGTCTACGACGGCTCGGAGACCGTGCCCAGGCTGCGCGCCGCCGCGGACGACGACGACGGCGGCCGGGGCCTGCACCTGGTCAAGGAGCTCTCCAGCCGATGGGGGACCCGGCGCACCACCGCCGGCAAGACCGTCTGGTTCGAGCTGCGGCTCGACGCGCTGCCCGACTTCTGAGCCGGCACTGCCGCCTTGTCGTGCGGCAGGAAGCACCGGTGACGGGCCGCTGCCAGGCCCGACCTCTTCGGAACCCACGCGCGGCGGACGCTTGTACCAATGGTGTCACAGTGCTTCGCGACCGCTTCATCGCTCAGACTCCCGCATTCTAAGCTTCCTGTCACCGCGCGAGAACGGCGCGAACGTGCGCGTTGACAATAGAATGAGGTGCGCATCAGATGAGCTCGAGGCGACGCCGCATTACCGCGGCCTTCTTCGCGACCGTGCTCTTCACAGCGCTGTCGTGGGCCGACCACAACGGTTGTCTCTCGCTCCACACCCCCACTGGAGCGAGCAGCTCGGTCAGCACTTCCTGAGTCCACGACTACAGATAGCGCAAGGCCCTGCCGATCCGCCGTCAGCTAAGCGGCGGTGGATCGGCAGGGCCTAAGTGCACTCAGCCACGGTCGACTGGTCGACAAGAACGGCGGTCGGCTCGCAGCAACCGGCGAGCCGCACTTGTTTTGTGCCTGTTCGGGCGTTTACGGTGTTCTTGAGAGCGAATCAGGGCACTGGCTGCTGTTTGCCACGGCGCGCGCGGGACGGTTGCGCTCGGTTCCAGCGCCAGCTTGCGCGATCAGGTCGACGCGAGGTCTGGGGTGGCGGTGCGCGAGAGCGGCGATGAGGTTGGCGGCGAGGCCGGCTGGACAAACAGTGATTCACACAACGAGTTGTCAGGGCACGTGAACGGTCCGGTGATACAAGCCCGGATGATCGCCGGCGGCGTGCACCTGCATCAGCGAGCCGTCAATGTGTTGGAGCGTATTCCACGGCAGTTGCCGCCGGACGCCGCGTTGTTCACCGGCCGCAAGGAAGACCTGGCGGACGTTGACCGTTCCTGGGCGCGCGCCGTAGGCGATGGCGTCGGGGCGCTGTTGGTGGTCTGCGGCACGGCGGGGGTAGGCAAGTCCGCTCTTGCAGTGCACTGGCTACGCCAGCACACTGACACCTTCCCGGACGGGCATCTGTACGCCGATCTCGGCGGGTACTCCCCCGGCGGCCCGGTGCAACCGCAAGAGGTCGCCGGCGCGTTCCTGCGCGCCCTGGGGGTCGACGCGGCGTCCGTGCCCGACGCTCTTGCCGAACGCGTTGCGCTATTACGCAGCATCACCGCCGATCGGCGAATCGGCGTGCTGCTGGAGAACCCGGTCTCCGCCGCGCAGGTGCGCACCCTGGCACTGACCGGTCCCGGGTGCGCCACCGTGGTCACCGCCCGCCAGGCACTCAGCGGCCTGGCCATCGACGGCGCGCGCGTGCACCGTCTCGAGCCGTGGCGGCCGGAGACCGCGGTACGGCTGATGGAACGCATGCTCGGTCAGGACCGGGTCTCCGCCGAGCCTGCGCAGGCCCTCGAGGTAGCGCGCCTGTGCGGTGGGCTGCCGCTCGCGGTGGGCGTAGCCGGCGCGCGACTCGCAGCCCGGCCGCGTTGGCCACTGGCGCGGCTCGCCCAGGCCCTGGCCACCGATACTGAACGGCTTCAAGCCCTGGCTCTCGACGAGGAGCACGCGGTGCGTCCCGCCCTCGACGGCTCGTACCGTGCGCTTCCCGAGTTGCAGCAACGCCTCTACCGGCTCCTGGGATTCAGCCCTCTGCGATGGTTCGACCCACCCGCAGCCGCAGCCGCCACAGGCGCAGAACACTGCGACGGAGTGGAGGAACACCTCGACGCGCTCGTCGATGCGAGCCTGCTCGAAGAGCTCACCGATCGCTACCGATTTCACGACCTGGTGCGGGTGCACGCGGCCGACTGCGCGCGCCGCGAGGAGCCCGAACCGGAACGGGCGGCGGCACTGACCCGCATCATCGACTTCTACCTGCACACCGCGACCCGTATCGAGTCCGCGCTGACTCCCAGCCACCGGCTGCTCGAACGCGACTACCAGTTCGCCACCCCCGTCGTTCTCGCCTTCCCCGATGAAACCACTAGCCTGGACTGGCTCGACGCGCAGCGGCCGAACCTGATGGCGGTCCTGCGGTACGGCGCCGTCAACCACCGCTACGGCCACACCTGGCGACTCGCGTACGCCATGTGGCCGCTCTTCCTGCGCCGCCGCTACCCCGACGAGCGGCTCGAAGCCCAAACCCTCGCCCTGCAAGCCGCCCGCGCCGAAGGACACCGCATCGCCGAAGGCAACCTGCTGACATCCCTCGCCGGCACCTTGGCCACGGCCGGTCGGCTACGCGAAGCCGCCGAGTACCACCGCCAGGCGCTCACCGTGTACGAGCAACTCGGCGACCAGCGCGGGCTTGCGCAAGCCTGCAACGGCCTCGCGAAGATCCACCTCGAGCTCGGCGAGCTACCGGAAGCCCGGCACCTGTTCGAGCGCGCCCGCCAGCTGCGCGCCGCCATCGGCTACGAGCGCGGCGTCTACCTCTCCCACCAAGGCCTCGGCCGCGTCGCCAGTGCCAGCGGCGACACCCGCAGCGCGGCCTGGCACCTGCGCCACGCCTACCGAGGCCTCACCCGCCTCAGCGACCGCTACGACGCCGCCTGGTCGCTTGCCCTGTGGGCCCACACCATCGCGCAACGCGGACAAGCCCGCCGCGCGCTGCGCCTGCTCGATCGCGCGCAAACGATGATGCACAACGCCGGCTCCCCCTACGGGCAAGCTGGCATCCACGAGATCATCGGACAGATCCACCAGCAAACCGGCGACCTCGTCACCGCACGCGAGCACTACACGACGGCAGCGCGCCTTTTCGCCGGAATCAATCCTCACGCTGAGACACGCCTACACGCCCGCCTCACCGACCTCGGCGGCCCGCACCCAGAATCCGTATGAATCGATCTGCCGTCCGCTTGACGGCGGCGGCCCGATTCTGGTCGACACGCAGCGGAATCAGACCAGCGCAACTGGCCATAACACGCGGAATCAACACTCGATCAGTGCCCACCACCGGGCGCTCGAACGTGCAACCCGGGCCGTCGTGCAACACACTGACAAAGCGTCGCCGTGTACCTGGTCGCCACGAACACCGACGGCAGCGAGCAGGAATTCACCGGAACCTTCACCGTCACCGGACAACAGATCACCGCCCCATCGATCAGCCAGGTCGACGCCGGGCCCACCACGGCGTCCCTCTGCGGCGCACCCGAGAATCCGTATGGCTACAACCTTTGCGGTCGTGGCAGCCGCGTCACCAATCCGCCGAGTGACATCTGCACCTACTTCGACTGCATCGACAACTTCTGGAACGGCCGCGGTGGCGAAATTCAGCCAGCGGGCTTCCTCGGCGCCGCGCGCAATCGTGAGGTCAGGAAATGAGGGCGAGCCGAACCGTTCGCACCTGAAGCCGGGCCATCGGTCCGTCTCCCAACGCCAGCCCGGTCAGCGCACGCGGAGAATATCCGGCGGCTAACCACGTGTGCACCGCCGAGCCGAATACCGCAAGCGCATGAACACAGGGCACTGCGTTCGCACCGCTGCGCAACACGTGGATGTGCTTGTGCCTGCGCACTGCCACCACCAGCCGGTCCTGCTCGGCCATCGCGGCGCACGCCGCAGCCCCCGGATACGCACGCAGCACGTTGGCGATGTCCGCAAAGTCCACGATGGGACGAACACGGTAGAGCACATCGCTGCAGCTCCGCCATGTGTCGTGCGCGGCGCAATCCACACAGGAGCAGACATGCGCGACCGGCGGCATGAATGTCCCCGCCGCGGATTCCGCCGACACCACACGGGCTTCGAGTGGGACCGTAAGCAGGTCGAACGTCGCCGGGCCGAACACGGAGTCGACACTCACTCGGCGCGCTCCGGCTTGGGCGGACAGCCCTACGAGGCAAGGTCCAGCGCACGCCGAGCACTCGGCGGAAGCGATCGCGCTCACAACGCCACTCTCACTTGGGGCGCGCCCATGAATTCGTCCAAACTCGGGGGAAGGGGCGCAGCGGGAAGGCAGGCAGGCGTGGCGGGCTGTCCCGTTTCGAGCAGACCGTAGAGCAGCCGCCGGGCATGCCGCGCGAAGCCTCCCGGCTCGGAGCTGATGAGAGCGGCGACCTGCGCCATCGCATCTGCGTCGAATACGTCGGCCGCATGCTTGAGCTGCGCCGGAATCGAGACGCCGTCGCTCAATCGAGGAGCTAGCGCGCCGAGCGCTGCGGCTCCACTGTGCGGATGCACGTCTTGCTCCGGGAATGCACCGAGTAGTACCGGTACACCGGTTGCTGCTCCGTACAACGTGACAGAGCCGTGGTCACCGACGATCCAATCGGCTGCAAGCAGCAACGGCTGCCAATCTGCGTCCGGACCCGCGACAACTAGACCGCGGGCCGCATACGGCGCGAGCCACGCACGCAGCTGATATTCGCCGTGCACAGCCCAGATATTCGGGTGAGTCAGCAGCACGATTCGGTAGTCGGGCGCGGGCAATTCGCGCACTAGTCGCTCAAGCAGCGGCGTAGCGCTTCCGAGCAGCGAGTTCTGACGCCATGTGGAGGCGGCCACCACCAGCTGCTGCTCCGGCTCGAGCCCGAGCGCCCTGCGGTAGCTCTCCCGCATACCGCCGCCAGCGATCAGCCGGTCGTAGCAGGGATCGCCGACCACCCGCGCGGCTGGTAGCGCCTGCGGGCAGCCTTCCTCCAGCAATCGTAGTTCCCTGTCATGCCCGAGTGCCAGCGCACTGGGCACGAGCATTCCGCCGCGAATCAGCTCACTCGGCGAGAAGCCGAGCACCGGGCCCAAGACCGGCAGCGCGCCACGGCGACGCGGGCGCGCCAGCGAATTACGGCTCGCCCCGTGGGAGAACACTACGACGGGAGCATCGACATTCTCGATGTGCCCGAAATTCGCAGTCACCGCCAAGTCGAAGGATTCCCTGACCACCTGTTCCCACGGCACCAGCGGCGCACCCAGCGCGGCCAGCATCCGCGCGGCGCCCCGGTTGAACACGTTGGGCGGCACGGTGAACACCAGTTGCACCCGCACATCGCCCTGCAACAGCGCGGCGATGTCCATCAGCCGTTTGATGCTCGTCATCGTCGGGGCCATCACTAACACCCGCCGCGTCGCGCGCACAGTCGCCCACCAGGGGCTTCGATCCTGAGGGCTGAAACGCGCGGGGCTGATCGGCGGCGAATCCGCAGCCATCATCGTCTCCTCATCCGACCCGTGGAACCGGTTCGCATCGCGGGCGCTGCCGCACCTGCTCGCGGTCCCCATTCCTGTCGTAATGAAGATTCCGCGCGTTCCTGCACGTCGCTTGCACGGGCTTGACGTCACGCTTGCACGGTCGCAGAAAGTCGGCGCCTGTCAGCCAGAGATGAGGTCCGCATCTGGATGATCGAGCTGCCGGTAAAGTTCCGCCGCACGGCGCCAGTGTTCCCGCGCCGCGGTTCGGTCGTCGCCGGCAGCGCAAATGTCGCCAAGGGCGTGCAACGCCCGTGCCTGCTCGAGCAGCGCCGCCGCGCGCTGCGCGTATGTGAGCGCGGTGTGCAGAGAGGCGACTGCCTCGGAGTGGTTTTTGCGAGCGCGCTGTAGCTGTCCGGCGACGAGGTGCAGACGCGCTTGGCGCAGGGGGTCATTGAGTTGCGCGGCGAGCGCGAAGCCGCGGCTGATGTGTGCCGCCGCTTCGTCGAGCTGCTTTGCACGCAATCTGGCGCCTGCCAGGTGCACAAGGGTGTCCACCAGATTGCGTCCGTCACCCAGCGCTTGGAAGAGACGTAATGCGTCGTTGAAGGACTCAAGCGCTTCGTCGAGATTGCCGAGCTGATCGTGCACGGCACCGATGTTGTTGGCCAGGACCGCGAGGTTGTGCGGATCGGCGAGCCGCTGCGCGAGCAGGTGAGCCGACCGGAAGCAGTCGAGCGCCTGCTCGAAGCGCCCGCTCAGCCGGTGCATCTCGCCGAGGTTGGTCAGCACGTCGCATTCGAGCGCTTGGTCGCCGTGCGCTCGCGCGGACTGCACCAGGCGCTCGGCCGTTTGCAGTGCCTCCTCGGCGTTGCCGAGTTCGAACTTGATGATGCTCAGGTGGTAGTCGGCAACGACTCGGCCACGTCGATCACTGATTTGTTCGCGCAGCTGCGCGCAGCGGCAATAGGCGTCGTGGGCAGCAGCCAGCCGTCTGGCATACCAGTGGATGCGGCCGATTTCGAGCAGAGCGTCTGCTTGCCCCCGCTTGTCGTCGTGTGCGATCCAGGCGTCAAGCGCGGTACTGGCCCAAGACAGCGCGGTGTCGAGCTGCCCTGTCCGTACGAGAGCCGCCGCCAAGTCGGTGGTGATCTGCGCGGCCATCGCATCGTCGAGATCCGCCGTCGCGGTGGTGGCGGCGGTATCCCGCGCTTGTCGGAGCATTTCAGCCGCAGTGCCCCAGTTGCCTCTGCGGTCCAGATGCTGGGCCAGGACCAATGCCAGAAGGGCGGCGTGCCGACGGTATCGGTGCTGGTACGCGTAGTCAGCCATCGCGATGATGTTGTCGCATTCGCGGTCAAACCATTGTTGAGCGTCCTCGGCGTTCTCGATGGACGGTGCGGGCGTCGAGGCGGAATTCCCTATCTGAAGAACGCGCCGGTAGGGGCGAAGCGTGCGTTCTGCGCGTGCGGATGCAGCGAGATAGAAGTCGAGCGCCCTGGCACACGCCTGCTGAGTGGCGAGCTCATCGCGTTCCAGAGCGATGCGAGCAAGAGCGAATTCTCGCGTCAGATCGTGCAATCGGTAGCGGTGACGCGCGGCCTCTTCCAAGAGGTGCTGCTCGACCAGTTCGTCCGCCGTGAGGCTGGTCGTGGTCAGATCGGCGCCGAGCATCACGGCCGCGGCGTGCACCCCGATCTCTTGGCCCGGATGGGCTGCGAGCCGGCGCAGCAGGGTGCGGCCGATTTCAGGAAGCGCTTGGTAGGACGCGGTGAATGCTGCGTGTATCGGCCCCGTCAATGTATCGGTTGCGGCAGGAGCGTTGACATCGAGCCGGTCGGCGAGGTCTGCAAGCGTCCATTGTGGGCGGCCGCGCAGGAAGGCGGCACTCACGCTGATCGCCAGCGGAACTCCTGCGCAGCGGCGAACGTAGCGTGCCAGGTCTTCGGCTTGCCCGGCGAACGCCCGGCCCGTGATGCGTTCGAGCAGCGTCTGAGTTGCTTCGTGAGAAAGCAGCCGGACGGTGTGATGGCGAGCGTCGGTCACACCGGCGAGCCGATGGCGGGAGGTGAGCAGCACGATGCTGCCGGATGTGGCCGGCAGAAGGGGAGCGATCTGCTCGGCGTCGGCGACGTCGTCGAGCAACAGCAGCAGGCGTCGGCCGCTCGTGCGGCGACGCCACAATGCGGCGAGCGCGTCGAGGCAGTCCGCGCGGCCGAGTTCGGCGCGGGGAGCGGCGATGTCTTCGAGGAGTCGGGTCAATGCCTCGCGCGGATTGAGCGGGGGCAGATGCAGGTGGTGGGCACGCAGGTTGAGCTGCAGTGCGCCGTCCGAGCAGTGCGCACGCAACCGGCGCGCGGCGCGCACCGCCAACGCGGTCTTGCCTATGCCGGGCATGCCGTCGAGGGCATATATCGCGACGCTTGGCACGGTGCGCAAATCGCGTTCGATCGCGGCGATGAGGTCAGACAGTTCTTCGTCGCGGCCGACGAGGTGCGGCGGATCTCGGTCGATCGTGTCGGGCGCGGGAACGGGGGGTGTCGGCTGTAGCGTGGCGCTGGCGGCCAATCCGGTCTCACCGCGCAGGATGCGCTGGTGGAGAGTCTGAAGTTCGACACGCGGATCCACGCCCAATTCGTCGCGTAGCCGCTCGCGGGCGCTGCGGTAGGTGGCCAGCGCCTCATCTTGCCGGCCGATGTCGCTGAGGGCGCGCATCAGCAGTCCGACGGCGGTTTGGTCGATCCGATGCTGCGCCGACAAGGCGATCAGTTCGCTGATCAGGTCGTCGCCGTGACCGCCGAGGCGGAGGTCGAGTTCGATCCGCGTGAGTGTGGCGCTGCGTCGGCGCTCGGCGAGTGCTTGGCGGGTGGCCTCAACCCACGCACCGCTCAATCCACCCAGCGCGTCGCCTCGCCAGAGTTCTTCCGCCTGGCGTAAAAGCGTGCGCGCAGACTCGGGGTCGGGCTTGCTCGCTGCGGCTCTGGCACGCGCGATCAGCTGCTCGAAGTGACGAAAGTCGACTTGTTCGACCGACGCGTCGAGCCGGTATCCGCCCGGGCCGTTGCTCCCGATGAGCCCGACGCGGTCGCCCGCGGCCTTGAGCCGGCCGCGCAGTCGCGACACGTAAGCCTGCAGGGTTTCGCGAGCCTTCTCCGGCGGCTGTTCGTCCCAGACGCGATCGGCGAGCGTCTGAATTGACACCGCACGCCCGGCTTCGAGCAGCAGGATGGCCAGGACCTGCTGCTCCTTGAGCGTTCCAACAGGGAACCGCTGCTCTTCGTGCCACAGTTCGATCGGTCCGAGCACGCGGAAATACACTCAAGCCCCCTCGGTGCGTGCACGACATTCCCCCATACTCATGCTCGCACCCGATGCGAATCAGGGTCCATAGGCCACGGGAGCCCGAAATATATTCGAGCCCCTGCCACGCGCCCACTACGCCGCTATTGCCGCAGAATCCGCATCGGCAACTTCAGATGCATTTGCTACTCGCGGGCCGCGGGGCGCAGTATTACCGCGCACCGCAACGCGTTCGCCCAGGCCACCAGGCCAATGGGACGGGGATGCCCTTGGCCCGATTCCCACTGAGAGATCGACCAGCGATTGAGGCCCAGCTCGGAAGCCACGTCCACTTGCGAGCGTCCTTCAGCTAGTCGCGCCGCATGCAACGCGAGTGCCAGTTCTCTCATTTCGCGCACGTCCCATGAGTCCTGCATTTCAGAGTCAAGCAGCTGGTACCGCAGCGGTGCCCCTTCTCGCTCGGCAATGCGCAGCACGAGGCTGAGGGCGTGTGCCCATCGGATCAGGTGGAACATCGTGGGACTGTCGCGCCTGACCTCCCAGTCGACAATCGACCCCGGCGTAACACCCAGACGCTCAGCCAGCAGACGCTGCGATAAGCCGCTGTGATTCGAACGCGCGATCTTGAGTTCGTGTACGAGTGCATCCAATTGCGCACGAGTGCGCGCATCGACTCGAAGAGCCATTGCCACACCTCGTCAAGTCTGGACTACCGTGTCGCGCCCACCCACCGCACTTAATCCCACCTGGTGGGAGGCACGTGCTGCACAGACGATGACGCATGGAAGAGACGCATTTCCGCGCCCAGTGTTTGCACGCGAGGTCATGCCCGTTGTCAGAGCGCTCAACCCTCAGACACCGCCGTGCCGGGGCGCCATTGCGCCGTTCGCCGAGTTCCGTCAGTTCCGTGGCAAGGTCGCGCGATGGCGACAGCACCCCGCAGATAATCAGAGCGTGGGAATTCGCTGACGCCCCGGGTCACTGCGCGTCCAACCTCTCGATGACGCGGCGTGCCGCTACCGAGGCCCGGTACGGTGCGAGCAGCGGGATCAGCCTGCGCAGCTTGCGCCGGGCGAGCGTCACCTCCAGCGCGTCGGCCAGCTCCGCGGCCTCGAAGGCGGTTTGCGCCACCAGGTCGACCTGGCCGACCCGCGCCGCCGCGCAGGCCACCTCGGCCAGCACGATCGCCCGGGTCTTGACCTGCTCGTGGCCAAGGCTGCGCATGGCCCACTCGGCGGCCTCCATGGCGGCTCGCGCGTCGCCGAGCCTGCCGTGCACGTTCGCCGTCATCGCGGCCAGCAGCTTGGTGTCGAAGCAGCGGGTCCACGGCAGCGTGTCGTCCTCCGGGGTCGGTTGCGGCAGATCAGAACCCAGCTTCAGTGCGTTTTCGAGCTCTGACAGGGCGGCGGCGCGCTCGCCGAGCTGCGCGGCCTCCTCCGCCGCGCGCGCCGACATCCAGGAGCGGGCCCGGCGGTCCGGGCCGGCGTGCGCGATCGCGGTGTGCGCCAATTGCCAGGCGGTCGCCGGGTCGCCGCGTTCCGCCGAGGAGTAGGACAGGTAAGTCAGAACACAGGCAAGCAGCGGGCCGTCCGCTGCGTAACGCGATGCCGCGAGCGCGCTGTCCCAGTAGCGCAGCGCTCCGGTGGCGTCGCCGCGGTCGAAGGCAAGCCAGCCGGCCAGGGCCGCGGATCGGCCGCCCGCAGCGGCGAGCCGCTTGCGCAGCGGCTCGCGCCGGGTGCCGGCCAGCAGCGCGGAGATGTCGTCGAGATGCCGGTTGACCGCCCCGGTGAGGGTCCGCGCGCAGCGGTGGTGTTCGAGGGCGAACAGGCGCGACGTGTTCGTCTCGACGATGGCTATCGCCTCCTGGTCGGCCTGCCCCGGGCGTTCCAGCGCGAAGCGCAACCGATCCCCGGGCTCACCGGCCGCGGGAGCCGGCGGCGGTTCCTCGGCCGAGCGCCGCAACGGTCCGCCCGCGAAGGTGCCGGCCAGCCGTCCGGTCAGCAGCGGGGCGTCGGGAGGCGGCGGCGGGGAGCCGGAGAAGCCGAGTTGTTCGTAGGGCGTGCGGGTCACCGCTTGCAGGGCCCGCTTGTAGTTCGGGCGGCACTCCGTGTGTTCGCCCGACTCCCACTTCTGCACCAATCGTTTGTTGCAAGTATTCGGCTCGCCGAGCACTCCGCCGGCGTGGCGGACGGCGGAGGCGAACTCGCTCTGGCTCATCCGCATTGCGAGGCGGATGGCCCTGAGCGTGTGGTTGGGCACGCGCTGTGCGGCTGGTACGGTCACGAGGGTGACAGTAGAGCCCTGAGTGACTCGCTGTGGTGCGTGAGTCACTCTTTGGTGTTGAAGCGACGCCCCTCCGGGCCCTTTGATACGCCGTAACTACCCTGGGGACAGGGTTATCTCAACCTGCTGTCGAGTCGCTCGGCACCGCACCGGCTGTGCGTCGCGCCAGGGAGCTCCGGGGCGGATGGGCGCGCTGTCCCGAACCGGCATCGCGTTGACATCGACGCGAGATGATGGGATTTGACGTATCACCACGGACGTTGCTTTCCTCGCCCTCATCTGTAGCGTCCACTGCTTCGGAAAGCAGCGTCGGCTCATGCCAGCCTACGTCCGCTTGGAGGCTGGAGAGGGCACGCGCCGCTGAACTGCAGTTCACGCCGCTTCGATCGGTGCCATCTTTCGCAGGGGTCGAACAAGGCGGCCCGACGGCACGGCGCCGCGGGGGTCGGCCATGGCGCCGTCGGGCGGTGTTGTCGGCATGGGGCTAACCGCACGAGGCTGGCCCCACCGGGTCAGCCGCGCAGGGAGCGCATCCACGCCTCGATCTCGTCGGCCTGACGAGGCAGCCCGGCGGAGAGGTTCTCGTTGCCGTGGGCGGTCACCAGGATGTCGTCCTCGATCCGGACGCCGATGCCGCGGTACTCCGCGGGCACCGTCTCGTCGTCCGGCTGGAAGTAGAGCCCTGGTTCGACGGTCTGCACCATGCCGGGGCGCAGCGTGCCGTCGACGTACTCCTCGCAGCGGGCGTCGGCGCAGTCGTGCACGTCGAGGCCGAGCATGTGACCGGTGCCGTGCAGCGTGTAGCGGCGCTGGAGGCCGAGTTCGAGCACCCGCTCCAGCGGTCCCTCCAGCAGGCCCCACTCGATGAGCCGCTCGGCCAGGACCCGCTGCGCCGCCTCGTGGAAGTCGCGGAAGTTCGCGCCCGGCTTGACCGCCGCGATGCCGGCCTCCTGCGCGTCGTAGACCGCGTCGTAGATCCGCCGCTGGATCTCGTTGAACTCGCCGGAGATCGGCAGGGTGCGCGTGACGTCCGCGCTGTAGAGGGCTTCGGTCTCGGCGCCCGCGTCGAGCAGGAGCAGCTCGCCGGGACGTACCGCGCCGTTGTTGCGGGTCCAGTGCAGGACGGTGGCGTTCGGGCCGGACGCGCAGATCGAGTTGTAGCCGACGTCGTTGCCCTCGACCCGGGCGCGCCGCCAGAAGGTGCCCTCGATCCAGCGCTCCGAGGTCGCGACCGCCTGCGCGAGTTCGCGGACCACGTCGGTGAAGCCGCGCGTGGTGATCTCGCAGGCGCGGCGCAGCTGCTCGATCTCCCAGTCGTCCTTGACCAGCCGCAGGCCGTGCATGAAGACCTTGAGCTCTTCGTCGAGCCGTTCCGCCGCGTCCGCGTCCTGGCGGGACGTGGCGCCGGCTTCGGCGAGCGCGGCGTCGAGCAGCGCGTCGTGGCCGCGCAGGATCCGGGTGATCACGTGCGGCGCGGCGGCGACGGCCTCGGCGATGCGCTGCGCGGCCTCGCGGCTGTCCAGGGTCTCCAGGCCCAGTTCGGCGGCGGCCTCGGCCAGCGAGCGGCGGCGGCCGACCCACAGCTCGCCCTGGCCGTCCAGCCAGAACTCGCCGTTCTCGCGGTTGGAGCGCGGCAGCAGGTAGAGGGTGGCCGCGTGGCCGCCGTCCGGCTGCGGTTCGAGGACCAGGACGCTGTTCTCGGTCTGGTCGGCCGTCAGGTACGCGTAGTCGCTGGCGGCGCGGAAGTTGTAGTCGAGGTCGTTGGAGCGGGTCTTGAGCCGCCCGGCCGGGATGATGATCCGCTCGCCGGGGAAGGCCGCGGACACGGCCTTGCGCCGCTTGGCCGCGTAGCCGGACTGCTCCGACGGCTCGAGGTCGTGGCGCTCGGTATCGCTCCAGCCGCGGCGCATCCCGTCCTCAAGCTCCTCGGAGATGCCCCGGTAGAGGCCGTTCTTGCGGCCCTTGACCGGCTTGTCGGGCTTGCGTTCCTCGCTCACTGCCGAGCTCCTCCTTGACCGAGGACGGGATACGTGGACGGTACGGACCGACAGCGTCGTGCGGTCCTTATCGCAGCCTATCGGCAAGCGCAGCGCCGTCCATACCCCTGGCCTACCGGTCAGGAGCAGCAGCCTCCGCCGCAGCACCCGGCACCCGACGCCGCTCCGCCGGCGGCAGCAGCGGCACCCGATGGCTTGGCGATGCCGCCGACCGCGATCATGGAGAACAGCTTCACCGTGTCGGGGTGACCCTCCGGGCAGTCGATCGGCGCGGAGGCCTCGCTCATCGGACGGGTCTTCTCGAAGGTGGCGCCGCAGGCGCGGCACCGGTACTCATAGCGCGGCATACGCTCAGGTTAGCGCCTCACGACGCCGTGGCAGCCAGCTGTTGCTGCACGGTCTGGAACGGCACCCGGGAGACCGCGAACGCCCCGTCGAACTCGCTCTGCAGGTCGATCACCAGCGCGAGCGCCGCGCCCACCACCACGATCGTGACCACGATACCGAGGACGCTCAGCGGCTCGGCGCGCGGGCCGAGCAGGAACGGAGTCAGCACGGTGGCGGCGCTGAGCAGCACGAGCGCGACGGTCAGGATGCCGGGATAGCTGCCGGCCAGCGACTTGCCGACCCGGTCGGCGCGGGCGGCGGAGAGGTCGTCGAGCACGGACAGCTCCTGATCCCGCAGCGTGGTCTGCTCGTCGAGCGAGAAGGCGGTGGCCAGGTAACCGCGCAGCCCGGTGATCGCGAACTCCGAGCCGCCGGTCGCGGCGAGGTCGGCGGGCGGCCATTCGCGGTCAAGCACGGCGGTGGTGTAGTCGGTGACCGCGCTGCGCAGCGCGTCCCGATCGGCCGCGGGGAGCCGCTGTCCGGCCCAGACCAGCTGGGTGAGGTCCTGGGCCTCGGTGCGCACGTCGGCGTTGATGTCGCCGAGGCGTTGCCAGAGCACGACGACGATGAAGGCGAGCAGCACCGTGTACATGGTGACCATGAACATCGCGACGTAGTCCGCGGCGGCCTCGGCCCGGCCGTGTTCGCCGCCGCGCGCGCGGATCCGCCGGCGCATCAGCACCGCCGCGGCGACCAGGACCGCGACGGCGCAGGCGGTGAGCAGGATGGTGATCATCCGAGCCGCCGCCGCACCGCGACCCGGTCCACCGGCCGCCCGGCTCGCGGGAGCCGCGCGCTCGGCCGCCGGAGCCTGAGGTGCTGAAGATCAGTCAGCATGAGTCCATCGAACGACGCCGCTGGCCTGACCGCACGTCAGAGCGGGCGAGCGGGCGATCCCCCGGCGGCTTGGCAACGCGTTTCGGTAACGGACTTTCCGGCCTCCGTCACGGACCGCGCGTCACGGTTCCGCGCGCATCGCATTGCCGCTAGCCTGACTCGACTTTTCCGCCCGGAGCGAGCAGCCGCTCGGGCGGCGGCTAGTGAGGGGAAGCTGAAGCGATGAGCACTCTGCATGTCCACGTGGTCCACCCGCACATCGAGCACCGCAACGCGCACGGCCCGATCAAGGTCGCCGACCAGCACCCGACCGGCAACGCGATCGCCCGGTTCAACACCCGGCTGGCGCTCTTCATCACGAAGGTCGTCGGCAGCATGTGGTGCGCTTACGCCTTCGCGCTGTTCGACCTGATCAGCCTGCCCGCGGCGATCAACGCCGGCACCGCGGCGATCATCTCCTGGATCGCGCAGACCTTCCTGCAGCTGGTGCTGCTGTCGGTCATCATGGTCGGCCAGAACGTCCAGGCGGACGCCGCGGACAAGCGCTCGGAGGCGACGTTCAAGGACGCCGAGGCGCTGCTGCACGGCCAGGAGCAGATCGCCGCGCACCTGGCGGCCCAGGACAGCGTGCTGCGGCAGGTGGCGGCCAAGTTCGACATCCAGATCGAGTGCTGAACGAGTGCTGATCCGGCCCCCGCGCCGGGTCAGCAAGGAGGAGAACGCAATCGGGATCGGATCGGAGCGGAGCGGACTAGCCGATGCCGGAGCAGGTCTGGGGCGTTGGCGCGGCGGATACGAGTGTCGGTGCGGGTGCGAGCGTTGGCGCCGACGGCGATGTGAGAACCAGGACTGGCGTAGGCGTACGTGCCGGTGCCGGCCTCGCCGATCCGCGGGCGAACCACGGGATCGTCACGTGCACCAGCGGACCGATGCCGAGGGCGTAGATCAGCGTGCCGGCGCCGACGTTGCCGCCGAGCAGCCAGCCCACCGCCAACACGGACAGCTCGATGCCGGTACGCACGACGCGGATCGAACGGCCGCGCGCGGCCAGGCCGGTGGTCAGGCCGTCGCGTGGTCCCGCGCCGAGCCCGGCGCCGATGTAGAGCCCGGTGGCGACCCCGTTGAGCAGGACGCCCGCGACGAACACGGCCCAGCGCAGCCAGAGGGCGTGCGGAGCGGGCATCGTCGCGAGCAGCAGGTCGACGACTGCGCCGATCACGACGATGTTGGCGACGGTGCCGAGGCCGGGCCGCTGGCGTAGCGGGATCCACAGCATCAGCACCACGCCGCCGACGATGATCAGCACCGTGCCGACCTGGATGCCGGTGATGCGGGCCAACCCGGTGTGGAAGACGTCCCAGGGGTCGACGCCGACCGCCGGGGCCAGCATCAGCGCCTCGCTGACGCCGTAGAGGAACAGGCCGGCGGCCAGTTGGAGCAGTCGCGCGGTGCGTTCGCGGCTCTTCGCATGCAAAGAAGGATGTTCGCGCGGAATCACGCGCGCGCACCCCGGCTGGACCGGCGCCACAGACGGGTGATCCGGCTCAGGTCGAACGGGTCGCTGATCCGCTCGGACCGCCCGGCGGCGAACTGGCGCTCCAGCTGGTCGGTGATCGCGGTGGACGCACTGGGCTGCTCGGTGCGGAACGACATGGCTGCTCTCCTGTCCCTCGTGAAAGCTGTGGCCAATCTTGAATCTGTGGCCTTCTGCTGCCATTCTGGTCGAAGATTGGACCGTTCCCCGATAGCCAATTTGAAGAAGGTGGCCTGATTGGCAGCGCCGACCACCACGATCGGAGCGCACCAGCTCGCGCAGCGGCTCGGGCCCTGGCGCAGCGCGGACGGCGCGGAGCAGGGCCGCGCCGCGGGCCGGGCCAGGCCGCTTCAGGCGGCGCTCGCGGAACGGATCACCGGGCTGGTATTGGACGGTCGGCTGGCCCTGGGCACCCGCCTTCCGGCCGAGCGTTCGCTGAGCGAGGCCCTCGGAGTCAGCAGGACCACGGTCACGGCCGCGTACTCGCTGCTGCGCGAGAGCGGTTTCGCGATCAGCCGGCAGGGCTCTGGCAGCTACGTCTCGCTGCCGGACGGCGCGGCGGCGCGCACCAGCGGCGGCTGGCTGGCCGCCGGCCAGGACGGTGACGTGATCGACCTGATGTGCGCGGCGCCGCTCGCCCCGCTGCCCGTACTCCAGTCCGCGCTGCGGACCGCGGCCGAGCAGATGCCGGCGTACTCCGGCGCCGGTGGGTACGTCCCCTATGGACTGGACATCCTGCGCGAGGCCATCGCCGACCACTACACCGCCCGCGGACTGCCCACCTCGCGGGACCAGATCCTGGTGACCAACGGAGCCCAGGGCGCGATCACGCTGGTCGCGCGGCTGCTGTGCCGGGCCGGCGACCGGGTGCTGGTGGAGAGCCCGACCTATCCGAACGCGCTGGACACCTTCCGCAACGCGCAGGCCCGGCCGATGCCGGTCCCCCTGGAGGACGGCGGCTGGGTGCCCGGCAGCTACGAGAACGCGCTGGCCCAGCTGCGGCCCCGCCTCGCGTATCTGGTCCCGCACTTCCAGAACCCGACCGGGCACCTGATGGACCCGGACGCCCAGGCCTCGATCGCGCGCTCGGCCAGGCTGGCCGGATCCTGGCTGCTGGCCGACGAGACGATTACCGAGGCGGCGCTGGACGTGCCGGTCCCGCCGCCGTACGCGGCCACGATCCGGCCCGTCGACGCCGAGGCGGTGCTGGTCTGCGGCTCGATGGCCAAGTCCTTCTGGGGCGGGCTGCGGATCGGCTGGCTGCGCGGCCCGGTGCGGATCGTGCACGAGCTGGCGGCGGCGCGCGCCGCGATGGACCTGGCCTCCCCGATCCTGGACCAGGTGGCCGCGGCCGCGGTGCTGCGCGGGGACCAGGGCTACCTGGACGAACACCGGCGCGCCTGGCGCGAGCAACGCGCGGTGCTGATGCAGGCCGTCACGGAGACCTTCCCGACCTGGACCTTCCGGGAGCCGGAGGGCGGACTGTGCCTGTGGTTGCGGATGGACCGCGAGGAGGCGACGGCGCTTTCGCAGCGCGCGCAGACGCACGGCGTCCTACTGCACGCCGGACCGAGATTCGGCGCCGACGCCGGGACCTTCGAGCGATACGTGCGCCTGCCGTACGTGCAGCCGCCGGAGCTGCTGCGCGAGGCGGTGCGCCGGCTGGCGCTGGCCCGCGCGCTGCCCGGTCCGCGGCACGCCTCGGACCACCGGGCGGATCTCGTGGCCTGATGCGCCGGGCACCTGTCCAGCTGAGCGGGACAGTCGCGCGGCGCGTCGTAAATTGGTCCAGACCACAACCTTGACAGAAGCGAGTGGTCTGGACCACAGTGCACAGCAGTTGCTCCCTCCGGTACGGCGACCCGGACCAGCACGGCCCCACTCTGCCGCGCGGCCTTCCGCCGACCGAAGACAAGGAGCGCCTCCGTGCGTCCGCCCCGCATCGTCGTCCGCCCGCCGAAGCGCCTGGGCGCCGCGGCCCTAGCCCTGGCCCTGACGGCCGGGGGCGTCGGGGTCGCCGCGTTCCTCGCCGTTCCGGCCGGCGCGGCGACCACCAACCTGCTGACCAACTCAGGCTTCGAGTCCGGCGACCTGACCGGCTGGAGCTGCGACGCCGGCACCGGCTCGGTGGTCTCCTCCCCCGTCCACTCCGGCGCGCACGCGCTGGCCGGCGCCGCCACCTCGTCCGATAACGCGCAGTGCACGCAGACCGTCTCGGTGCTGCCGAACACCAGCTACACGCTGTCCGGCTACGTCGAGGGCGCCTACGTCTACCTCGGGATCACCGGCGGCGCCTCGAACTGGACGCCGTCGGCGACATCGTGGCAGCAGCTGTCCACCACGTTCACCACCGCGGCGAGCCAGACCAGCGTGCAAGTGTTCGTACACGGCTGGTACGCGCAGGGCACGTACTACGCCGACGACCTGGCGCTGAACGGCCCGGGCGGCACCGGATCGCCGTCGCCCTCGGCCTCCGCGACCGGCGGCTCGCCCTCGCCGTCCCCGTCCGCGTCACCCTCGCACAGCCCCAGCACGTCGCCCTCGCCCTCGGCCTCCCCGACCGGTTCCGTGACGCCGCCCAGCGGCGGCCCCTTCACGCACCCGGTGTACTTCATGCCGGTCGACAACAACCCGGCCTCGATCTCCTCGATCATCAGCGGCTCCGGCGAGACCGAGTTCAACCTGGCCTTCGTGCTGGACTCCGGCGGCTGCACGCCCGCCTGGGACGGCAACTCCGCGATGCCGGTGTCCTCGGACACGACGGTGGCCGCGGACATCAACGCGATCCGCGCGGCCGGCGGCGACGCCGCAGTCTCCTTCGGCGGCTACAACGGCACCGAGCTCGGATCGACCTGCGGCTCGGCCTCCGCGCTCGCCAACGCCTACCAGCAGGTGATCACCAAATACAAGCTGGACCGGGTCGACTTCGACTACGAGAACACCGCGCTGGACTCGAACACGGCGGTCCGCTTCGGCGCGATCAAGATTCTCGAGGCGAATAATCCGAGCTTGAAGGTCTCGCTGACGATCCCGATGACGACGATCGGCTTCCCGGGCAGCGGCACCGACGAGATCCGGCAGGCGATCGCGAACGGCGCCCGGCTCGACGTGATCAACATCATGGACTTCGACACCGGCCTGACCTCCGGCACCGAGGTCGGGCAGACCGAGGCGATCGCCGACGACGCGGTGGGTCAGCTGGAGGGCATCTACGGCTGGAGCGCGGCGCAGGCCTGGGCGCACCTGGGCTTCCAGCTCATGAACGGCCACACGGATCAGCCCTCTGAGCTGTTCACCCAGTCCGACTTCAGCACGCTGCTCGGCTTCGCGCAGGCCAACCACCCGGCCTGGTTCTCGTTCTGGTCGGTCAACCGGGACTTCCAGTGCCCGGCCGGCGTGGTCGAGCCCTGGGCGCCGGGAACCTGCTCCAACATCACCCAGAACCCGTACGACTTCACCAAGACCATCGTCAAGTACGCAGGCTGACACAGCCGGGCCCCGGCTGCCGGGTCCCGGATCCCGCTGCGCCCTGCGACGCCGCCGCCCGAACCGGTCGGCCCTGATCGGCTCGCGCCGGAGCCGGTCAGGTCCCGCCGGTTCGGGCGGCGGCGTCGCAGGGTCCTTCGCTCTTCAGGATCCTTCGGTATTCGGTGTCCTGGTTGGGATCCGGCCGCTCGAAGACGCGCCGCCTGAGCGTTTCGGCGTTTCGTTCGAAGCGGTCCTGCCTCGCGCTCAGGGCTTGCGGCCGACCGCTCCGGCGATGCAGTTCTGCACCTGGTTGAGCGGCTTGAGCCGCGGGCCGTCCGGCCACCAGTCGGCGCACAGGGTCAGGCCGGGCTCGACCAGCTCGAGACCGTCGAACAGCTCCAGCAGCTCGGCGCGGGTGCGGAAGGTGCCCGAGCCCATCATGCTGTGCAGGAACATCTCCTCCATCTTGCGGGCCACCGGGCTGTACTCGTTCTCCGGGTCGAAGAAGTGGCTGATCGCCACGTACGAGCCGGAGGGCAGCGCGTCGATGTACTCGCGCATGATCTGCGCCGGGCGCTCGCGCGGGCCGTTGTAGTGGTGCAGCGTGCCCATCTGGAGGAAGACCAGCGGGCTGGAGAAGTCGATGCGGGCGCGGATCTCCTCGTTGCCCAGCACCTCGGCCGGGTTGAAGATGTCCGCGGAGACCAGGTGCGTGCGCTCGTTCTCCTCCAGCAGCGCGCGGCCGTGGGCGAGCACCACCGGGTCGTTGTCGATGTAGACGACCGAGGCATCCGGGTTGGTCCGCTGCACGACCTGGTGCACGTTCTCCGCGGTCGGCAGGCCGGAGCCGCAGTCGAGGAACTGGTCGATCCCGGTCTGGGTGGCCAGGAACCGGCACACCCGGATCAGGAAGCCGCGGTTCTCGAAGGCCAGGTCGACCGCCTCCGGGGCCGCCTTCTGCACACCGCGCAGCACGTTGCGGTCCACCTCGTAGTTGTCCTTCCCGTTGAGGAAGGCGTCGTAGACACGTGCGATGCTGGCTCTTGTGGGGTCGACACCGACCGGCACGGAGCGCTCGGAGGCGGTGGCACTTGACTGCGCGGAGGCGTTATCGGTCATTGCGTTCTCCCGGTTCGTTTGCACAACCAGAAAGCTGACGGCGCTTAACTTAGCGTAAGGAGTCGTAATAACATCGTAAGCGTACCCGGGCAGTTTCGAGGGAGGGTCCTGATGGGCATGATCGACGACCGAAGGAGCGAGGCCGCTACCGGCCCGACCGTTCGTCGGCTCATCCTGGGCACGCAGCTGCGCCGGCTGCGCGAGCGGGCCGAGATCACCCGCGCGTCGGCCGCGTACAGCATCCGCGGCTCGGAGTCGAAGCTCAGCCGCATGGAGAGCGGCCGCGTCGGCTTCAAGGAGCGCGACGTGGCGGACCTGCTCACGCTGTACGGCGTCACGGACGACGAGGAGCGCCGGAAGGTGCTCACCCTCGTCGAACAGTCGAACGTGCAGGGCTGGTGGCACGCCTACTCCGACCTGATGCCGAAGTGGTTCGAGGACTACGTCGGCCTCGAGGAGTCGGCGTCGCAGATCAAGGCGTACGAGAACCAGTTCGTCCCGGGCCTGCTGCAGACGGAGGACTACGCGCTGGCGATCGCGAGCCGCGGCCGCCCGGAGAACGCGGACCGCGACACCGAACGCAAAGTGCATTTGCGCATGCAGCGGCAAAAGGTGTTGCTGGGCCAGTCCGCGCCGAAGCTGTGGGTGGTCATCGACGAGTCAGTGCTCTACCGCAGGATCGGCGGCGCGCGGGTGCTGCGCGCCCAGCTGGACCATCTGCTGGAGATGACCACGCTGCCGAACATCAGCTTGCAGGTCGTGCCGTACCAGACCAGCGGCTACGGCGCGGAGGGCCCGTTCACGCTGCTGCGTTTCGGCGAGCAGGAGCTGTCCGACATCGTGTACGTCGAGCACCTCGCGGGCGCGCTGTACCTGGAGAAACCCGAGGAGATCGAGATCTACAGCCGCGCGCTCGACCGCCTGGCCGTGGAGGCGGAGACCCCGGCGCGCACCCGGCAGACACTGCTCAAGGCGCGCGAGGACATCTGAATCCGGGCACATTCGTTCACCTCCGGGCGTGCTTGACGCAATAGCCTGATACGCCCGAAGGCCCGCTGACGCCGCGTGCGCGGCGTCCTTGCGCCCTCGATTCCGCGTTGCGGCGCGGTGCCGGGCCGGCTTCGCGCCACGGTCCGCAATGGCCTGATTCTCAGATCTTCGTATGCAATCCGATCCGACGGTGCTACGTTGCGTGAGTGCCCCCAATGCACATGCAAGTGACTCATGCAGACGGACCGTGCAAGCCGGTCGGAGAGTGAGAGGTCATGACAGGCGAGACCACGAAGTTCGACAACGGCGTCTCGGCCGATGCGCTGGTCGGAGCCGCCTGGCGCAAGAGCAGCCACAGCGGTTACAACGGCAACTGCGTCGAGGTCGCGCCGCTGGCCGACGGAAACGTCGCGATGCGCAACTCCCGCGACCCGCACGGGCCGGCGCTGATCTACACCCGCGCCGAGATCGCCGCGTTCCTGGCCGGGATCAAGGACGGCGAGTTCGACGACGTGCTCTGATTCACCGTGCCCCGCGACGGGGCGCGTCTTCCGGTTCGCGGGGCGCCGGCGCCCCGCGAGCGGGCGCGTGGGACGCCGCCCGGTCCGTGCGGGGACCGGGCGGCGTTTGCATGGTCGCTCGCATATGCGGACGCAACCGGAATGTGCACGAACCGCGCGGCTATATGCGTGCCCTGCTTCCGCGGCGGACGCTCCGGGCCGACCGGATCAGGCCTCTTCGAGGGTGAGCGTGGTCCACACCCCGACGTGGATCCGGTCCCCTGGCTTGACCGGGACCTCGGTCTCGACCGGCACCGGCTGCTCGGCGCCGTTGAGCCTGGTGCCGTTCGCGGAGCCCAGGTCGACCAGCCGCCAGCCGCCGTCCGCGCCGCGCGAGAGCTGGGCGTGCAGGTGCGAGACCGCCGGGTCGAGCGGCGGCCCGGTCAGGTCGATCTCCACCGCGATGCCGCGGCTGGCCGAGGCGCGCCCGATCCTGACCAGGTCGGCGTCGAGGGCGAAGCGGCGCTCGCCGGGGTACTTCGGGAACGGGAATTCGGACTCGATGATGTCGCCGCGCTCGACCTGCGCCGCGTAGTACTCGCGGTCCGCCGTGACGACGACGGCCAGCGGCTGCGCGCTCAAGGGCGCCGCGGGAGGCTGGCTCGCGCTCCCGGCGACGCCGCCGTCCGCGCCGAAGCCCTCGCCGACGGCCGCATCCGGGCTTGGCGCGACAGGCGGCGCCTCCGGCTCCGGCTCCGGCGCACCGCCGCCGGGACCGGCCGGCTGCGGATCAGGGAGCTGCGGCGCGGCGGCCTCGGCGCCTCTCGGCGCGTGGCCGTTCAGTTCCGGACCCGCCTGCGTCTGGGCCGCGCCGGTCGCGGCCGGCACGGACGGGAGCAGCTCGGCCAGCTCGTAGTCGAACCCGCATTCCTCGCAGAACCGGCCGCCGCGCTCCGCCCCGCAGTTCGGGCAGGAGCCGCCGGAGCCGGATCCGGCCGCGCCCGGCTCCGCGCCGAGCAGGGCGGTGCTCTCCAACAGCGCGGCGGGCGTGACTGGTGAGCCGCCCATCACCGCGCCACAGGTGTCGCAGTAGTCGCTGGTCTGCGATTCGTGCCCGGCCGGACACCGCGCCATCGGACCTCCCCGGTGCTTGCTGTTCTCGTTGACCGCCCCGACGCCGGTCAGCCCTGGTTGTTGCCCTTGCCCACCCGCACTGTCTTGCTCGACCGGGTGTCCAGGGCCATCTCGTCGGCGTCGTTGACCCGCGCCTTGAGCCGCACGGTGCCGGTCGCCGGGTCCTCCACGTCGACCACCTTGGCCAGCAGCCTCGTGGTGTCGTCGTTGCCGGAGGCCGCCGCGAGCTGGACCGCGCGGCCGAGCTTGGCCGTGGCCGTGTCGTAGTCGCCGTTCTTGCGCGCCTCCAGGCCCGCCTGGATCGCGTCGGCGAGTTCGGCCTGCCCGGTGTAGTGCGCGACCTGGCGGTTCATCTTGGTGGAAAGCGCCGCGTCGTCGGTCCACACCGCGCGCACCAGGCCCTGGCCGAGCACCTGCGCCTGGCCCGAGCCGTCGATCGACACCAGCGAGGCGCGCGCGGCCAGCATCTCGTCGCCGACGGATCCCGGCCGCACGGTCACACAGACGTGGTAGTCGCGCGACTCCGCGCCCCACGCCCCGGTCGGGTAGTCCCCGGCCAGCGGCCCGGTCTGCAGGCGGCGGCCGCTCAGGTCGACGACGTTCGGCGCGACCTGCTTGACGAACTTTATCGTCGAGCCCTGCGGCGACCACAGGCGCAGCCGCACGTCGGCCACGGCCTTGCCCATCGCGCCCTCGATCATCGCGCGGAAGTCGTCGGCGAGGTTCATCGGATCGGCCACGATGTCCACGCTGCCGAGCAGGCCGCCGGCGATCCGGCGCAGCTCCGCGACGACCCAGTCGGTGCCGATGCCGCGGCAGTCGCAGGTGAACCGGCCCTCGCAGCGCGCGATCGCCATGTCGAGGTCGTCCGGGCTCTCGTGCTCGTCCTTGCCGTCGGTGAGCAGGATCGCGTGCCGGATCGCGCTCTCGTGCCCGGTGAACAGCCGGTCGGCGAGCGAGAGCCACTGGCTGATCGCGGTGCCGCCGCCGGCGGTGAGCCGGTCCACGGCGGCCTTCGCCGCGGCGCGGGTCCCGGCGTCGGCCGGCACCAGGTACTCGGTGGTGGGGAAGACCATCCGCGCCACGTGCGTCCCGGCGACCACCGCGAACGGGACGCCCTCGCGGATCGCGTCGATCGCGGCCTTGGTGGCCTGGCGCGCGGCGGACATCTTGGCGCTGGGATAGTCCATCGAACCGGAGCAGTCCACCATGATCACCTGGGCGGCGCGGGCACCGCTGCTCGGCCCGGCGACCGCGCCGGTGGAGGTCACCGTCACGATCGCGTTGACCTCGCCGGCGCCCTCGGGCAGGAACTCGTTCTGGTAGACGCTCACGGTGAACTGCGGCAGGGTCGGCGTGCTCACGGTTCGATCCCCTCGTCGGACGGCGCGGTTCCGTTGCTGGACGCGATGTCGGTGGACGCGCTGTCGGTGGACACGATCTCAGCGGTCTCGGTCAGCGGCGGCAGCTGGAGCGTCGGCGCGGCGGCCGCAACGGCGGCTGCGGGCGGCGCGATCGGCGGGTAATAGGCCAGCACCGTGGTGATGTTGTCCTGCCCGCCGCTGTTGAGCGCGACCGCGGTCAGCGACGCCGAGGCCGCGGCCAGCCCGTTCCAGCCCTCACCCGCCAGGCTCGCCAGGTCGGCCGCGTCCCACACGTAGTTCCACAGCCCGTCGCTGCAGGCGAGCACCAGGCCGGGGCCCTGCGGTGCGAAGTCCCGCACGTGCGGCGGCTCCGGCGGGGCCTCCGGGCCCAGCCAGCGCAGGATCGCGTGGGCGTGCGGGGCCTTGTACGCCTCGGCCTCGTTCACCGCTCCCCCGGCGATCAGCTGCCCGGCCCAGGTGTCGTCGTCGGTGAGCCGGCGCGAGGTGCCGCCGTCCGCCGCGAGCCAGTAGACGCGGCTGTCGCCGACCCAGCCGACCGTCACCCGGCCTCGTTCGACGACGGCGGTGGCGATCGTGCACGAGGGGGCGTCCGAGCGGTCCCGGTATTCCTCCGCGAGGCCGGCGACCGCCCGCTGCGCGGTCTCGATCGCGGCGCTCGTGGACGCGGGCGCGGGTTCGCCGTGGCGCAGCGCGCGCACCAGGTAGTCCAGGGTGGTGTTCGCCGCCAGCTGGGAGGCGCGCTGCGGATCGACGGAGCTGGACACGCCGTCGCAGACCACGACGACGCTCGCCGGGTACTCGGTGCCCTCGCCGATCACCGCGAAGGCCATCGAGTCCTCGTTGCGGCTGTGCCGCAGCCCCCGGTCGCTCACCCCGGCCACGACGCCCAGGTCGCGCTCCCAGTGGTCGCGCGGGGAGGGGGCGAGCCTGCCGCAGTTGTCGCAGTAGCCGTCGGTGAACGCGGTGCCGCCGCAGTCGGAGCACGGCAGCGCAGCGCCTCCCGGCGGGGCGCTGCGCCGCACCAGGAGGTCGGCGCCGCACTCCTCGCAGTAGCCGTCGCTCGGCAGCACCTGTGCGCCGCAGGCGGTGCACGCGCGGGTATCCGGCGGCGCGGGCGGCGGCTCCTGGGTCTGCGGGTTGCCCGACACCGGGTTCCCCGGCTGTTCGGCCCCGGTCATAGCACGGTCCTGGGTCGCAGCGCGTTGGCCTGATCCACCAGTTCGATCCGGCTCCTTCGGTCGGGGGCCATGCGGGCGCGCGCCCGGTAGGACCGCTCCAGGGCGAGACGCACTTCACGCTCGGTCAGGTCGGCGTCGAACACCCGGCCCTGCGCGATGTTGCGCGCGACGGCGGAGGTCGTCGGGTGCGCCACGAGCCAGCTGAGCGCGCCGATCAGCACCTGGCACACCATCGACTCGTGCGCCTCGCCGTCCAGGCCGAGCGCGGCCACGCGGGTGCTCAGCTCGTGCAGCTCCGCGGGCGCCACCCAGTCGGCGAAGCCGGGCGAGGCGAGGCGGGTGGTGATCGCCTGGATCTCGGCCGCGGTGCGATGGATCGAGGACTCGGGCACCTGGCCGAGCACCTCGACCGCGCCCGCGTAGTCCTTCTGCTCCGCGCGCAGCCGGGCGATCGCGAAGGCGGCCGTCGCGTAGGACCGGTCCACGGCCCAGACCAGCTGGTAGTAGCGCAGCGCGACATCCGGCGAGCCGGTGAGCTCGGCGGCGGCGGCCAGGGCCAGCTTGGGCGCCAGTTCGCCGGGCAGCTCGTCGTAGCAGGCCTCGAAGTAGGCGCGCGCCTCGGCGCCGTCCTCCCGGGTCAACGCCAGCAGGCCGCGGTACCACTGCACCCGCCAGTCGTAAGGGTCCTGCTCCTGCAGCAGGTCGAGCCAGCCGACCGCCTCGCGGTGCCGGCCGTCCTCGATCTCGGCGCGCACCAGCCGGAAGTACACCTCGGTGGACGGGTTCGGCAGGTTGTTGAGGGTGTTGACGATCTGCTTCGGGCTGCCGCCGAGGGTGGCCAGGGCGCCGGCGTTCGGGTCGGTCGGGTCGACGGTCGGGATCGGCAGCGCGGAGGCGAACTGCCTGCCGTCCGGCCGCGTCAGGTCGGTGCCGACGGCCAGCCGCTCGCCGGTGAACAGGGTGGAGGGGGCCGGGCGCGGTACTCCGTCACCGAGCGCGAGCACCTCGCGCAGCACCCCGGTGAGCTGGACGGCCATCTCGGCGGCTGAGGAGAAGCGCCGCTCGCGCTGGGCGTGCGTGGCGCGGCGCAGGGTTCGGTCGAAGGACTCGTACTTGGCCAGCACCGGCACCGAGTCGCGGGGCGGCAGCGTGGTCGCGTAGGTGGAGGTGAAGCCCTTGAAGTCGAAGGAGAGCACGGCCATCATCCGGCCCACGGTGAACAGGTCGGACTCGACCGACGGGCCGTGCTCCGCGATCTCCGGGGCCTGATAGCCGACGGTGCCGTAGACCGCGGAGTCCTCGTCGTCGAAGGCGCGCACCGCGCCCATGTCGATCAGCTTGAGCTGCTCCTCGGACTGGATCACGTTGTCCGGCTTGAAGTCGCAGTAGAGCAGCCCGATCGAGTGCAGGTACCCGAAAGCGGGCAGGATCTCGACGGCGTAGGCCAGCACCTGCTCGAGCGGCAGCGGCTTGCCGCCGTGCTCGGCCTTGTAGTCCAGCGCGATCTGCTTGAGCGACTTGCCGCCGACGTACTCCATGACGATGTAGTCGTCGAGCTGGTGGCGCACGAAGTTGTAGATCTTGACCACGTTCGGGTGCTCGACCTCGGCGAGGAACTGGCGCTCGGCGACGGCCGCGGCCATCGCGTCGGCGTCGCCGGTGTCCAGCAGGCCTTTGAGGGCGACCCAGCGCCCTGAGACGTTGTTGTCGGTGGCCAGGTAGATCCAGCCGAGGCCGCCGTGCGCGAGGCAGCCGAGCACCTCGTACTGGCCGCCGATCAGGTCGCCCGCGGCGAGCTTGGGGTTGAAGTCGTAGCTGCCGCCGCATTTGGCACAGTAGCCGCTGGTGCGCCCGGGGCGTCCCTCGCGGGAGCGGCCGACCTTCTCGCCGCACTTGGAGCAGAACCGCTTGTGCTCGGGCACCTGCGGGTCGGAGAGCACGGCCTCGCTCGGGTCGCGGTACTCGACCTGCGGGATCTCGACCAGCCCGAGCCCGAGGCCGCCGCGTCCGGTGGACCGCGAGCCGTGCGTCGAGCCGGTGCGGGAGGAGGCGGTGCGCGCGGAGACCGCGGAGCCGCGGGCCCGGCCGGAGGAGGTGCGGCTGGAACCGGTGCGGCTGGATACCGCCGAGCCGCGGACCGAGCCGGTGCGCGCTGAGGCGGTGTTCCCGGATGCTGTGCCGTTCCCAGTAGCAGGGCCGTTCCCAGAAGCAGGGCCGTTCCCGGAAGCGGGGCTCGATGTTCCGCCGTTCGGCGCGGCGCCGTGCCGGCCACCGGACCCGGTACGCGAACCCGGGAGCGGCCCGCCGGTTCCCGGGCCCGGGCCGGCGATCGCTTCCACCGCCGTCGCAGGGTCCTTAGCGGACGCGGCCATGCCGCAGGTGTCGCAGTATCCGTCTTCGATCATGCCGTCGCAGCCTGGCCGCCCGCAGAGCACCGGGCCGGACCCGGCGGATATACCGCTCGGCACCGCGCTGGGACCCTGAACGCCGACGCCGAAGGCGCCGGATCCCGCGCCGGCGGCGGCGACCGCCGGCGACTTCTGCGCCAGCCCGCAGGTGTCGCAGTATCCGTCCTCGATGATCCCCGCGCAGCCGGGCCGGCCGCACCTGACCCCGTTCACGCTCGCACCCCTCCCCCACGGCCGGGCTGGTCGAGCGCCAGCACCGCCTTCTGGTACACCGCCAGCGCCCGAGTGGACGCCGCCAGGTCGCACGGCTTGGACCACAGCAGATCGCGGGCCTGGAGGTAGAGCGCCTCCAGCCGCGGTTCCTCCGCAGCACCCGATCTTGCCGCGCGCACCCGGTACGCCGCCAGTCTTCCGCGCAGTTCCTCGCGGCGTTCCAGCAGTCCGGCCACCGCCTGGTGCACCCGGTTGGCCGCGTTCAGCGCGTTGTCCAGCGCGGTCTCCAGCGCCGCAGCCTCATCGGCGAGCCGCCGCCACAGGCCGCGGTCGCGCAATTCGGCCAGCGCGGCCAGCCGGGCGCGCAGCGCGGGCACCTGGGTGGTGGGCGCGGGCAGCGCGCCGACGAGGATCTTCTCCCGCGCGGCGCGCTCGGCGGAGCGCTGGGCGTCCTCCACGTCGGCGATCCGGTCGATCAGCCGGGACAGCTGCGCGGTCCGCCGCTCGAAGTCGGCGCGCAGATCGGCGGCCCCGGTGGCGGCTGCCGCGACCGACTCTACGTCCTGCCGGATCCGCTGCAGCCTGTCGGGAAAGGCCGAGCCCGGCGCGGCGACCCCGATCGGGTCCGCGAAGACCTCGCGGCGCAGCTTGGCGTACTCGTCCCCGATCCCGGCCAGCGCGGTCGCCAGGGTGCGGTCCTCGAGCTGCCGCACCACGGCCGCGACCTGCTTGATCCGCTCCTGGACCGGGTCGGCCTGCTGGAAGAGCCGGTTCCAGGTGGTGTCTGCGGCGGTCACGAAGTCCGCGGCGAGCTGGAAGTCGGTGTTCATCCGGTGCAGCGTCTCGGCCAGGGTCGCGGTCTCGCTGACGGTGGCCGGGCCGAGCAGGGTGCGCTCGGAGAGGGCCAGGTGCTTGGTGGACAGCGTGATCGACTTGCCGCGCAGCAGCTCGGCGATCGCGTTCAGGTCCTCGGGGCGCGGCTTGGCCCTGCGCCCGCGGATCTCGCCGGCCCGGCTGAGCACGTCCTGGTAGGCGGTGTAGTCGTCCCAGAGCCCCGCGATCCGGGCGGCGGTCCGCTGCCAGCGCTGCGCGGTCACCCCGGTCAGCGGGGCGCTGTCGAGCAGCTTGTAGCCGGGGTGGTCGGCCAGCGCGAGCAGCGCGTCGGCGACCCGGGCCGCGTCCTGGCCGAGCCGCGCGAGCTCCGCGTCGACGGCCTCGCGGGTCGGCGGGCCGAATGCGGGGAAGACCATGGCCACCACGTTAGTCAGCGTATTGTGCAGCGGGCGGTTGTTGCGGCCCGAGGACCGATCCCAGCGAATTCTGGTAGATCTTCTGCCACTGGCCGTTGCCGCGGATCGTCTCCAGCACACCGTTGACGAAGCGGATCAGGCCGGTGTTCCCAGGCGAGACCGCGATGCCGTACGGCTCGGGCTCGACCCGGTCGCCGACCACTGCGGTGTTGGGGTCCTGCTGCGCGAGACCGGCCAGGATGGTGTCGTCGGTGGAGATCGCGTCCACCTGGCCCTGCTGCAGCGCGACGAGGCAATCAGTCAGATTGGTCACCCCGTAGGGGATCGGGTGCGACTTGTACATCATGAGCGTCTGGATCGAGGTCGAGCCGTTCTGGGCGCAGACCTTCTTGCCGCCGAGGTCGTCGAGGTTCCGGTAGCCGCTGTTCTTCAGCACGAGCAGGCGCTGGTAGGCGTTGTAGTAGACGCTGGAGAACTGGACCTGCTTCGAGCGGTCGCAGGTGATGGTGAAGGTGTCCACGACCATGTCGACGGCGCGCGCCGGGTCGTCGGTCTGCAGCGCGGTGATGCGCTCGGCGTTGGTGACGGCGCGGAACTGGATGTTCTTGGGGTCCTGATTGCCGAAGATCGCCTGCTCGACCTGCTTGGCGATCTCCACGTCGAAGCCGGTCTCGTTGCCGGAGGCGTCGAGGTAGCCGGTGAGGTACTCGTCCTGGGCGACTCCGACGATGAGCTTGCCGCGCTTCTTGATGTTGCTGACCGCGGCGCTGGACGCGTCGCCCGCGGTCGGATGGTAGGAGAGTGCGCTGGTGTTGCACTTGGGCGGTCCGGCGGTCGGTGCCGCAGACGGCGATCCGGTCACGACAGCCCCGGGCTGGGGCAGCGTGACTTTCGGCTGCGCGCCGACGGCGACCGTGCCTCCGCTGCACCCGGAGACGACGAGCGCCAGTGCCATTGTGCTCGCGGCGGCGGTGAGTAGCGTGGCCGCCCTCGACTTGCCGCGCAGGCGTGCGGCGTCGGCGCGCCGGCTCGTCGTCCCCATGGCCCGCTCCCCGTTTCCCCGTCTGATCATCGGCGCGTTCATCGGTACTCCGCCAGCCGCCGGTTGACGCCGTACGCGGCCGCGAGCGCCGCGAGCACGCCGCCGATCAAGCCGCCCCACAGGCCTCCGCTGAGCGACGATTCGGCGGCGTTGGCGTCGGAGGTGTATGTGGCCTGATCCGCGTTGAAGGTCTTGACCAGCGCCTTGTCCAGGTCCGCGGCGTCGGCGCTCGCCGTGTTCGGGCTCGCCTTCGTGTCGTGCCCGACGATCAGTTCGACCGCCGCGTAGTAGTCGCCGTTGTCGGAGGCGCTGCGCACGTTCGCCAGCTGCTGCTTGAGCTTGCTGTACAGCGCGGCCGCGTCGCCCTTCAGGGCCGCAGAGTCGACGTCGCCGAGGGCTTTGGCCTGGTTCTGGGCGTCGGTTCCGTTGTCCGCGCCGCGGTCGACCAGGGTGAGCGACTGGTAGGAGTCGGCCAGCGCGAGGCTGTCGCGGTCCCACAGCGTCGTGGCCACCTTGTCGAAGTCCGCCTGCGCGCGGTTCGCCGCGTTCCCGGCCGAGGAGGTCGCGACCAGGGACCAGATGACGACGAAGAGCGCGATCGTCGCGCCGACGACGATTCCGGAGTTGAAGCGCCGGCGGGTGCTGCGGGACAACTCGCGGCCGGCGAGGACCAGCACCACCGCCGCGAGCACTGCCGCCACGAGGATCCAGATCGGGAAGCCGGAGACGTCCGACTGCCCGGAGCGCTGCGCGGCCGATTCCTCGTCGGCGACGCTGCGCACCTCCTTGAGGATCTGTCCCTGCATCAGGTTCGAGGCCTCGTGCAGATACGCGCCGGAGACCGGGAAGCCGAGGCGGTTGTTGGCTTGCGCGGTCGCGATGTACCCCGTGTAGAGCGGCAGTTGGCCGGCCACGTTGCTCAGCAGCGCCGAGGCCGTGCTGTCTCCGGCCAGCTCGCGCGAGGCCGTCGAGAGCGCGGTGACCGCCTGGTTGATGTCGCTGTTGTAGAGATCGGTCAGCCGGGTCGGCGGCACCGGGCCGACCAGCAGCGCGGTCGCGGCGGTGGCATCCGCCTCGGCGAGCGCGTGGTAGAGCTCGTTGACATTCTGCACCAGCTTCTCGGAGGAGCCGGCCGCGTGTGTCTCCGAGGCCTGACGCGTGGCGAGCGTGGCGGCGCAGGTGCCGCCGATGGCGAGAAACGCCACCAGCGCGGCGATCAGCGCGGCCCAGAGCCGGGCCGGCGTGGTCAGCCGGCTGCGACTCTTGGGCGGACCGGAAGGG
>NZ_DASRGV010000251.1:0-9761 GCF_035650855.1 Actinocrinis sp. | reverse complement strand
GCGCGGTGACCAACGTCGACTACCCGCTCATCCAGGGCATCTTCCTGATCATCACCTTCGCCGTGCTGGCGGCCAACCTGCTGGCCGACACGGTGTACGTGCTGCTCGACCCGCGCACCCGGCAGGAGGCATGAGCATGCTGCGCGTCCTGAAGTCAACCAAGATCGCGGTCGGCCTCGGCATCTTCATCTTCTTCGCGCTGATGGCGATCTTCGGCCCGTCGATCGCGCCGTACCCGGACCCGCTCAAGCTGGTCGGCACGCCCTGGCAGCACCCGAGCGGCCAGCACTGGCTCGGCACCACCCAGCAGGGCCAGGACGTGTACTCGCAGCTGCTGATCGGCGCCCGCCCGACGCTGGTGATCTCGCTGATCGCCGGGGCGATCGCGACGGCCCTCTCGGTGATCATCGGGGTGTCCGCGGGCTTCTTCGGCGGCCTCGGCGACAACCTGCTCTCCATGCTGGCGAACGTGTTCCTGGTGCTGCCTGCGCTGCCGTTCCTGATCGTGATCAACAGCTATCTGCCGGCCGGCGGCAAGTCGAACTCGGTGCTGCTGGCGGCGATCATCAGTGTGACCGGCTGGGCCTGGGGCGCCCGGGTGCTGCGCGCGCAGACCCTCTCGATGCGCAAGCGGGACTTCGTGGACGCGGCGCGCATCAGCGGTGAGCGCTCCTGGCGGATCATCGTCTTCGAGATCGTGCCGAACCTGGTGCCGGTCATCGCCTCCTCGTTCGTCTTCACCGTGCTGTACGCGATGGGCACGTACGTGGCCCTGGCCTTCATCGGCGCGATCGACCCGAACAACCCGTGGAGCTGGGGCTCGATGCTCTTCTGGGCGCAGTCCAACACCGCGGCGCAGGTCGGCGGCTGGTACTGGTTCGCCGCCCCCGGCATCTGCGTGGCGCTGCTCGGCACCTCGCTGGTGCTGCTGAACTTCGGCATCGACGAATTCATCAACCCGCGGCTGCGCGCGGCCGGCCTGTCCCGCAAGGGACTCAAGGCCGCCGGGGTGCGCTCAAGCAACACGCTGGGCCTGACTCCGGTGGTGCGCAAGGCCCCGGCCCCGGCGGCGACGATCATCGAGGAGACGGTGTGAGCGGCCTGCTCGGAACCCAGCGCGCCGAATCGGCGGGGCGGCCGCGCTCCCGCGGCGACGTGGTACTCGAAATCTCAGGGCTCAGCGTGGATTACGGCTTCACCGACGACGCCGTGCGGGCGGTGGTCGACGCCAGCCTGACGCTGCGCCGCGGCGAGGTGCTCGGCCTGGCCGGAGAGAGCGGCAGCGGCAAGTCGACGCTGGCCTATGCGGTCACCCGGCTGTTGCGCGCCCCCGGCGTGATCACCGCCGGCGAGGTCCGCTTCCACGGCGCGGAAGGCGACTACGACCTGCTGGCCGCCGACGCGCAGACGATGCGCGAACTGCGCTGGTCGCAGCTGGCCGTGGTGTTCCAGAGCGCGATGAACGCGCTCAACCCGGTGCTGACCATCGGCAGCCAGCTGACCGACGTGCTCAAGGCACACCGCCCCGACATGAACCGCCAGGCCAGGAAGGAGCGCGCCGCCGAGCTGCTCAACCTGGTCGGCATCACCGCGGACCGGCTCAGCAGCTTCCCGCACGAGCTGTCCGGCGGCATGCGCCAGCGGGTCATGATCGCGATGGCCCTGGCCCTGGAGCCGGAAGTGCTCATCATGGACGAGCCGACCACCGCGCTCGACGTGGTCACCCAGCGGGAGATCCTCGAGGAGCTGGTCGCGCTGCGCGACCGGCTCGGCTTCGCAGTGCTCTTCATCACGCACGACCTGTCGCTGCTGATCGAGCTGGCCGACACCATCGCGGTGATGTACGCGGGCCGGGTGGTCGAGTACGCGCCGGCGGCCGCGTTGTTCCGCTCGCCGCGGCACCCCTACACCGCCGGGCTGCTCAACTCCTTCCCCGGGCTGCACGGCGAGAGGGTGGCGATGACCGGTATCCCCGGCTCTCCCCCGGACCTGCGACACGTGCCGGAGGGTTGCCCGTTCAACCCGCGCTGCCGCTACGCCATGGACGTGTGCCGCCAGGACGCGCCCGTCCTCATTTCGCTGCCCTCGGCCGGCCGGCGCGCCGCCTCGTGCTGGCTTCAGGCCGAGGGCTTCATCGCGCCGGAGCCGCTGGCCCTGCCCGAGCCGACCACGGTCGGCGCGCGGATCGTGGCCCGGCCCGGCGCCCTGGCCGCCGAGCTGCCGGGCTCCGACCCGCAGGATCCGTACATCGAGGCCGCGGGGAGCGCGCTGTGACCGACCTGAGCAATCACGTTCCCGCGCCCGGCGCGACGCCCGACGGGCAGGTGCCCGCGCTCGAGGCCAGGTCGCTGACCAAGCACTTCCCGGTGCGCGGCGGCTGGGGCATGCGCAAAGCGGTGGTGCACGCGGTCGAGGACGTCAACCTGGTGCTGCACCGCGGCACGGTCACCTCGGTCGTGGGCGAGTCCGGCTCCGGCAAGTCGACGCTGGCCCGGATGCTGGCCCGGCTGATCGAGCCGACCTCCGGACAGGTGCTGCTCGACGGAAAGCCGGCCCCCTCGGGCGGCCGCGAGTACTCGAACCTGGTGCAGCTGGTCCTGCAGGACCCGTTCGCCTCGCTCAACCCGATCCACGGGATGCGTTACATCCTTGGCCGTCCGCTGAAGATCCACGGCACCGCCGGCGATCTGAGCACCGACGACGCCATCAAGGACTTGCTCCGCAGGGTGGCGTTGACCCCTGCGGAGCAATTCATCGAGAAGATGCCGCACGAACTGTCCGGCGGCCAGCGCCAGCGGGTGGCCATCGCCCGCGCGCTGGCGGTGCGGCCGGAGGTGCTGCTCGCGGACGAGCCGGTCTCCATGCTCGACGTATCCATCCGGCTCGGCGTGCTGAACCTGCTCGCCGATCTGCGTGACCGCGAGCGGCTGGCGATCCTGTACGTCACGCACGACATCGCCTCCGCGCGGTACCTGGCCGACACCATCGCGGTCATGTACGCCGGTCGGGTCGTGGAGGCCGGGCCCGCCGTGCAGCTGACCGACCGCCCGCAGCACCCTTACACGCAGCTGCTGCTGTCCGCCGCCCCGGACCCGGACCGCGCCGAGGCGCCGTCCTTGGCCGGAGCCGGCTCCCCGCCCAGCCTGGTCAGCCCGCCCTCGGGCTGCCGGTTCCACCCGCGCTGCCCGTTCGCGATGGCCAAGTGTGCCGAGCAGGCGCCCCCGGCCTTCCCGGTCGGCCCGGGCCAGACCAGCGCCTGCTGGCTGCACGAGACCCCCGCCTCGAAGACTTCCGCCACAGTGTCCGCAACCGCAGTGGAGGAACGCACCACCAGCTCAGCACCTGACGAAGCACAGGGGTGATCCCGGTGCGGCTTGGAAAGGAGATCGCACTGCGCTCCCCGCCACCCGGCCGGCGGCGTCGGCCAGGAGCCTGAGACGCGCGAAACACAGCTCAGAGGCAAGAAACGCACTCAGTACGCACGACGCGGAACGTCGGGCCCACGCCCAGCCGACCGCGCCTGGCACCTCGGATAGATCCCACCACGGTCTTCCCCAAAGATGGTCGGCCACGGCCGACTGGACACAACGGAGTGTAAGCAATGTTCCGCAAATCGGTACGTCCACGGGCACTGGCCGGGGCGGCGGCGCTCACCGCCCTCGCTCTGACCGCCAGCGCTTGCAGCAGCTCTCCCAAGCCCTCGGCCAACGGCGGGAGCGGTTCGAAGTCGGCGACGCTGACGATCGAGTCGAACCCGGTCTCGCCGTTCGTCGACAACTTCAACCCGTTCGTGCAGACCAGCATCGCCAAGCAGGTCAACGCCACCTCGCTGATCTACGAGCCGCTGCTGCAGTGGAACATCACCAAGGCCAACGCCTACACCCCCTGGCTGGCCGACTCGTTCACCTGGAACAACGACGGCACCGCGGTCACCTTCAAGATCCACTCGGGCGTGAAGTGGTCCGACGGCCAGCCGCTGACGGCCAAGGACGTCGCCTACACGTTCCAGCTGATGGAGCAGAACCAGGCGCTCGACGCCAACGGCCTGCCGATCACCGGCGCGAACGCGTCCGACGACTCGACGGTCACCATCACCTTCAAGTCGGCGCAGTACACCAACATCTACGCCATCTCCGGGCAGACCTTCATCGTGCCGCAGCACGTGTGGTCGGCCCAGTCCGACCCGGCGCACTGGACCGACGCGACCCCGGTCGGGTCCGGCCCGTACACCCTGGACAAGTTCTCGGCGCAGGGCTTCACCCTGAAGGCCAACCCGAACTACTGGCAGGGCGCACCCAAGGTCTCCGAGGTCAGCTACCCGGCCTACGTGTCCAACACGACCGCGAACCAGGCGCTGACCAGCGGCCAGCTGGACTGGGCGGGCAACTACGTCACGAACATCGACCAGACGTACGTGGCGAAGGACCCGGCGCACAACCACTACTACTTCCCCGCCACCAACACCGTGGTGCTGATCCTCAACGTCACCAAGGCGCCGTTCAACGACGTCAAGGTGCGCCAGGCGGTCAGCGCGGCGGTCAACCGCACCGAGCTCTCCCAGGTCGGTGAGACCAACTACGAGCCGCCGGCCACCTCTTCCAGCGGCCTGCTGCTGCCCCAGTTCACCGACGAGGTCCCCTCGGACCTGGCCAACGACCTGCCGGCCACCTCGGACGCGAACAAGGTCAGCCAGATCATGACCGCGGCCGGGTACGCCAAGGACGGCAGCGGCATCTGGGCCAAGGGCGGCAAGGAAGTGTCGTTCGCGATCGAGGACCCGTCCTCGTACACCGACTACTTCACCTGCGCCACGCTGATCTCGCAGGAGCTCAAGCCGCTCGGCTTCAAGGTCTCGGTCAACGGCGTCACCCCGGACAAGTGGACCGCCGACCTCAACGCGGGCAACTTCGACGCGGCCATCCACTGGGGCGGCAGCGGCAACACCCCGTACACCCAGTACGACAACTGGCTGGACTACGGCACCAGCGCCCCGATCGGCCAGACCGCCAACGGCGACTACGGCCGCTACAACAACCCGGCCGTGCAGGCCGCGCTCAAGGCCTGGGCCGGCACCAACGACCCGGCGACCATCACCACCCAGCTGGGCATCGTGGCGCACGCCATGTCCACCGACGTGCCCGACGTGGTCCTGATGTACGGCGCGGGCTGGAACGAGTACAGCACCAAGCACTTCACCGGCTGGCCGACGAAGGACAACCCCTACGTCGACCCGCGGCCGAATGACCCGTGGATCGAGTACACCGTGCTGCACCTGACGCCGGTCTCGTAACCACACCCTGCCCCGGATCCGCTGCAGCCGCACTCTGCGCGGATCCGGGGCCTCTTTTTTACCTGATCATGTTGATTTATGACGATTTTTAGGAGTCTCGGTGGACCTGGGGCGCACCGACGTGAGGACCCCGCGGGACGGGCAGGGGCCGTTCGCCGCCCGCGACGCGGGCCCGTTACGGGAGGCGGGGGCCGGGCGCGAGCTGCTGGGCGCGCTGTCCCTCGAGCAGAAGATCGCGCTGCTGACCGGCGCCGACAACTTCAGCCTGCCCGGCCAGCCGCTGATCGGGCTGCGGCCGCTGGTGATGTCGGACGGCCCGGCGGGCGTGCGCGGGGCGTTCCTCGACCCCGCCGACCGCTCCTCAAGCCTGCCGGCCCCGATCGCGCTGGCCGCGTCCTGGGACCCGGAGCTGGTCGAGCAGGTGGCCGCGCAGCTGGGCCGGGAGGCGCGGGCCAAGGGCATCCACATCGTGCTCGGCCCGACGGTGAACCTGGCGCGCACGCCGTTCGGCGGCCGGGGCTTCGAGTGCTTCGGCGAGGATCCGGTGCTGGCCGGCCGCGCCGCCGCCGCGTGGGTGCGCGGGCTGCAGTCGGCCGGAGTGGCCGCCACGGCGAAGCACTACGTCGGCAACGACGCGGAGACGGAGCGCTGGACGGCCGATTCCCGCATCGACGAGACGACGCTGCGCGAGCTCTACCTCGCGCCGTTCGAGGCCTGCGTCGTCGAGGGCGAATGCGCGGTGATCATGGCCGGGTACAACAAGGTCAACGGCACCACGATGACCGAGCACACGCACCTGCTGCGCGACGTGCTCAAGCGGGACTGGGGCTTCGCCGGGGCGGTCGTGTCCGACTGGTTCGCGGCGCGTTCCACCGAGGAGACCGCGCTGGCCGGGCTCGACCTGGTGATGCCGGGCCCGAGCGGCCCGTGGGGCGGCGAGCTGGCCGACGCGGTGGCCCGCGGCGCGGTGTCCGAGGCCGAGGTCGACGAGAAGGTGCTGCGGCTGCTGCGGGTCGCGCGGATGGTCGGCGCGCTCGGCGGCGAGGAGCCCAAGCCGCAGCCCGGCCCGCGGGCCGACCGGCAGGTGCTGCGGCGCGCGGCGGCCGGTTCGTTCACCCTGCTGCGCAACAGCGCCGGCACGCTCCCGCTGCCGCGCAACGCGCACTCCATCGCGCTGCTCGGCCCGAACGCGGTGCTCCCGCAGTATCAGGGCCTTGGCAGTGCGCAGGTCGGAGCGGCGATCGCAGTCTCCCCCGCCGAGGGGCTGCGCGCGGCGCTCGGATCGCACACCGAGCTGACCGTGCATCAGGGCTGCCGCACCTGGCTGACCACCCCGGTGCCCGAACCGCAGTCGCTGACCGATCCGGCCACCAGGGCGCCGGGAGCGCGTCTGGAGATCCGCGGCAAGGACGGCGGGCTGCAGCACACGGACGTGCTCGAACAGCCCGAGGTGACCTGGTGGGATCCGCTGCCGCCCACGGTGGTGCGCACCGAGATCAGGGAGCTGACCTTCCGCACCACGTACCGCGCACAGGCTTCGGGGCCGCACCGGTTCGCGGTCGCCGGGCTCGGCGCGCTGCGGCTTGAGCTCGACGGGCCGTTCGAGGAGCCGTCGCCGCTCGTGCTCACCGAGACCGCGCCGCCGGTCGAGGACCCGATCGCGGCGCTCTCCCGGCCGTTCGAGCTCGGCACGGTGCTGGACCTGGACGAGGGCGACCTGGTCGAGGCGTTCGCGTCCTGCGACCCGTCCGAGCACGACGGCGAGTTCACCCGCTTCCAGCTGGGCGTCGTGCCGCTGCCTGAGGAGGACGCGCTGATCAAGGAGGCGGTCTCGGCGGCGCAGTCCAGCGAGGCCGCGGTGGTCGTGGTCGGCGCGGCCGCGGGCACCGAGAGCGAGGGCTACGACCGGCAGACGCTGGCGCTGCCCGGCCGCCAGAACGAGCTGATCGAGGCGGTCGCGGCGGTCAACGCGCGCACGGTGGTCGTGGTGAACTGCGGCATGCCGGTGCTGATGCCGTGGGCGGACCAGGTGGCCGCGATCGTGCAGGTGTGGTTCCCCGGCCAGGAGTTCGGGCACGCGCTCGCCGACGTGCTGCTCGGCGTCGTCGAGCCGGGAGGCCGGCTGCCGGTGACGATTCCGCGCAGCGAGGCCGGGGTCCCGGTCGGCCCGGCGCGGCCGGTCGACGGAGCCCTCGAATACAGCGAGCGGCTGCTGGTGGGCTACCGAGGGTACGACAAGGCCGGCCGTGAGCCGCTGTTCCCGTTCGGGCACGGCCTCGGCTACACCAGCTGGATGTTCGAGGGCCTGGACGTCCCGGTCGGCCCGGTGCGCGCCGGAGCCGACGTCGAGGTGACCGTGACGGTGCGCAACACGGGTCGCCGAGCCGGGCGTGAGGTGGTTCAGCTCTACCTCTCCGAACCGGATCCGGCGAACGTGGACGGCTATCCGCAGCCGATGCGTCCGATCCGGGTGCTGGCCGCCCTCGGCTCGGCCTACGCCGAGCCTGGCGAGGAGACGCACGTGCGCCTGCGTGTGCCCGCGCGGGCGTTCGCGCGCTGGGATTCCGAGTCCCACGCCTGGGTTCACCCGCGCGGCAGCTACCTGGTGCAGGTCGGGCGTTCGTCGCGGGATCTGCGTCTGTCCGCGCCGGTCCTGATCGGCTGAACGCGGCGGCGGCGAACCGAACCTGTTCTTCGAAGACGACGCAAACCCGGAGGCGGACCCGAATACGGCGTAGCTAACATCGGGCCATGACCGCTCGCGGCAAAGACGAACAGATCCCCGACCCGCGCAGGCTGATCGCGCTGTTGGCCGATCCGGGCCGCCTCCGGGTGTTCGCCGCCCTGGTTTTGGCGCCGAAGCAGGGCGCGCGGGCGCAAGACCTGGCGAAGAGCGCCAACGTGCCGGTGCGCGACGTCATCAAGACGCTCATCCGCCTGAACGAGGCGGGCCTGGCCGTCCGGCTCACCGAGCAGCCGGACGGCCTCGACGCGTCCGACGACCGCTGGCGCGCCCTTCCCGAGACGCTGCGCGCCGCGACCGAGGCGAACACCCGCCAGGCCGACAGCGCGCTGCCGCCGGAGCCGGTGGTGCAGGACCCTGGCACGGCGTCGCTGCTTCGCGGTTTCTTCGCCCGCGGCCGCCTCACGCATGTCCCGGCCGCCCACGCGAAGCGTATGGTCGTGCTCGACTATCTGGCCCAGTCGTTCGAGCCCGGCGTGCACTACGAGGAGGCGAAGGTCAATCGCATCCTCGGGAACTTCCACGACGACTACGCGGCGCTTCGTCGTTACCTGGTCGATGCCGGTTTCCTCAGCCGCTCGGAGAACATGTACTGGCGAACCGGCGGGTCCGTAGGACTGTGAACCGCTGAATAGACGAATACGTTTGGCGGGTGCTGCCGGAGTCGGCGGACACCGGACCGAAGACGAACAGGAGAAGCCCGATGCCCGTCAAGGTGTTCGGCCTGCCCACCCACATCCTGCTGCTGCACGCGGCAGTGGCCGGCATCCCGCTGGTGTGCGTCACGACGATCCTGGTCGCGTCCCGCCCCAAGTGGCGCGCCCGGTTCGGCATCGCCAACGCGATCTTCGCGATCGTCATGGTCGGCGTCACCTACGCGACCGACCTGGCCGGGCAGGCCCTCTACAACCACGCGACCTACCTGCAGAAGCTGGCCGCCCAGCACCGCAGCCTCGGCCTGACCCTGGTCTGGTTCGTCGGTGCGGTCGCCGTGCTCGCGATCGCCCTCGTCGTCATCGCCCGCGCGGGATACGCGGAGCATCACGCCACGACGGTCACCGTGGCGGCCCTGGCGATCGCCGTGAGCGCCGTCTGCATCGTCCAGTGCATTCGGGTCGGGGACTCCGGCGCCCGCGCCGTGTGGGGCGGCATCAACGTCTCCGGCGCCGCACAAGCCCCCGTTCACCTACCCTGAGACCCGTCCCAGCGGCAGGCAGACCACCAGGCAGACAAACCAGCAGGGGGCGACGGTGGAGATCCTTGACGAACCGCAGGTCGCACAGCGCCCGGAAATCCCCTATCTCGGGATTCGCTGCGTGACGCCGTTCCGCGGCATGCTCAGCCAGCGCGACAAGCTACTCGCCGAGCTGTTCGACTGGCTCGGCCGCAACGACGGCGCGGACGCGGGCCCGGCCTTTCTGCGGCTCCATGTGATCGACATGGAAGGACCGATGGATCTTGAGGTCGGGGCGATCACCGAAAAGCCGATGAGCGGCGACGACCGCGTACGCCCCGGGCTGCTGCCAGCCGGCCGGTATGCCACGATGACCTACCGCAACCACGCCCGTCGTGCCAATAGGCATCTGATCGAGTGGGCAGCCGCCAACGGTCACGCCTTCGACCGTAGGCACGATCCCGCTGGAGACCTGTTCGTGTGCCGCTACGAGGCGTACCGCACGGATCCGCGTACCGAGCCTCGCAAGACCAAATGGGCGGTCGAATTGAATA
>NZ_DASRGV010000250.1:0-22187 GCF_035650855.1 Actinocrinis sp. | reverse complement strand
TCGGCGACTACCGGCGTGTCGCGCTTTACGGCGTGGATCGGCTGATCGCCGCGAAGCGGAAGGAGCGCGCCGAGCTGGACGCGCTCTGGGCCGACGACGAGACTATCCGGCTGCGCGAAGAGCTGGCCGAGCAGATCAGGGCCCTGGGTGAACTGAAGCAGATGGCTGCTTCGTACGGGTTCGACACCTCCGGTCCGGCGGCGACGGCGCGCGAGGCGATCCAGTGGCTGTACTTCGGGTTCCTGGCGGCGGTCAAGGAGCAGAACGGCGCGGCCATGTCGCTCGGCAGGGTCTCCACCTTCCTCGACGTCTACCTGGCTCGCGATCTGGCGGCCGGGCGGCTGGATGAGAGCTCGGCGCAGGAGTTGATCGACGACTTCGTGATCAAGCTGCGGATCGTGCGTTTCCTGCGCACGCCCGACTACGACGAGCTGTTCTCCGGCGACCCGACCTGGGTGACCGAGACGATCGGCGGCACCGGCCGCGACGGTCGGCCGCTGGTGACGCGCACCAGTTTCCGGTTCCTGCAGACGCTCTACAACCTCGGCTCCGCGCCGGAACCGAACCTGACCGTGCTGTGGTCGAGCCGATTGCCGCGCGGGTTCAAGGACTTCTGCGCCAAGGTGTCCATCGACACCAGCGCGATCCAGTACGAGTCGGACGAGCTGACCCGGCGGCACACCGGCGACGACACCGCGATCGCCTGCTGCGTCTCCGCGATGCGGGTTGGCAAGCAGATGCAGTTCTTCGGCGCGCGGGTCAATCTGGCCAAGGCGCTGCTGTACGCGATCAACGGCGGCCGGGACGAGATCAGCGGCGCGGTCGTGGCGCCGGGGCTCGAGCCGATCGCGGACGAGTATCTGGACTATGACAAGCTCGACGTCGCGCTGGACAAGGTGCTCGACTGGCTGGCCGAGACGTATGTGCACGCCCTCAACGTGATCCACTACATGCACGACAAGTACTCCTACGAGCGGATCGAGATGGCGCTGCACGACCGCGACGTCGAGCGCACGATGGCCTGCGGCATCGCAGGGCTCGCCGTCGCGGCGGACTCGCTGTCGGCGGTCAAGTACGCGAGAGTAAGGGTGCTGCGGGACGAGAGCGGCCTGGCGACGGACTTCGAGACCACGGGCGAGTTCCCGGCCTACGGCAACAACGACGAGCGCGCGGACGCGATCGCGGTCGATCTGGTGGACCGGTTCATGACCAAGATCCGCCGGTATCCGGCGTATCGCGGCGCGCGGCACACCCAGTCGGTGCTGACCATCACCTCGAACGTGGTCTACGGCCACAAGACCGGGAACACTCCGGACGGCCGGCGCGCCGGTGTGGCCTTCTCCCCCGGCGCGAACCCGATGAACGGACGCGACCGCCACGGGCTCGTCGCCGCGGCGCTCTCGGTGGCGAAGCTGCCCTACGACTACGCGCAGGACGGCATCTCGCTGACCGCGACCATCGTGCCCTCCGGCCTCGGGCGGGAGCCGGGCGAGCGGACCGCGAACCTGGCCGGAATCCTCGACGGGTACTTCGCTTCCGGCGGCTACCACATGAATGTCAATGTTCTGGATCGGGCCGTGCTCGAGGATGCGATGGAGCACCCTGAGAACTACCCGCAGCTCACCATCCGGGTCTCCGGATACGCGGTCAACTTCGTCCGACTGAGCCGCGAGCAACAGCTCGACGTGATCAGCCGCACCTTCCACGAGGCGCCTTGAAAGGCATGAGCACAGCACGAGGCGACGCCATGACCGGCATGACGGGCCCTGGCGTCGAGACAACAGAAATCAGCGTCGCGTCAGTCCTCGGATCGATCCACTCCTGGGACCTTTCTACGGGAGTGGACGGGCCCGGAACACGGTTCGTGGTGTTCACCCAAGGCTGCCCGCTGCGCTGTGCCTACTGCCATAACCCTGACACGTGGCGGATGCGCGACGGGCAGCAGATCGAGTCGGCGGACCTGGTCGCGGAAGCGGCCAAGTACGCACCCTTCATCCGGTCGGCTGGCGGCGGGGCGACAGTCAGCGGTGGCGAACCACTGCTTCAGCCCCGATTCACCGCCGCGCTGCTCCAGGGGTTCGGGGCGCTGGGATTGCACACCGCGCTGGACACCTCCGGGTACCTCGGCGCCCGGGCCGGCGACGGTCTGCTGGCCGCGACGGATTTGGTCCTGCTGGACATCAAGTCCTGGGACCGGGCGCTGTACCGCCGCCTCACCGGCCGGGACCTGCACCCGACCCTCGCCTTCGCGCGCCGACTCGCGGATCGGCCGCAGCCGGTACCGGTGCACCTGCGTTTCGTCCTCGTGCCGGGCCTGACCGACGCCGCTGCGAACGTCGCGGGAGTGGCCCGCTTCGCGGCCTCGCTCGGCAATGTCGAGCGTGTCGACGTGCTGCCCTTCCACAAGCTCGGTGCGGCGAAGTACGCGGCGCTCGGCATCCCGTTTCCCCTCGCCGACACCCCGACGCCGACCGACCGGCAGGTCAGCGCGGCGCGCGAGCTGTTCGCAGCTGAGGGGTTGACCGTCTTCTGACGGTCAACCCCTCAGCTGGCGAGTCCAGCAGTCTGGTCTCAGACGCTGTGGTCGCGGTGCCAGCCGGAGAAGACGCCCTTGAAGGGCGGTTCCTTGACCGGACGCAGATCCGTGTCGTCCTCGGCGTATGTGAGGTCGCTCTCCACGGCCACCACGCCGTCGATCCGGCGCACCGCGCTCTCCGCGATGCGGACCGTGCTGCGCCGGTCCATCCGGCCGGAAAGCAGCACGCGGCCGTCGTAGACCTGCGCGGTCCAGCCCTCCGGGGCGATCCAGAACGAGTCGACCAGCAGCGAGCGGACCTCCTCCTCCAGCTCTTCGTCGCTGCGCAGGAAGATGCGCAGCAGGTCGCGGCGGCTGACGATGCCGACGAGGCGGCCGTTGCCGTCCACGACCGGCATCCGCTTGATCCGGTGCGCCTCAAGCTTCCGGGCGGCGGCGGAGACATCCTCCTCCGCACCGATGGTCACCGCGGGCGCCGTCATCAGCTCCACCGCCGTGGCGGCCTGGGCCTTGTGCCGGGTGAGCGACTCCTTCGGCGTCAGCGGCGGCCGCAGCGGATCGGGCGCCTGCGCCCGGCTCTCCTTGGCCAGCAGGTCGTGCTCGGAGACGATGCCGAGCACGCGCTTGCCCTCGCCGAGCACCGGCAGCGCGCTGACCGCGTGCTCCGTCAGCAGCCTGACGATCTCCTTGTACGCGGTTCCCGGGCTCACGGTGACGACCTGCTCGGCCGGCGTCATCACATTGCCCACGGTGCGGTGCGGCATGTCACTACTCCTCTTCGCCGCGGTGGCCCGATCGGATCTGCGGCTTCTGGCCCCGATACATTCACCTCTTGCATCGTCACGCGGCGAACGCCGCTCGGTGAGGGCCGAAAGGCCCGGTCGTGACGGATCCAAAGGACCGTTCGGCCGCGCAGCTCGCGGCGCAGGTTGAGCTCCACGGCGGCAGCCGTCTGCGCGTCGAGGTGGGCGAGCGGTTCGTCCAGCACGACGACGGGGGCGCGGCTGAGCAGCACGCGGGCGAGGGCGATGCGCTGGCGTTCGCCGCCCGATACGGCGTCGCCGAACTGACCGACCGCGGTGTCCAAACCGTTGGGCAGCGCGGCGATCCACTCGTCGAGGCGGACGGCCCGCAGGACCCTCGACAGCTCGCGTTCGGTGGCATCGGGGCGGGCGATGCGCAGGTTCTCCCGGATGGTCGCATCGAATAGGTGCGCGTCCTGTCCACAGACGACCACCGTGTCGCGAACCCGGTCCGGATCGATCTCGCGCAGGTCGGTGCCGTCGATGCGTACAGAGCCGGAGACCGGATCCAGGAAGCGCGCGGCGAGGGCGGCCAAGGTGGATTTGCCGATGCCGCTCGGACCGGAGATTTCGACGTGCTCGCCAGCGCGTACCTGGAACGACACGTCGCACACGGCCGGTTCGGCGTCGTCGCAGGGCTCGATGACCGGCCGGGAACGCGGATCGGGATCGGGCCAAACGGCGGTGACCCGCTCGAATGTGAGCACGGATTCGGCGGTCCACGCGAGCGCCTTCGGGCGTTCAGGCGTCGGCACGAGCGGCGGGGCGTCGGCGATTCGGCGCAGCCGTTCCCAACCGGCATTGCCGTGGTCATAGGCGCGCGCGGCGTCGGGAAGCGTGGCGAGCAGCTCGAAGAGGGCGAGCGGGGCGAGGACGAGCGCTGCGGCAATCGGCCCGCCGACGTGCCCGGCGCGCACTGCGTGACCGGCAACTACCGCGAGGGCGGCGCAGGTCGTCCCGGAGGCGAGGAGATTAAGCGCCTGACCGAGCCCGCCGGCCAGCGCGCTGCGGCGTTCGAGAACGCTGAGCTGCCGATCGTCCTCGGCGATGAGCTGCACGTGGCGCGCGGCCGCGCCGTAAGCGACAAGGTCCGGCAGCGCACCGAGCAGGTCGACGGTGTGCTCGGTGAGGCGGGCGCGCGTGGTGGCGGTGCGGGTCTCGGCGCCTCGACTCGTCGCGCGCGCGACCAACGGAACGAGGACCGCGCCGACGCTGATCCCGAGACACAGCACCAGAGCGCTCGACGGCAACGCGAGCAGGTCGAAGAGGAGCAGCCCGGAGCACGAGAGCACGACACCGGCCACCGGAAGCAGCACCTTGAGGAAGAGGTCCTGCACGGCGTCGATATCAGAGGTCAGATTGGCGAGCAGGTCGCCGCCGCGCTCGGCCGCCATTCCGGCCGGAGCGCGCCGCGCGAGCGCGCGATAGACCCGCACGCGCAGGTCGGCGAGCAGACGTAGCGTCGCGTCGTGTCCGGAGAGGCGTTCGGCGTAGCGCAGGACGGCGCGGCCGATACCGAAGGCTTGGACTGCGGCGATACCGACCTGGAGGGTGAGCAGCGGCGGACGCAGCGCGGCGGTGGCGATCAGCCACGCCGAGGCTGCGGCCAGACCGACGCTGCACAGTGCGGCTGCACCGGCGAGTCCCGCCGCGGCAGTAATTCGGGTCCTGATTTGCCGGGGTGTGGCGGATTCCTCGGCTGCGCTGCCGATGGCGCGCGGGGCGGCAGCGGCACGTGACACGGCTCGGCCAGATTCGAGCGGCGCTGGTGTAGCGGCTGGCTGTGCGGGTTCGGTCTGCGGCGACGGCTCGAGGCGCACGATCGTGTCGCAGAGTTCGAGCAACGCGGGCCGGTGTGTGATCAGCAGTGCGGTGCGGCCGGGCAACCAGCTCCGGAGCGATTCCGTGATGGATCGCTCGGTATCGGGGTCGAGGTGTTCGGTCGGCTCGTCAAGCAGCACGATCGGGGCGTCACGCAGGATCGCGCGCGCGAGCCCGACACGCCGCGCCTGCCCGCCGGAGATCGCGGTCCCGTCGCGGCCCAGCGGTGTGTCGAGCGGAAAGTCGATGCCGGCCGCCGAGGCGGCGTGCACCACTTCCTCGTCCGCGGCGAGCGGCTTACCCAGCCGAATGGCTTCGGCGACGGTGCGGCCGGTCAGCAGCGGTCGCTGTGGCAACCAGGCCAGTCGCGCGCGCCACTGTTCGAGGTCTGTGTCTGACGGTCGTGTGTCTGACGGTCGTGTGTCGGACGGTTGCGTGTCGGACAGTTGTGCGTCACAGAGCTGCATGTCGCCGACGCTGATGCGGCCGCTCGACGGGGTGTCGAAGCCGAGCAGCAGGTGCAGCAACGTGGTCTTGCCGACACCGCTCGGGCCGACCAGCGCGGTGACCCGTCCCTCATCGAGGGGGAGTTCGAGGTCTGGCACAACCTGGTCCGCGCGGCCTTCGCGGGAAATGCGTACGCCGGAGAAGCGGATGGTGCCCGGAGATGCGGAGGCAATGGCGATGTTGTGTGCGGCGGATGCGGCGCCTTCGTGGGGCGTCGTCGTGGACACAGTGTTCGCGAAGATCTGGTCCGTGGCCGCGAGTCCCTCGGCCGCCTCGTGATATCGAGCCCCCACAAGGCGCAACGGCAGGTAGACCTCCGGTGCGCAGATCAGCACCAGTAACCCGGTGCGCAGGCTCAGGCTGCCGTCCGCGAGCCGCAGGCCGATCGCCACGGCTACCAGCGCCACCGAGAGCATCGCGATCAGTTCCAGCACGAGCGAGGAAAGGAACGCGACCCGCAGCGTCCGGCTCGTCGCCCGCCGATGCGCGTCAGCGGCGCGCCGGATCGCGGCCTGCTGGGGCTTCGCCCGGCCGAACGCGACGAGGGTGGGCAGTCCGGCGACCACTTCCAGGAAGTGGCCGCCGAGGCGCTCGAGGGTGGACCAGCGCTCAGCCATGTGGTCGCGGGTCATGAGTCCGATCAGGATCATGAACAGCGGGATGAGTGGGATGGTGAGCGCGATGATCAGGGCACTGAGCGGGTCCGCCGTCAGGACGCGAACGCCGAGCACGGCAGGCACGATCGCCGCCAGCGCCAGCTGCGGCAGGTAGCGCGCGAAGTAACCGTCGAGGGCGTCGATCCCGCGGGTCGCCAGGACCGCGGCCTCGCCGGCCCGTTCCCGGTCGGCGGCTCGGACTCGGCCGGTCGTCAGCGCCTTGATCAAGTCGGCGCGCAGAGCAGCCTTCACCGCCGTGGAGGTGCGTACCGCGCAGGCCTCCCGAAACCAGGCCAGCGCCGCGCGCCCGAGGCTCGCGGCGATCAATCCGGCCACCGGGCCCGCATACGAAGCCTGCGATCGTGGCGTGAGCACCAGCCCCGAGATCAGGTCAGCCAGCAGCGTGGCCTGCACGATCAGCAGTACGGCGTCTGCCGCGCCGATCCCGGCCAGTGCGCCGAGGAACGCCCGTACTGGCCGGGCACGACGCACCAGCCGAGGATCGACTGGTTTCACGCGGCGCTGCCTTCCTGGTGGCGGTGTGGCAGCTCCTTGTCAGCAGCCTTACGCGCCGTCGGCAGCGAGACCTTCCCGTCACCGTTGATGCGCGCTCGGAACACCCAGTACGTCCAGGTCTGGTAGGCCAGCACGATCGGCGTGAAAGCGAGCGCCACCCAGCTCATCACGGTCAGCGTGTAATGGCTCGACGACGCGTTGGTCACGGTCAGGCTGTACGCGGCCGACGTGGTCGACGGCATCACCGCCGGGTGCAGGGTCAGGAAGAGGGCCGTGGTGGTCGCCACGATCGCGGCCGCGGTGCCCGCGAAGGCCCAGCCGTCACGCTCGCGCCAGGTCGCCGCGAGCCCGCCGAGCAGGGACACGGCGGCGATCACCGCGACCACCGCGGCGGCGGCCACGTGTCCGTGCGAGCCACCGCTTGCCTGAACCAGCGTCCAGACCAGGAATCCCACCGCGAAGATGGCCGCGCCCGGCCCGATCAGCAGCGCCGCCTTTCGCGCGCGGTCGCGCAGCTCGCCGGTCGTCTTGAGCGCGATGAACACCGCTCCGTGCAAGGTGAACACGGTCAGCGTGGTCAGGCCGCCGAGCAGGGCGTAGGGATTGAGCAGCGTGAAGAAGGACCCTGTGTAGTTGTGCGCCGCGTCGATCGGCACGCCGCGCACGATGTTCCCGAACGCCACGCCCCACAGCAGCGCGGGAACGGCGGCGCTTACCGTGTGCGCCAGATCCCAGCGGCGTCGCCAGACCGGATCGGTCTCCTTGTTGCGGTACTCGATCGCCAGGATGCGCACGATCAGCGCCACCAGGATCAGCAGCAGGGCCAGGTAGAAGCCGCTGAAGAGGGTCGCGTACCACTGCGGGAACGCGGCGAAGGTCGCGCCGCCGGCCACCAGCAGCCAGACCTCGTTGCCGTCCCAGACCGGGCCGATGGTGCGCAGCATCAGGCCGCGCTCCCGCTCGTCCCGGCCGACCGCGTGCAGCAGCACGCCGACCCCGAAGTCGAATCCCTCGAGCATGAAGTAGCCGCACCAGAGCACCGCGATGAGGGTGAACCACAGGTTCTGCAGAGACATGTTAGGACCCTTACTCCTTGTGTCAGTACGCGAAGCCGAGGTCCGGCTCGGTGTCGGGAGTCGGGTCCGCGCCGGGGCCACCGGAACCGCCCGGCCCGCGCCGGGCGGCGCGCACCGTCAGGCCGACCTCGACGACCGCCAGCCCCGCGTACAGCAGGGTGAGCACGATCAGCGAGGTGAGGATGGTGCCGGCGCCTACGGTCGGCGAGACGGAGGTTCTGGTGGCCAGCACCCCGAACACCGACCAGGGCTGGCGGCCCATCTCGGTGAAGATCCAGCCGAAGCTCGAGGCCAGCGGGCCGAGGGCCATCGCCCACAGCGCGGCGCGCCAGAACCAGCGCCGCTCCGGCTCCGGGGTGCGCCCGCGCCGGGTCAGCCAGAGCCCGAGCAGCGCCACCAGGCCGGCGACAAGGCCGAAGCCGATCATGAGCCGGAAGGACCAGTAGGTGACCGGGATGACCGGGGTGTAGGTGCCCGGGCCGTACTTGGCGATCTCGGCCGCCTGCACGTCGTTGATGCCCTGCACCTGCCCGTGGAAGGAGCCGGTCGCCAGGAAGGAGAGCAGGTTGGGCAGCCGCACCGACCAGACCTCGGACTTGCCGTCCAGCGAGCCGATCGTGAACAGCGAGAAGGAGGCGGGCTGCGAGGTGTGGTACAGCGCCTCGGCCGCGGCCATCTTCATCGGCTGCTGCTCGGTCATGATCTTGCCGTCGATGTCACCGGTCACCGCGGTCAGCGCGCAGGCGATCAGGGTTGTCCACAGACCGAGGCGCAGCGAGGGCCGCATCGTGTCCGCGTGCTGCCGGCGGCGCAGGTGCCAGGCGCTGACCGCGATCAGCAGCAGCCCGGACATCAGGAACGCGGCGGCGATGGTGTGCCCGAAGGCGACCAGCGCGGTGGAGTTGGTCAGCACCGCCCAGATGCTGGTCAGCCGCGCGGTGTGGGTCGCCGGGTCGAGCACGAAGCCGACCGGGTGCTGCATCCAGGCGTTGGCGGCCAGGATGAAGTAGGCGGAGAGCATGGTGCCGATGCCGGCCAGCCAGATGCAGGCGGTGTGCACCCGCGGCGACAGCCGGTCCCAGCCGAAGATCCACAGGCCGAGGAAGGTGGACTCCAGGAAGAAGGCCAGCAGCCCCTCGATCGCCAGCGGGGCGCCGAAGACGTCGCCGACGAAGCGCGAGTACTCGCTCCAGGCCATCCCGAACTGGAACTCCTGCACGATGCCGGTGGCCACGCCGAGCGCGAAGTTGATCAGGAAAAGCTTCCCCCAGAACTTCGCGGCGCGCAGATAGTGCTCGCGGCCGGTGCGCAACCACGCGGTCTGCAGTCCGGCGGTCAGCAGCGAGAGGCCGATGGTCAGCGGCACGAAGAAGAAGTGGTACACGGTGGTGATGCCGAACTGCCAGCGGGCGAGCAGTAACGCGTCCACGGCTCATGGTCCTTTCGGGGACGTACGCGGTCGTGCTGCCAGCTTCGCCAGCGGCGGCGGGCCCGCGGCAGGGCGTACCGGCCTGGCCGGAAGGGACCAAGGTCCCGAACCGGCGCCGGGCTTGCCGTCCGAACGACCCGAGACGCCGGGCGCGCGACGCGCGATAGTGAGCGGAAGGTGCGATGGTGCACCGGGAGGCTGGAGGACGGACGGCGCGATGGACACGACCTTGCTGGTGCCTTGGGACGACGCGCTCACGTCGTACGACTTCGGGCACGACCATCCGCTCGCGCCGGTGCGGGTCGAGCTGACCATGCGCCTGGCGCGCGAGCTCGGCGTGCTCGACGCCCCCGGCGTGGTGCTGGCGCCGGTGGCCGCGGCGAAGGACGGCGTGCTTGAACTCGTCCACGCCCCGGAGTACATCGCCGCGGTGAAGAACGTCGCCCACGCCACGCGCTCCGAGCGCAGCCGCTACGGCCTCGGCACCGACGACAATCCGATCTTCCCCGGCATGCACGAGGCCTCGGCACTGGTCGTCGGGGCGAGCGTGGCGGCGGCGGACGCGGTGTGGTCCGGCATGACCGAGCACGCCGCGAACATGGCCGGCGGCCTGCACCACGCGATGCGCGCGCACGCGTCAGGGTTCTGCCTCTACAACGACGTCGCGATCGCCATCGCACGACTGCTTGAGCAGGGCGCGACCAGGGTCGCTTACGTGGACGTGGACGCGCACCACGGCGACGGTGTGCAATCAGCCTTCTACAACGACCCGAGAGTCCTGACGATCAGCCTGCACGAGCATCCCAGCACCCTGTTCCCCGGCACCGGGCTGCCGGAGGAGTCGGGCGGCCGGAACGCCGAGGGCATGAGCGTGAACGTGGCGCTGCCGGCCGGCACCCGCGACGCGCACTGGCTGCGCGCGTTCGACGCGATCGTTCCGCCGCTGCTGTACGCCTTCCGGCCGGAGGTCCTCGTAACGCAGCACGGTTGCGACAGCCATGCGCTCGACCCGCTCGCACACCTAATGCTCACCATCGACGGTCAGCGCATGGCCGCCGAGGCACTGCACCGTCTCGCGCACGAGCACACAGAAGGCCGCTGGCTGCTCTTCGGCGGAGGCGGGTACGCGGTGGTCGACGTGGTACCGCGAATCTGGACGCACGTACTGGCCGAGGCCGCGCACCGGCCGGTCCCGCCACAGTCCGAAGCTCCCGACTCCTGGCGGACCTTCGCCGCCGAACGCGCCGGGCAGATCGCGCCGCGGTCGATGACCGACGGGCACCAGCCGCAGCCGCGCCCGTGGGCCAACGGCTTCGATCCGGCCGACCCGATCGACCGCGCGGTTCTGGCCACTCGCCGCGCCGTCTTCCCGCACCACGGCCTCGAAGTCACCCACTGAGTCCGGGCGGAGCGCGGAACCGCTCCGCCCGCAGCTCCACCGCTCCTCCACTCCGCCGCAGAGCAGAGCCGCACCGGGCTTGATCGCCATCACGTCCGCCGCAAGACAGGGCCAACGGTCGGGCCCCGGCGGGACGTTCGACCGTACTGCGCCTGCCGCCCCGGGCAGCACGCTGATTACCGGAGAGACGGCAGCCAGCGGCGATGAGCGCCACGAGCGGACCAGAGGAGCGCGACACCATGAAGAAATTCGGTCACCCTCGCGTCGTCGTCGGCATCGATGATTCGCTGACCGGCCTCGCCGCGATCCGGACCGCCGTGGCGGAGGCGCGCCGGCGCATGCTCCCCCTCTACGCCGTGCGGTCCCGCACCACCGCGATCGCTTGCGTGGACTCGACCACCATCACCACCGCGTTCCTCGACGCGCTCGGCTCCGTGCCCACCGACATCGAGATCGAGACGGCGGTGTCCTTCCTGCCCGTCAGGGACGCGCTGTGCACGGCGGCGGCCGATCCGCGCGACCTGCTCGTCGTGGGCTGCAGCGGCAAGGGTTTCTGGCACACGCTGTGGTCCGGCTCGGTCGCGCACGCCGTGATGCGCCGCGCCCGCTGCCCGGTGCTGGCCGTGCCCGTGCCGGAAATGGCCCGCGTCGTGCATCGTCCGCACGGCTGGCGCAGACGCGGCCAGTGGGACCCGATCCGGCAGCTCGAAGCCGAGCGGCCCGAGTTCCAGGGCCGCCCTTACTCAGGCATCTGAGTCGTGCGGGGGCGCCCGGTGCGGCGCCCCCGGCTGCTGCGGGCCGGCTTTCGGTCCCGCCCGGCCCGTCACGCCCCCCATCGCAGAAGGCAGAGAAACGCCATGATGAAAGCAGCCGTCGTCACCGACTTCGCCAGGCCGCTGCGGATCAAGCAGGTGCCGGTGCCGGTCCCCGGCCCGGGCCAGGCGCTGGTGCGCATCGAGGCCAGCGGGGTATGCCACACCGACATACACGCCGCGCACGGCGACTGGCCGGTCAAGCCGCCGCTGCCGTTCATTCCGGGCCACGAGGGCGTCGGCGTGATCGAGGCGCTGGGCCCGGGCGTGCAGGTACGCAGCGTCGGCGAGCGGGTCGCGATCCCATGGCTCGGCTCCGCATGCGGGCACTGCCGCTACTGCGTTTCCGGCCGCGAGACGCTGTGCGAGTCGCAGACGAACACCGGCTACTCGGTCAACGGCGCCTACGCCGAGTACGCGCTGGCCGCCGCCGACTACGTGGTGCCGGTGCCCGACTGGGTCAGCACCGTCGAGGCCGCCCCGCTCACCTGCGCCGGCGTGACCACCTACAAGGCGATCAAGGTCGCCGGGGTCGGGCCGACCGACCACGTCGCGGTCTTCGGCGTCGGCGGGCTCGGCCACCTCGCGGTGCAGTACGCGCGCATCGCCGGCGGTTTCGTCACCGCGGTCGACCTGGACGAGGGCAAGCTGGAGCTGGCCAGGGAACTGGGCGCCGAGCACGTCGTGAACGCGGCCGAGCACAATCCGGCCGAGCAGATCCGGGCCCAGGGCGGCGCGGACGTGGCGATCGCCCTGGCCGCCTCGCCGCAATCCTTCCACCAGGCCTTCGCCAGCCTGCGCCGCGGCGGCCGGCTGGTGTGCGTCGCGCTGCCCGCGGGCGGCACGCTGACCGTCCCGATCTTCGACACCGTGCTCGGCGGGATCAGCGTCATCGGCTCGATCGTCGGCACCCGCCAGGACCTGGCGGAGGTCTTCGAGTTACACCGCGCCGGGCGCACCCGGGTGTTCGCCGAGAGCCGGAAGCTGGAGCAGGTCAACGAGACCTTCTCCGATGTGCTGGCCGGACGCGTCCAGGCGCGCATCGTCTTCGAGTTCTGAGCTCGCGCCGGAATCCGCCCGCCGCGGTCCTTCCCCAGACCTGGAGTCACCATGATTCAGAAACTTTCCACACCGCGGCGCATCGTCGTCGGCGTCGATTCCTCAGACAACGCGTCGCGCGCGGCCGAATGGGCCGCGCGCCAGGCCGCCGATCTCGGCGTGCCGCTGTTCCTGTTGCACGCGCTCGACCTGTCCGCCGGGCCCGGCAGCGGTACCGAACACGGTGTCGCCGGACACGAGGCCGGCGAACGCAGCGGCTTCGCCGAGGCCCGCTGGCAGGACGGCGAGCGGCTGGTCGACCGGATCGCGGTCCGGCTGGGCGAGCGGTTCCCCGGCGTGGCCGTGCGGGCCGAGCTGTCTGAGTCGAACGCGCCGGAGGCGCTGATCGACTCGAGCGGCGAGTCCACGATGGTCGTCACCGGAACGCGCGGGCACGGCGGGTTCGCCGGCCTGCTGCTCGGCTCGGTCAGCCTGAAGGTCGCCGCGCACGGGCTCGGCCCGGCGGTCGTGGTCCGCGGCGAGCAGCCGGGCGAGCCGTACAACGAGATCGTGCTCGGCGTCGAGCCAGGCGAGGCGGAGCCGCCGATGCGCTACGCCTTCGCGATGGCCGCGGCGCTGCGCTCGACCCTGACTGTGGTCCGCGCGTGGTGGCCGCACCCGGCCTATGGCGGCTACTACACCGGCGACCTCGACCTCACCGAGACCAATCAGACCGCTGAGGCGGACACGCTGATCAAGGGGCTGCGTGAGGAGTACCCGGACGTGGACGTCTCGACGGCCGCTATGCGCGGCAACGCGGTGCCGATGCTGATCGAAGCGGCGCGCGGATCTCGGCTGCTGGTGATCGGCGCGCACCGTCGGCGCAGTCCGCTCTCGGTCGGCGCCGGTTATGTGCTGCAGGGATTGCTCTCGCACTCACCGACGCCGGTCGCCGTCGTGCCGATCGAGTAAGCGGCAACCTCGTTCTCATTCGACCGGCGCGCGGCGCAGCCTACGCAAGTACGGGTCCTTACGCTGCGCCGGAGCCACCTGCCCATCGCCGCCTGTGACGCGCACGGATCCGCTCGCGTCGAGTGCGGCGTTGATGCGCAGCGAGGCCAGTCGCGGGGAGTCATCGATGAGTGCTGCGATGCGAGCCAGCAGATCGGCAAGGCGACCGCCCTCCACTACAGTTGCGTGCCGCTCAGACAGGACGGTGTGAGCCATTCCGGCGAGTTCGCCGGCTCCGGCTGGAACAAGTAGCGTCATGGCCGCGTCCGGGTCGCCGTCACGCGTGCAGGTGAGCAACGGACCGAAGACAGGGTCCTGCCACGCGGTGACCGTGAGCCGACGCGACCGGTTCGCGTCGCCGTCGTCGACAGATCCGCGCGCGGACGCGATTCCGAAGGCTTCCAACAGTTCCGCGCGCTCGGAGGCGTAGAGCGAGCGCCCGCGCGGTGTCGAGGCGAGAGCCGACCCGATCACGCGGCGCACTGCGGTGCGGTCGACGTGCCCAAGCTCGGGCTCCGGGTCTTCCGGCCGTTCCCGCACAGCCGTCGCCGCGGCGGCAGCGGCCAGCGCGGCGGCTGCGGTAGCGGCATCGTTGTAGCAGGGTATTGCGTCGCCACCGCGGGTGCCCTTGCCGACGCTGGACACTCTGACGGTCTCGGCCTGCTCGGTAAGCACGGCCACGACCGGGACCCTGAGGTTCCGGGTCACGCTCCCGGCGGCGAGCGCGTCATGCGGAGCGACCGGAACCGTCGGCGCGAGCGCGATCAGCACGGCGTCGCAGGACTCGGATTCCACGGTCTCGGTCAGCGCGCGCCGCAGCTGGTCCGCGTCGGCCGTGGCGGTCACGTTGCGCGCCGCGACGACTTCGAGCCCTTCCTTGACGCAGGCCTGCACGGCCAGGCTGAGCATGCCGCGGGTGTTTCCGAGGATCGCGACCCGCCTGCCCTGCGGCGCCGGCTGGTGTGCCAGCAGCGCCGCCGCGCTGACGAGTGCGCCCATCGACGGCACGGCGGTGATTCCGGCCTGGGCGTAAAGAGCGGTGCGCGCCTCGCTCGGCGACTGCTCCGGATCGACCGCGAGCAGCGGCACCCGGCGGGAGAGCCTGCGGGCGGTGCGGGCGAACTTGCGCGGGTTGCCGAAGGATTCGACGTGCAGCAGGCCGAGCCGGATCCGCTCGTCGCCCTCCCAGTGCATCAACAGGTCGTTCGCGCTCACGTCGTACTTGTCACCGACTGCCGCGAAGGTGCCGATCCCGATGCCGAGCCGCCCGAGGTGGCGCAGGACCGCGAGCCCGACGCCGCCGGACTGCACCGCGACGCCCACCGATCCGCGCAGGAACGGCCCGGGGGCCAGGCTGGCGTTCAGCGCGCCGGAGCGCACCGCGGTGTTGACCACGCCGAGGCTGCCCGGTCCCAGCAACCGCATGCCTGCCGAGCGGCACGCATCCAGCAGCGCGCGGCCCGAGGCGTCGTCGAACGCTGTCGAGGTCGCGATCACCGCGCGTGCGCCGTGCCCGGCGCAGATTTGCGCGGCATGCGCGGCGTGCTCGGGCGGCGAGGTGATGATCGCGAGCTCGAATCGCGCCTCGGGGTCGAGGTCCGCGGCGTCGGGGCCGCAGATCCAGAGCCGGCCGGCGAATCCGCTCAGGTGGTCGAGCACCGCCCGCGTCGCAGGGTCCTGCTGATCGCCGACCACGGCGGCCGAGCCCGGTTCGAGCAGCCGGCGCAGGCTGGCGTCGTCCGCGATGCGCTCGCGCCGCGCCGCCGCGTCCAGCAGGGCGACCCGCGCGGTGGCGGTCAGGTCGAGGTCCACGGTCACCAGCCAGGTGCCGTGGTCCCAGTTCTTGCGTACCGGAATGCCGAGGGTGGCGAACACGTCCAGCATGGCCCGGTTCTCGCCCTGGGTGATCGCGGTGAACCGGTGCAACCCGACTCGGTCGGCCTCGTCCAGCAGGTACTCGGCCAGCAGGGTGGCCACGCCGCGGCCCTGCATCCGGTCCGCGACCACGAAGGCGATCTCGGCCTCGGCCGGATCGGCCGCGCGGATCCACTCGGCCATGCCGACGACCGCGCCGTCCAGCCACGCCAGCAGGGCGCCGCGGGTGCGCGGCCCGGCCGCATCGGCCGGTGCGCAGACCGCGTCGGCCAGCAGCTTTCCCGGATACTTCGGGAAGCCGAAGAAGCGCCGGTAGACGCTCGCGCGGCCAAGCGCGGCGGCGAAGTCGTGCACCGCCTGCCAGTCCGCGGGCTCGGCGGCACGGATCAGCACGCAGCTGCCGTCGGTCAGCAGCGCGTAGGAGCCACCGGTGTCCAGCTCGATTGTCATCGCAGTCGCCCCTTCTGCCCGCTCGACCGCGGGTCATGCGATGAGCATCCTGCGAAACCGCCCGGCGCCCCAGGGTCGGAGGCCACGAGCGAAACCGGGCCGTTGGTCCCGCGCGCCAAGCCGGAGCCGCTGATCGCGCGCGCAGCGTCGCGCCGTTCGTCCTACGGATGCGTGCAGCGCCGCAGGTCCGACGGACGTGACGGCACCGGGAACGTCCCTACCCGGATTCGGGCCGTTCCGTGGTGTTCGCGGGACCTTAGTCCCTGCGATCGACTGCGTGGCGGGCCGTACCGTCGAGACATGAGAATCGTCGACTCCGCGCGGCTGCTGTCGCTGTTGGAAGGTATCGCGTACCCCGAGCCGCGCGTCGTCGCGTCCGGTAATCACGCCACGCCCTGGCACCTGCTGGAACTCGTCGACAAGGCGCTGCCCCAATACCGGCTCTTCCAGCTCAACTCGCAGCCCGGAATCCCGGTGCGCGACGGCGTGCGGCACGAGTCGCCGTTCGTCGGCCCCGGGATGCGTGGCCTGCCCAGCCTCGACTACCTGCCGGCGAGACTCTCGCTCGTACCGCAGATCCTGGCCACCACCCACCAGCCGGACATCGTCCTGCTGCACACCTCCGCTCCACGCAACGGCAAGGTCTCCCTCGGCGTCGAGGTCAACATCCTGCCGGCCGCGATCGAGCGCACCCTCGCCGCGGGCGGCGTGGTCGTCGCGCAGCTCAACGCGCATATGCCTTACACGTTCGGCGACGCCGAGCTGCCGCTTGACGCCATCGACTTCGCGGTGGAGCACGACGTCCCGCTGCCCTCTCCCGCGGGCCTTCGGGACCCGTCGGCGGCGGAGATCGCGGCGCGGATCGGCCGGCTTGTCGCACCGATGATCGAGGACGGAGCCACGCTGCAGACCGGCATCGGCGCGATCCCCGACGCGGTGCTGGCTGCCCTCATCGAGCACACCGGACTGCGGGTCTGGTCCGAGATGATCAGCGATGGCGTCGTCGAGCTGTCGGCCCGCCGAGCGCTCGACGAAAGCACGCCGGTGACGACGTCGTTCCTGTTCGGCTCGCCCGAGCTGTACACGTGGGCGGACCGCAATCCGGCGCTGCATATGGCGCGCACCGAGACAGTCAACGATCCAGCGCGTATCGCCGCGCAGCACGCGATGACGTCGATCAACACCGCTCTGCAGGTTGACCTCTATGCGCAGGCCAACGCCTCGTACGCGCGCGACCGGATCTACTCCGGCTTCGGCGGCCAGACCGACTTCGTGGTCGGAGCGCTGCACTCGCGCGGCGGCCAGGCGATCATCGCGTTGCCGTCCTGGCACGCCAAGAGCGGCACGTCCACGATCGTGCCCCAGCTGTGCACGCCGGCCACCTCGTTCCAGCACACCGCGATCGTCACCGACCAGGGCCGCGCGGACCTGTTCGGCCACAGCCAGCGCATCCAGGCCGAGCACCTGATCGAGAAGGCGGCGCGGCCCGAAGCCCGCGAGCACCTGCGGGAGGCGGCCGCCCGGCTCGGAATCGTCGCCTGACTCGCAGAGACGCGCCTGGATATACCGGTGCCCGCCGGTAGCTCAACCTCACTGGCGGGCACTCACGAGTTCAGCAGCCATGGCTCGAGGCTAGAAGATCGGCCCCGGGTTGAACGGACCCTGCACGCTCGAGTCCGCCTTCTCCGCGCCCAGCCTGTCGATCACGGTCACGACGCCCCGCACGGCGCGCGCCGCGCGTGCCGCCGCGGCAGTGTCGGACGGGTGCTCCAAGACGCCGGTCAGCGTCACCACGCCGTCCTCAACCGCGACGCCGACCTCCCGCACGTCGTGCTGCGAGAGCGAGGCGGAGACCGCTTCGATCACGTCGCCCCGGATTTCGCGGTCAGCACGCAGGTAGGCGCGCAGCAGGTCGCTGCGGGAGACGATCCCGACGATGACGTCGCGCCCGTCGACCACCGGAAGGTGCGACACCGAGTGACGCTCCATCAGGTAGGCCGCCCGCGCCACACCGGTGTCCGGGGTCACCGTCACCAGGTTCACGGACATCAGCCGGCCGGCCGAAATCGCCTCGCTGCGGGCCTGCGCCTCGCGTCCGCGCCGGGACAGCAGTTCCCAGAGCTCGGACTGACCTTCCGCGGCGGCGGCTTCCTTCGCGATCAGGTCGGTACGCGACACGACGCCGATCACGCGCCCGGTCGAGTCGACAACGGGTACCGCACCGATGCCGCGGCTGAGCATCGTCGTCGCGATCTGGCGGAACGTCGCGTAGGAGCGGACCGTGATGACGTCCTTCGCCATGACATCGCGTACCGTCGCGGCAGCCGGTGAGGTCGCGTGAGTCGCACCGCTGCCGCCGGTGCTCGCCTGCATATTGCTCATCCTTCTGCTCCCTTCAAACCGTTCCTCCCGCGTCAGCCGTGCGCGATCGGCACCGGCCGGTGTGGGTAAAGTTCGCGCCCGCCCTCGACCGGTGTGTGCTCGGCCGACACGCCCTGGTCTGCCGGGACCCGGACTTCCGGGACGCTGTGCGGCTCGGGTCGCAGCGCAGATGACGCATGGCGCTGAGCGGGGATAGGCACCACGACGACCGGACAAGTCGCGCGGGCGACACAGGCCCTGGAGATCACTCCGAGCACAGGGGGCTGATACGGTCCGGCGCCGGCCCGCAGGCGGTGGTGATCGGCCTGCCCGAGCACGAGCATCCGGGCACCGATCGCCTGGCGCACCAGCACCTGACTCGGCACGCCCACCTCGATGACCCGCCTGGCGTGCGCGACGCCGCTCTCGGCGACCATCTGCTCCACCATCGCCGCGTCGTCCATGACCGCGATGTCGGCGTCGCGCACGGAGTCGTGCACGGGATCACGCATCGCGTGCGGCGCGCGGCCCGCGTATGGCGCGAATCGGTGCGCGCGCGGGTCGATCACGTGCACCGCGATCAGCGGCGCTCCATGGGCCGCCGCTTCCTCGGCCGCCCAGCGCAGAGCGGCCATAGAGGCCTCGCTGCCGTCCAGTCCGACGACGATCGGGGCTGCACCACTCCGCATTTCAGGCATCGAACTCACTCCTGCCAGGCGTGCTGCTTGCGGTCGGTCGCGTCAGCCAGCGCGCGGGTGACGTCCCGGGCGGTGACCACGCCGAGCACGTGGGCGTCCTCGTCGAGTACCGGCACCGCGTCGAGGTGGTGCTCGGTCAGCGTTTGCGCACACGTACGCAGATCGTCATCGGGACGCAGCGCGATCCACGCCGCGCAACCCAGGCTCTGCACCGGCGTGGCCTTGAGTACCTTCGGGTCCAGCGGCCAGAGGGTGGCCAGATGCCGGGTGCCGATGACGCCGAGCGAACGGTTCTGCGCGTCCACGACGACAACGTGCCGCGCGGGACCGGTGAGGAATCGTTCGACGACTTCCCACACGCTGGTGTCGCTGCGCACGATGGCGCACGGCGGGCTCATGACGTCAGAGGCAGTCTTGGATTCGAGTACCGCGAGCGTGTAGTTGTCCATGCTTCGATCGTGCCGCCGCGAGGGCCGCATGATCAGGGGCCTTCGACCCGGTCCGGCGCGCCACTGGACTCGAATCCGGGGGCTTGTGGTCCGCCGCGAAGCGAAAGCCCGTCCAAACCCCCGATCCTGCTAGTCCTTGATCCCCGCGTTGCCGCCTGCCGAGATTTCCAGCCCCGTCGGCACCGTCCAGGTCAGGACACTGCCGCCACGCTCGCCCGGCTTCGCGGTGAACGTGCCGCCGAATTGCTGCGCCCGCTCAAGCAAATTGGTCAGCCCGCTTCGCCGCCCGCCCGGCGCGATGCCCACGCCGTCGTCGCTGATCCGCAGCGCCACCTGCGTGCCGTCCGCCGTCAGATCCACATCCACCCGGGAGGCACCCGCGTGCCTGGCCGCGTTCGACAGCGCCTCGCGCAGGACCGCCACCAACTGCTCCGCCGCGTCCGGGCCGATCAGGTGCTCCACCGGACCGGTGAAACGCACACTCGGTGTGAAGCCCAGCAGGCTGGCCGCCTGCTCGCAGATCTCCATGACCTGCGCGCGCACGCCCGGGGCGTCGTCCTGGTCCTCCTCGTGCGCGTGCAAGGCGAAGATGGTCGAGCGGATCACCTTAATCGTGTCATCGAGGTCTGATACCGCCTGCGCGATCCGGCGCGCCACGGCCGGCTTCTGCGTGATCTTGTACGCGCCCTGCAGGCTCATCGAGGTCGCGAACAGCCGCTGGATGGCCAGGTCGTGCAGGTCCCGGCCGATCCGATCCCGGTCCGCGTACAGGGAGAGCAGCTCGCTGTCCCGGCGCCGCTCGGCCAGTTCCAGCACCACCGCGCCCTGCACCGCCATGTCAGCGGTCAGATTCACCATCGCCGCGTCAAAGGGCGGCGCGCCGGCCAACCGGTACAGCGCGAACGCGCCGCGCACCTGCCCGGCCGTGCCGAGCGGCACCGCCAGGACCGGCCCGAACACCACATCGGGCAGCAGCCTTCCGGACCGCGGGTAGCTGGACAGGTCGGTGACCACCTCGGCCTGCGCCGACTTGTAGACCGCGCCGATCAGCGTCTCCTCGACGTCCACGGTCATCCCGCGCACGCCCTCCGCGTTCCGCCCATCGGCGGCGACGACGAACAACTCGCCGCTGTCCGGTGACGGCAGCGCGATCACGGCGAGATCGGCGGCGGCGAAGGAGCGCACCCGCTGCGCGAACCCGGCCAGCACGTCGTCCATGTCCTGCTCGGAGAGCAAGCCTCGGGTCAGCTCGGCAGTCGTTTCCAGCCAGGCCTGCCGGCGCCGCGCCTCCTCGTATAGCCGCGCGTTGTCGATCGCCACGCCCGCCGCTGCGGCCAGCGCCGTGAGCACCGCCTCGTCGTCAGCGTCGAACGGTGCGCCGCCGTCCTTCTCGGTCATGTAGAGGTTGCCGAAGATCTCGTCGCGCACCCGGATCGGTACGCCGAGGAAGGAATGCATCGGCGGATGGTTCGGCGGGAAGCCGTAAGAATTCGGATGCCGGCTCAGATCCTCGGCGCGCAGCGGCTCCGGATGCCGGATCAGCTCGCCGAGCAGTCCGTGCCCCTCCGGGAAATGCCCGATCGCGGCGATCTGCTCCGGGGAGAGGCCGACCGTGATGAACCGGGACAGCCGGCGCCCGTCCTCCCCAAGGACGCCGAGTGCGCCATAACGCGCATTCACCAGTGTCGCGGCGGCTTGAACGATCCGGCTGAGCGCCTGCTCGAGATCCAGCCCGCTGCCGATGCCGACCACGGCCTCAAGCAGCTGACGTACCCGGTCTCGGGAAGAACGCACCGAGGCCAGCCGCGCCTGCAGCTCGTCGAGCAGCTCGTCGATGCGCAGCGTCGGCAGGATCCTTGAGACCTCGTCACCAAGCTGGTCGGCCACGGTCAACCGCCTCTCCAAAGGAGCGACCGGCACCGCGCGCCTGGCGCGCCGCGGAGTTCGCTCCTCCGGGATCACGGTACTGCGCTCGACCCGCTCGGCACGACCTTTCCGTCCCCGCGCGTGGTCGCTACCGCCCCGTCCGGCACGCGCCCGCCGTGCGCGGACCGCCCCGGCTCGGCTTCCGGCTTCGCCCGCAAGGACGCCTCACGCGGCCCGAGCCAGCGCCCGGTCACCACGGTCAGCGGGATGCGGATCAGGTAGTCCTTGACCCCCGGCGCCCACGGTATGGGGCCGTCCTCGTGTGCCCGTGCGAGCTCGATCTCGTCCGTCACCAGCTGTGCGGTACCGAGCACCGAGACAGACCAGCCTGAGCGCGTTGTCCGGTCGAGTTCGTCGGTCTCGAAGGCCACCACGGCCCCGCGCACCGCCTGTCCCAGCGAGGACGCCGACCCGGTCCAGATCAGCACCGCGCCCCCGCGCACCGCGAAGTTCACCGGGCGGATCGCCGGCAGGGCGCGCCGGGTGTAGACGAGCCGCCCGACCTCCTGCGACTCGAGCAACGCGATGGCCTCGGCGCGGGTGAGCACCTCAAGCCCGTTTGCATCGATTTCCATGACCTGATGCTGAGGCTTCATCCGGCGGCAGCGACAGGGCCGAAGGGCCCGAACCGCCTTCTGTCCGCCCGTCCACCGGTCCCTCCTTCCCCCCTTCCCCCGGTCCCTCCGTCCGCTTGCCCCGTCTCGACCTTGACCTGGTCCGGGTAGCGGGCCCACCCAGCCGAGTCCGTGAGCCGGTCACCCAGCCAGTCACCCCGCCTGGTCCCGTGAGCCGGCCACCTCGCCTGGCAGACCTCAGCTGTGCCC
>NZ_DASRGV010000249.1:0-2471 GCF_035650855.1 Actinocrinis sp. | reverse complement strand
GCCTCGGCGAACCACTGGTTCAACAACACGCTCGGCAAGGACTTCAAGCACGCGGAGTGGACCGCAGTCCCGCTCGCGCTCGGCATCCTGCTGGTCGCCTTCGGCGCGCTGCTCGCGGCGATCCTGCCGGTGCTGCTCGCGCTGACCGCGTTCATGGCCGCGATCGGGCTGCTCGGTCTGGCCAGTCATTTCAGCCCGGTGGACTCCTCGGCCAACTCGGTGATGCTGCTGATGGGCCTGGCCGTGGGCGTCGACTACTGCCTGTTCTACCTGCGCCGGGAGCGCGAGGAGCGGGCCGTCGGCAAGGACAAGGCGACCGCGCTGCGGATCGCGGCGGCGACCTCGGGCCGCTCGGTGCTGGTCTCCGGGCTCACCGTGATGGTTGCGATGGCCGGGATGTTCCTGTCCGGCATGCACATCTTCGAGGGCTTCGCCGTGGCGACGATCCTGGTGGTCGCGATCGCGATGCTCGGCTCGGTGACCGTGCTGCCCGCACTGCTCTCGATGCTCGGCGACAAGGTCGAGTTCGGGCGGCTTCCGGGGGCCAAGCGGCGCAGGGCGCGGCGGGCGCAGAAGGCCGCGGCCGGTGGCGGCCGGGTGTGGAACGCGACGCTGGGCAAGGTGGCCGCACATCCGCGGGCGGCGCTGCTGGGCGCGACGGGCTTCCTGGTCCTGCTGGCCGGTCCGGCGTTCGGCATGCACACCGAGAAGCTGACGGTCGATCAGCAGGTGCCGCAGAACATCCCGATCGTGCAGACCTATCAGCAGATCGCCAGGACCTTCCCGGGCGGTCCCGCGCCGGCGATGGTCGTGGTCAAGAGCTCCGACATCAACGGCTCCGCGACGCAGAACGCGATCAGCCAGTTCGAGCAGGCCGCGCTGCGCACCGGCGAACTCGGCGATCCGAAGACCGGCAACCCGATCCGGGTGCTGCTCTACCCGTCGGCGAACGTGGCGCAGATCCAGGTTCCGTTGGAGGGGAACGGAACCGACGCGACCTCGCTGCACGCGCTGGACACGCTGCGCAACCAGGTCGTGCCGCAGACGCTGGGCAAGCTGCCCGGGGCGCAGGTGGCGGTCGGCGGACAGCTGGCCTTCGGCGTGGACTTCAACGCGCAGCTGCACCACTCGATCGTGCCGGTGTTCGCGTTCGTGCTCGCCATCACCTTCCTGCTGATGCTGGTCGCGTTCCGCTCGCCGGTGATCGCGCTCACCGCGATCCTGCTCAACCTGCTCTCGGTGGGCGCGGCGTACGGCGTGATGACAGCGATCTTCCAGCACGGCTGGGGTGCCGGCCTGGTGCACTCACAGGTGCCCGGCGCGATCGAGTCCTGGCTGCCGCTGTTCGTGTTCGTGGTCCTGTTCGGCCTGTCGATGGACTACCACGTGTTCGTGGTCTCCCGGATCAAGGAGGCGCGCGAGCGCGGAATGAGCACCGAGCGCGCGGTGATGCACGGGCTGCGGTCCGCGGCCGGGGCGGTCACCAGCGCCGCGGTCATCATGGTGGCGGTGTTCGGGGTCTTCGGGACGCTCTCGATGCAGGACTTCAAGCAGCTCGGGGTCGGCCTCGCGGTGGCTGTGGCGCTGGACGCCACCGTCATCAGGGTGCTGTTGCTGCCGGCGGTGATGATCCTGCTCGGCGAGCGCAACTGGTCGCGCTCGCTACGCCGGAGTATCCCGGTCACCGCCACTGTGTCGTCCGAAGCTGACGCCGTGATCCCCGCGCAGGCCCCGTTCAGCCGGCTCGGCCGGTTCGGGCAGCCGGAGGCTGAGGACCGCCCCGCCGTCGGGATGGTTGGCGGCCGACACAGTGCCCCGGTGCGATTCGGCGACCTGGGCGACGATGGCCAGCCCTAGGCCGGAGCCGGGCCGGTCGCGCATCGAGGCGGCCCGGTAGAAGCGATCGAAGACATGCGGCAGATCACCCTCGGGGATGCCCGGGCCGTGGTCCCGAACCGTGAGAGCGTGGCCGGCCAGGGTGACTTCCACCCGGCCGGCCCCGCCGCTGAATTTGGCGGCGTTGTCCAGCAGGTTGGCCATCGCGCGCTGGATCCGGTCGGGTACCGCGACGATCCGGGTGGGAGCCAGGTCGGCGGCGAACTCGACCTGCGGCCAGTGCAGCCGGGCCCGGTCCACGACGTGCTCGGCCAGCGCGTCCCAGCTCAGCTCCTCGAAGGCCGCGGCGGGTTCCTCCCCGCGGGCCAGCTCCACGGTGTCGGCGACCAGCCCGGTCAGGTCGTCGATCCCGGCCAGGACCGAGACGATCAGCCGTTCCCGGTCCTCCGGGTCGAGCAGTTCTATCTTGCGCAGCACCTCGACGTTGGTGCGCAGCGAGGTGAGCGGGGTGCGCAGCTCGTGCCCGGCGTCGGCGATCAGCCGCTGCTGCCGCTCGCGCGAGCCGGCCAGCGAGCGGGTCATCCGGTTGAACGCCTTGCCCAGGCGGCTGAGCTCGTCCGCGCCGTCCACCGGCA
>NZ_DASRGV010000248.1:0-15838 GCF_035650855.1 Actinocrinis sp. | reverse complement strand
CGGAGTCATCCCGGCGGCGTCGGCCGATTTCCGGGCGCGTAAGCTGACGAGCGGCGTATCGGACCAAACTGGGCAGGAGGCGGCGGTGATGACTCACCCTGCGGCGGCGGCCGGCTCTTTGACGCAGTCGGCGCTGCCGGCGCTGTCCGGGATGCCCGGCATGCCGGGGATGGGTGGCACGCTGCCGGCGCCGAGCTTCGCCAGGATGTGGACGCTGGCGCCGAGCCCGTTCTTCCTCGCGCTGGTCTCGGTGCTCTTCGCGCTGTACGCGATCGGGGTCGTCCGGCTGGCCCGGCGCGGGGACCGCTGGCCGGTGCTGCGCGGTTTCAGCTTCCTGATCGGCCTGGGGCTGCTGTTCGCGACGACCTGCACCGGGCTGGCCCAGTACGGCATGTACCTGTTCAGCGCGCACATGCTGCAGCACATGGTGCTGTCGATGGCCGCGCCGTTGTTCCTGCTGCTCGCCGCGCCGCTCACGCTGGCGCTGCGGGCCCTGCGCCCGGCCTCGGCCGGCCACACCGGCCCGCGCGAGCTGCTGCTGAGCCTGCTGCACAGCCGGTTCGCCCGGGTGGTCTCCTCGCCGCTGTTCACCCTGCCGCTGTTCATCGCCAGCCTGTACGGGCTCTACTTCACTCCGCTGTTCGACGCGCTGATGCGCAGCGCGGCCGGGCACGACTTCATGCTGGTGCACTTCCTGGGCGTCGGGCTGCTGTTCTTCTGGCCGATCATCGGCGTGGACCCCGCGCCGCACCGCAGCCCGTACGTGATCCGGATCCTGGAGCTGTTCGCGGCGATGCCGTTCCACGCCTTCTTCGGCGTGGCGGTGATGATGTCCTCGTCGCTGATCACCACGACCTTCGCGCACCCGCCGGCCGCCTGGGGCGTGGACCCGGCCGCGGACCAGTCCACCGGCGGCGGCCTGGCCTGGGCCTTCGGCGAGGTGCCCACGCTGATCGTGCTGCTGGTGCTGTTCCTGCAGTGGTCCCGCTCGGACGAGCGGGAGGCGCGGCGCAAGGACCGCAAGGCGGATCGGGACGGCGATGTGGAGCTGGCCGACTACAACGCCTACCTGGCCGGGCTCGCGGCCCGGGACCAGCGGCCCGCGTCGACCGGCTGAACGCCGACCAGGCAGTGCCAGGCGGATAACTCACCGTCAGCCGAGAAGCGGTGTCAGTCAAGAAACAGCGTCAGCCAAGCAACACGGTCAGCCGAGCAGCATCAGCCCCATCACCACGGTCATCGCCAGCTCGCACGTGTAGATGGTCACCGGCGCGGCGAGCAGCGCGACCGGATCCGTGGGAAGCGGCCGCGCGGTGGCCGCCTTCGCGAGCCCGCCGCCCAAGATCACCACGGCCGTCCACGTATAGATCAGCGCGAGGGTGCTGACCAGGAGCTGATCCGCGGACGCCGTCGTGCCCGGCATCGTGGCCATCGCGGCGCCGCCCGGCATCGCGGACGTCCCGGCGTCCATGTGCCAGGCCATCACGATCATTGCCAGGCCGACGATCACATGATGCGGTTCCAGGGCGTGCGCCGGTCGGCACTGCACCGCGGCACCGCGCCAGGCCGCCAGCCGCCGCCGCGCCGACCCGCGCAACCAGGTGCCGGCCACGAAGGCCGTCGTGGCGCCGAAGAACGCGAGCAGCGCGACCGGCGGCACGCCGAGCGGCACCAGCATCGGCACCATCCCGGCCGCCATCGCCAGGTGCACCGCGTCGCCGGTCCGGCTGGTCAGGCCGCAGGCCGGAAGGCCGGGATCGGCGGGCGCCCGGTCGGCGGCGAGTCGCGCGGCCGAGCGCACCGCGAGCGCCACGAGGACCGCCGCGCTCGGCCACGCGGCAGCCGCCGGAAGCATGGAAAGTCCCAGCGACGGCGCCGGCGCGGCGAGGCGAGCCAGGTTCGGCACGAGTGGCGTCACGCGAGTTTCTCCCTCCGTCGCGAGACTCCTCCCCGCCGCCAGACCAGCCCGAATCCTCCCCAACCCGCCGAAAGAGAGCATTCAGTAGCACTGCGGGCGCGCAGCGTAATCGGCCACACCCCGTATTCACCTCCCGGAGCAAGTGCGAGAGCATGTCTGCCGTGCCGCCCGCCCCGCACTCGTCGCATCGCGCCGTTCGCACGGTGCGCGCCGCGCTCTTCGCAGTGATCTGCGTCGGCGTCGGCGCGACGCTGCACGGCGTGGCGGGCGGATGCCCGGCGAGCTGGACCGCGATCGGTCTCGGCCTGCCGGCGGTATGGCTCGCGGCCTGGTTCGGCCTGGCCCGGGAAAGATCCTGGTCGGCTCTGGCCGTCGGGCTCGGGATCGGCCAAATCGGCTTGCACGAGCTGTTCACCGGCTTCGAATCGGGGGCGGCCATGGCGCACGCCACGGCCTCCGCCCTGCCGAATCCCGCCACCTTCGCCGCCACCGCGATGCCCGGCATGACCGGTATGACGGGCATGGTTGGGCCGCATCCGAGCCCGTTCTCCGCCGCGCTCACGATGATCACCGCGCACGCGCTGGCCGCCGTAGTGTGCGGCTGGTGGCTCGGCCAAGGCGAGCGCGACTTCTTCGCCCTCTGCCGCGCCGTAGGCGCACTCGCGGCGGCGCCTGTGCACAGGCTTGCCGAGGCCGTCGCCACGTTGGCGGCTACGGCCCAGTCCGGCCGGTGCGTCGTACCGCGCTCCTATCGCGCTGCGCCGGATGGCTGCCTCAGGCAGCGCTTCACTCCACTCCTCACCGTTCTCACGTTCCGCGGGCCGCCTGTCGTCGCGTAGCACTCGCGACTCACCACCAAGGCAGTACCCGTATATACGTTTACCCTTCCCGTGGAACGGACTCTTTCATGCGTCTCATCAGCTTGCTCAACGCGCCGTCGCGGCGCCGCGCCGCCGGGGTGACCGCCACCGCCGCGGTGCTGGTCGCGGTGGCCGCGCTGCCGGCCTCCGCGCACGTGGCGGTCTCGCCGGACTCGCTCCCGAAGGGCTCGACCGCCGAGCTGACCTTCAAGGTGCCCAACGAGGAGTCGAACGCGACGACCACGCAGGTGCAGATCCAGGTGCCCACCGACCACCCGATCGCGCAGGTGCTGCCGAAGGCGATCCCCGGCTGGACGGTCACGGTCAAGACGACCACCCTGGCCACGCCGCTCAAGACCGACGACGGCACCTTCACCACCGCGGTCAGCGAAGTCGATTGGACCGGCGGGAGCATCCCGGTCGGCCAGTACCAGGACTTCCAGATCTCGGTGGACCCGCTGCCGACCGACACCAACCAGCTGGTGTTCAAAGCGGTGCAGACCTACTCCAACGGCGATATCGTCCGGTGGATCGACCTGACCCAGGCCGGCCAGCCGGATCCGGAGCACCCGGCCCCGGTGCTGACCCTGACCGCGGCCGACTCCGCGGACTCCGGCACGGCCGGTTCCGGCGGCTCGGGCTCGGGTAGTACGCCTGCCGCGGCCAGTTCGACGGCCGCGGCCGCCGCGCAGTCCTCCTCGGGCGGCGGCGGCTCGGACACGGCAGGCATCGTGCTCGGCGCGCTGGGTCTGGCGGCAGGCCTGGCCGCGCTCGCGCTCAACCTCCTCGCCCGCCGACGCTCCGAATCCTGAGCAGGGACATGGCTTACCTTCCGATCCTCGGATCACGCCCGGCGACCGTGGGGGCCGTGCAGGCCCCCCGGCCGTCCGGCCGGTCGCCGCGCGCCTCGCGCGCCCGCCGCCTGTTCGCCGGCCTCGTAGCCGCCGTCGCGCTCGTGCTCGCGGTAGCGGCCCCGGCCTCCGCGCACGCCACGTTGGAACGCACCGACCCCTCGGACGGCTCGGTGCTGGCCGTCCAGCCGGCTGTCATCGCGGCGCAGTTCGACGAGTCGGTCGGGGTGAGCGCGGACAGCCTGCGCGTGTTCAACCCGACCGGGCAGCGGGTGGACAACGGGAACACCACGCACGGCGCGTCGAGCGACATCATCACCATCTCGCTGCGCTCCGGGCTGGGCAACGGCACCTACACCGTGGCCTGGCACGTGATCTCGGCGGACTCGCACCCGGTCTCCGGCGCGTTCTCCTTCTCGATCGGCGCGCCGAGCAAGACCAGCGTCAACCCGACCGCGATCGTGACCCGGGCCAGCGCCTTCCAGGGCGTCGCGTACGGAGTGGCCCGGTGGGCGGCCTACCTGTCCTTCGCGCTGCTGGCCGGAACGATCGTGTTCCTGGCGCTGTGCTGGCCGAGGGGGGCCGCGGCGCGCGGTTCGTTCCGGATGATCGTGATCGGCTGGACCACGCTGGTCGCGTCGAGCGTCGCGCAGCTGTTACTGCAGGGCGTCTATGCCAGCGGGCTGCCGCTGTCCCGGATCTTCGACCCCTCGGTGATCCAGTCGACCACCGCCACCAGGTTCGGCACCACGGTCGAGGTCAGGCTGCTGATCCTGGCCGTGCTGGCCCCGGCGGTGACGATCGGGGTGCAGCGGCTCGCCGACGCCCGCTTCGGGGCGCGCATGCGGTCCGCCGCGCTCGCGCTGCTCGGGACCATGGGCCTCGCCTCCACCTGGGCGGCGACCGGGCACGCCTCGACCGGGATCCAGGTGCCGCTCTCGGTGGTCTCCGACATCCTGCACCTGAGCGCGATGGCCGTCTGGCTCGGCGGACTGGCGATGCTGGTGCTGGTCGTGCTGCGCGCGCCGGAGAAGCCGAAGCAGGCGGCGGCTGCGGTCAACCGCTTCTCGACAGTCGCACTGACCTGTGTCTGCGTGATGATCGGCACCGGCACGTACCAGGCGTGGCGGGACGTGGGTTCGCTGCACGTCCTGTTCGACGACGCCTACGGCCGACTGATCCTGATCAAGATCGCCGGGCTACTCTTGCTCATCGGGCTCGGGTACTACGCACGCCAGCAAATCGCCTCCGGGCTTAACGCATCCCTCGCCACCGCGGGCGCGAGTACAACCGTCGCGGCAGCGAAGGAAAACGGCGGGACGATCACGGCAAGCGTCGAGACGGCCAACGTCAAGACAGCTAACGCCAAGACAGCGATCGCCGAGCCTGAGATCGCGGCCGAGCCCGTGAAGGAACCCGCGGCAGTGGCACAAGGCCCGGCAGGGGCGCCTCCTTCGCACCCCGCTGGACGCCCTGGACGTCAGCCGGGGATGAACAAGCCAGGGCGGCGTACCGCACGCGTCGGCGGTGTACCGCTTCCGAGCGACCCGGGAGCGCGCACCCTCGCGACGCTCAGCAAGCTGCGCCGATCGGTCGCGGCAGAGACGGCCATCGCGCTCATCGTGCTCGCGGCGACGGCGATAGTGGTCAACTCGGTACCCGGTCGCGGGGCGAACGGCCTCTCGACGCAGCCGGGGTCGACTGACGTCTCGGTGCCCTTCAACACCGGGACGGCCTCAGGCACGGTGCTTGTGCTGGTCGAGCCGGGCAAGGTTGGTCCGAACCAGACGCACCTGCTGATCGAGAACACGAAGGGCGAGCCGTACAGCCCGGTGGAGGTGACGGTGGCGTACTCGCTGCCGGCGCGCAAGATCGGGCCGATCGACTCGAAGGTGATCATCAACGGGCCGGGCCACTACGTCGACCAGCCGACGGCGCTGACCGTCCCGGGCCAGTGGCAGGTAGCGATCACGATTCGCAGCGATGACTTCGACGAGACCACGGTGCGGGTGCCGGTGCCGGTCAGCTGACGCCCATTCAGAGTCGAAGCCGCCACAATCGACCCTGCCAGAATCGACCCTGCCAGAATCGACACCGCTAGAGTCGGCGCCGCTAGAGTCGGCGCCGCCAGTATGAAATGCCGACCGGTTTCCACCCGTTCGGCGCACCTTGCGGCATAACTGAATAAACTCCGGAGTACACATTCCGGTGTGGACAGGACGAGCAAGCGGTGGCTGGCCCCGGCGGCCCTGAGCGTCGCCGGGGTCGCCGTTTTCACGGCGGGTTGGTTCGGCTACTCCAGCGGCTTCGAGCGCGGCGTGCTCGGGCCGGGCTCGGCGGAATACGCGGGCGCTGACTCGGCTGCCGCCGCCCACGCCGTGCCGCCGCCGGCCGCTCCGGCGAACGTCTCGATCGCGGATGGCGCGACGGGCGTCTCCCCGAACAGCACCGTGACGGTCACCGCGCCGCCCGGCGAGCAGGTCGGCGCGGTCGAACTGGTCTACCGGACCGAGGCCGTGCCTGGGATCTTCAGCGCGGACCATCGCACGTGGACCTCCTCCGGTCCGCTGCGCGCCGGGGTCTCCTATGACCTGAGCGCAGTGACCATGGACAGCGCGGGCGGCACCGGGCTCCAGGAATCGTCGTTCAGCACAAGTCGCCCGGACGCTCCGCTGAGAATCGACCTGATCTCACCGGCGGACGGCTCGACCGTGGGCGTCGGACAGCCGGTCGTGCTCGCCTTCACCCAACCCATCGCGGCGCAGGACCGCGCGGCGATCGAGCAGGCGCTCAGCGTCTCGGCGGACCCGCCGCAGAGCGGGCACTGGAGCTGGCTCTCGGCCGCGCGGGTCGACTACCGCCCGCAGGGCTATTGGCAGCCGGGCACGAGGGTCACGGTCCGCCTCGCGATCAACGGGCTGAGCGACGGCCATGGGCACTACGCCACGGCTGACCACGACCTGAGCTTCTCGGTCGGCCGCGACCAGGAGACCACGATCGACCTGCGATCGGACGAGGCGACTGTGCGGCGCTCCGGCCAGGTGGTGCGCACGTTCGCGGTCACCGGCGGTAAGCCGGGCCTGGATACGTGGGCCGGCACGTACGCGGTCATCGACAAGTCGCCGGACGTGCACATGGATTCGCGTACCGCAGGGCTCGGCGACGAGTACGACATCCCGGACGTGAAGTGGGACGTGCACCTGACGTATACGGGCACGTACGTGCATTCGGCGCCGTGGTCGGAAGGCTCACAGGGTGTGCGTAACGTCAGCCACGGCTGCGTAGGGGCATCCCCGACGAACGCGGAATGGTTCTTCGCGAACACGCTGCCCGGCGACGTCGTGAAGGTGATCAACTCGCCGCGACAGGTCGCGCCGGGCAACGGCTTCGCCGACTGGCAGGAGTCGTGGCCGCAGTGGCTCGCGGGCTCCGCGGCGCAATAAGGCCACCAAGCGCGACCAGCGCGACCAGAGCGACGAAAAGCGCGTGCCTTGACGGAAGACTCTCCGCCAAGGCACGCGTCCGTTGGTCGTCTTAGTCGTTGCTGCCGCAGTTACCGCAGCGCTGCCGTCAGCGCCGAGGTCAGCGAGCCGTTCGCGTCATCGCCGTCCAGCGACCACACCGAGGCGCCGCGCAGGCCCGTGAAGTCGACGTAGAGGCCCTTGGCGAAGACCGTCCGCGGGTCGTCGTAGGTCCAGAAGGTCTGCGAGGCCGGGTCGTACTTCCAGATCGACGCGGTCACCGGGTCGAAGTGCACCGTGCCGGGCTCGGTGACGATGGTCTTGTACCCGGCCTGGTCGGTCGCCGCCGCGCCGGTCGCGCTCTGGTAGAGCCCGTTGTCGGTCGCGCCGACGCCGGCCCAGGCGTGCGCGTAGTACGGGATCTCAATCGCGATCTTGCTGGCCGGCACGCCGTTCTTCTCGTAGTAGGCGACGCTCTGCACGATGGAGAACTTGCCGTTGGCCGGCTGCGGGTCCTTCGGGTCCGGGAACAGGTTGGACGCGAAGTCGGTGATCGGGTCCCAGCCGCCGTGCAGGTCCACCGTCATCACGTTGTACCAGTCCAGGCTCTTGGCGGCGGTCTTGAGCTGGAGCTGCTGCGCGGCCGCGTACTGGTTCGGCGAGGTGTCCGCGGTCAGCAGGTAGTGCTCGTGGGCCGCCGCGCCCGCGGTGTTCAGCGCGCCGCGGAAGTCCTGCAGCAGCGCGGTGAAGTCGGCGGTGTCCTGCGGGCCGTACGGGTTGTTGTTGCCCGGCTCGTTCGGGTACTCCCAGTCCAGGTCGATGCCGTCGAAGACGCCCTTCGCGGCGCCGGCGGGCAGGCCCGGGATATCGCCGTTGAGGTACTGGTCGACGCAGGACTGCACGAACTTCTGCCGCCCGGCCTCGGTGGCGGCCAGGTCGGAGAAGTGGCTCGACCAGCTCCAGCCGCCGATCGAGATGACGATCTTGAGGTTCGGGTAGGCGGCCTTGAGCTCCTTGAGCTGGTTGAAGTTGCCGGCCAGCGCCTGACCGGGGGCGTCGGCGACGCCGTTGACGGCCTCGGTGGCGGCGAACGGCCGCTGGTAGTCGGCCCAGCTGTCGCCTGAGGTGCACAGGCCGTCCGCGGAGACGCTGGAGAAGGCGTAGTTGATCTCGGTGAGCTTGGCCGCGGCCCCGTCGGCGATCAGGTTCTTCTCGAAGAAGCCGGAGTAGATCCCCCACTGGGTGAAGAAGCCGATGGCCGCCTTTCCGCCGCCCGCGCCACGATGGTCCGCGGTGACGCCGGCGGCCTGCGCGGCGGGGGCCGAGGCCGCGAGCAGCGCGCCCGCGGCGGCTACGCCGGCCAGCCGGCGGCGGGCCGTGCCCGGCCGCCTTTTCGCGGTGGTGCCGTTGGTGCTCTCGCGCATGTGCTCTCCTCGACGAAGGGAAGAAAGAACACACGGTCGTCCGGGCGGCCGTCCGCGCACAGCGCGGCTGCACAGGCGCAGCATTGTGGGACGGGGCGGTCCGCCTGCCGAAGTGAACCAGCCGGAATTGGACTAGACCATGCTGGCGACAGGTATAGTCCAATCCCGGCTCGCGGGCAAGGGGCGGCGGGTATCGCCTCGACAACGCCTTTCGGCCGGGCCCGCCGCCGCGCCGCTGATCAGCCTCAGCGTCAGTCTCAGTGCCGGCGCCGGGGGCGCTTGCGGCTCGAGGCGAGCTGCGGGTAGCCGCGGGCTATCACCACGCCGCCGACCAGGAACACGGTCCCGGACGCGCCGACCACGAAGCCGAGCGGCGGCTGAATGTCCTGCGTCGCGCCGACCGCCTGGGTCCTGGTCGCCTTCGACTGGGTCGAGGCGCTCAGGCTCGCGCTGTCCGCGGGCAGATAGCCGGACTGCCACGGGGCCGGCGCCGGCTGGGTGGTGTCGTTGCCGTTCGGCGCCAGCTCGTTCTGGCCGTTCTGCAGGGCCGCGAAGTTGAGGCCGTTGGCGGGGTTCAGCGGCAGCGTGCCGCCGTCGAGCACGCCGTCGTAGCGGAACGGCGAGAAGCCGTTGCTGAGGAAGTCCTGCAGCGGAGCGTCGACCACGAAGCGCGCGTCAGTGCCCGGATGCGACTCTTCGTAGTAGTCGAACATGGTGTGCGCCGAGTCGGCCCAGCCGGCGAAGAGCACGGTGTGGCTGGAGGAGAGCAGTATGTCGCCCGGCAGCAGCGCGCTCGCGTCGATCGTGTGCGAGACGGTGTTCAGGTTGCCGGTCCAGAAGTCAATGTTCTGGTCCAGTGCCCAGGCCATCGAGACGTAGCCAGAGCAGTCCTGCCGGTACGTGCCGAACTGGTCGGTCTTCCAGGAGGTCTGGCTGTAGGGCACCCGCTCGCTCAGCCAGGCCTGCGCGCGCACGATGATCTGCGCCCGCGAGATGGATCCGTGCGGGTAGCGCACCGAGGAGTCGCCGGGGGGCACGTCAGTGTACGAAAAGCCCGAGCCGTCGCCATTGCCACCACCACCACCGCCGCCGATGATGGGCGGCGGCGTATACGGGGTCGTAGCCGGCGTCGTCGCCGGAGCAGAGCTCTTCGTCGCGGTCGGCGTCGGGCTCGTGACGAGCGAAGCAGAGGCCGAATCCGACGGCAGACCCGGGGTCTTGCTCGGCGTCGAGGACGGGCTCTTACTCGGCGTGGCGGAGGGGCTCCCGCTCGGCGACCCGCTCTCCGAGGAGCAGGGGGTCGGCGTCGGCGACGCCGAAGCGGTCGATGACGCGCCGGCCGACGGGCCGCCGCCGCTCTGACCGGAGCTCGGTGTGGCCGACGCGTCGGCCGACTTCGACGCGGTCGCGGACTGTGACGGAGATGCGCAGCTGGGAGCGGGTGACGAGCCCGTTTCCGCGACACCCGAGTTCGCGGGTATCACCAGCAGGGCGCCGATCGCGACCGTACCGGTCGCCACCGCCCCCGCCACCGATGCCGCAGAACGTCCGCCCCTGCGCACTTGCCTTGGCACTTTCCAACCCCCAGCTTTCGCCGCTTGCCGTGCGTTCGGATCATGCGCTCGTGCCGGAGCGCACCGTCCCACCGTAACGAATCTCGTCGCGGCCGGGCACCCCCGATCAATCTAAGAGTCGGCGAAGAATCGGCACTAGCCAGCCCCCCGCGCCCGCACTACGTTGCGAAAAAGCTTCGTGCAGGAGGGGAGCGGGCCGGTGGCTGGCGGCACGGCGGACAGTGGCGCGGCGCAGGTCGATGGAACCGACAATCCGGACGAATCGGACTGGTCCGAGCAGCCGCGCGGACTGGATCTGCCCAGGTTGACGCGTTATCTCGGGGTACGGCTGCCCGGATCGGTGCGACCGCCGCTGCGGGCGACGCCGCTGCCGGGCGGGCGTTCCAACCTCACGTACGAACTCTGCGACGCTGATGGCAGGGTGTTTGTACTGCGGCGTCCGCCGCTGCCCGTTGGGGCAGGAAATCAGGTTCCAATTCCCGCCACTCTTGCCCCTCCGGCGCCCGGCGTCGGTCGGGGCGACGTCCGGCGCGAGTACCAGGTGATCAGGGCGCTGTTCCAGGCCCATGGGCGCGGCGGCCGGGTGCCGGTCGCCGAACCGTACCTGCTGTGCCAGGACGCCTCGGTGATCGGCGCGCCGTTCTTCGTGACCGCCAAGGTGCCCGGAATCGTGTTCTGCCGGGGCGAACAGGCGGCGGCGCTCAGCCCCGCGCAGTCGAGGTCGCTGGCCCACGGCCTGATCGACACGCTCGCCGCGCTGCACCTGCTCGACGTGCGGGCGACCGGGCTGGCCGACTTCGCGCGCACGGACCAGTTCCTGATCCGCCAGGTGGACCGCTGGGACCGCCTGCACGCGGCCTCCGCCAGCCGCGAGGTGCCCAAACTCTCCCGCCTGGCCGCCGGGCTGCGGGCCGGGGTGCCGGCCGGCGACCGGGTGGCGATCCTGCACGGCGACTACCGGCTCGAGAACGTCGTCGTCTCCACCGCCACGCCCGGCCGGATCGCGGCGGTGCTGGACTGGGAGGCGGCCACGCTCGGCGACCCGCTCGCCGACCTGGGCCTGCTGCTGACCTTCTGGGAGGGCGCGGGCGCCGCGGCCAAACCGATCGCCTCCGCACACACCTGCAACCGCGGATTCCCGAGCATCCGCCAGATGGCAGAGCGGTACAACGTCAAGACCGGCTTGGATCTCTCGCGCATCGGCTGGTACGTCGCGCTGAACCATTACCGGGTCGCCGGACTGCTGGAAGCGCTGCATTACCGCACGTTGCACGGTCTACCGGTCGCTCCCGGCTTGGAGCACGCGGGCTCATGGGTCGCGGACCTCGTCGATTCGGGCCTCGCCGCTCTGCGCGATGAGTTCTGAGCCGTCTGCCGCTTCTGAGTCGCCTACCGCGTCCAGTGGCTTCAAATCCGGAGGCGGCCAATTCCCGGCCCCACTAGCCTCAGCACTGTCTATGCGTACCCCCTCGATACCCACGCGCGCGTTTGCCCGCCGATTGCCGTCACGGTCGGCGGGTAAGGGGTGAAGGTGCCCCAGCTCGCATACGCACGGCTGCGCGCCGAGGCCGCCGCCGTGTTCGGCCCGCCTTGGCGGGCTGCGCGCGCCGGGAAACTGGCCGCGTTCCCGGTCGCGCTGACCTGCACGGCGCTGATCGGCGTCTTCGCGCTTATCCAGCACACGACGGCCGGATGGTGGGTCGTCGAGCACGTCGCGGGCGTCTACCAGGCGCTTCCGCTCCCGCTGATCCTGCTGCGTCTTCCGCTCTCGATGCTCGCGCCGGCGCCTGACCTTCCGGCCTGGGGGGCGATGCTTCAGGTGCTGGTGGTCTTCGCGCTGAGCGAAGTGCATCTCGGCCGCATGCGCACGATCATCACCGCGGTGTGCGTGAACGGGCTCACCACCGTGTCCGCGCGCATCATGGTCATCATCGGCCTGCAGTTGGCCATAGGGACGCCGCAGGTGGATCAGTATGAGCTGGACACCGGGCCGTCCACGGTCGTCGTCGCGCTGAGCATTTACGTGGCGCTGAAGTGCCGTGCGTACCTCATCTTGACGATCACCGCCGTCGCGATGGCGGGCGAGGCGATCGCGCTGCCCAACCTCGCCGGGCGGGAACACCTGGTGGCGCTCGGCCTCGGCGTGGCCGCCTACCTCATCGGCGAGCGCAGGCGGCTCTCGCTCAGCCGCCTGCCGCGCAGGACCTCACCGCCTCCATCGCCCGCCGGGGCCGACCTGGCCGGCCGGCCCGCCGCCACGCCGGCCGCTACTGCAGGTACCCCTCTACCTCTCGCGCCGGACGCAGTTCCTCCGCATCCGACGCCCCGGCCCTGAACCGGCGGATCTGGTCCCAGAGCTGATCCAGCTCCACCTCCAGCGCCTTGAGCCGGGCTCGCTCCTCCGCGTCGAGACCGTGGACCTCCACCGACCGGATGCGCAGCCGGTGCTGCTCCGCTTCCACCTCGGCGATCCTCGCCTGGATCTCCTGCTCGGCTTCCATGGCGCTGTCCTCTCCATTCGAAGGCCGACGAGTCGTCCGCCGTCGCCTTCCAGGAGACCACAACCGCCGCACAAGCGCACGAGCCTGTGCCCAAGCCGCGGCGCCGAAGCGGCGTCAAACTGTGATACCGGTCACATCTGACGTGACATCACGCTCACTTGCCCCAACGCGCCCCTGTCACGAGTCGACAGGGAGGCTGGTCTTTCTATATATACGAATGCTGATTGTTTGGCGCAGCTGCAAAACCGAGGAGCCGTGACGCCGTGACGCCCGAGCCAGCCGTACCGAGACCGCGCACGGCCGGCGCCGCGCCGCGCCCAGTCTCCGCGCACCCGGGCGCGGCGCCCGGTACCTCCCTCGGGGCAGCCGCGGCGCACCCGGCGCCCCGGCTCGTGCAGAGCCGGGACCGTGGCACGGTGGCGGTGATCCTGTTCCAGAACGCGCCGCTGTTCGAGAGCTCGATCCCGCTGACCGTGTTCGGCGTCGACCGGCGCGGCCAGGGCCTGCCGTACTACCGGCTGCTTGCCTGCATGGGCGAGGCCGGGCCGCTGCCGACCACAGGCGGGATCCTGATGGCCACGCCGTACGGGCTCGCCGCGGCGGACGCGGCGGGCACGGTGATCGTCCCGGCCTGGCGCGCTCCGGCCGAGCGGCCGCCCGAGCCGGCGCTGGCCACGCTGCGCCGCGCCGCGAAGGAGGGCGCCCGGATCGTCGGGCTCGACCTCGGCGTGTTCGTGCTGGCGGCGGCTGGCCTGCTGGACGACCGCTCCGCGACGACGCACTGGATGTACGCCCCGGCGCTCTCCCGCCGCCATCCGCGCGTGCGCGTCCAGCCGCGTGAGCTGTGCGTCGATACTGGGCAGTTCATCACGGGCGCGGGCGCCGCCGCGGGCTTCGACGCGTGCCTGCACGTGGTGCGCCGCGATCACGGCCCCCAGTCGGCGGCCAGCCTCGCCCGCCGTCTTGTCTTCCCGATCGGCCGGCGCGGAGGCCAGGCGCCGTACTTCGACGCGGAACTGCCCGAGGAACTGCTCGGCGACCCAATAGCCGAGGCGATGGCCTGGGCGCTGGACCACCTGACCGAACCGTTCGACGTCGACGCGATGGCCGAGCGCGCGTCCCTCTCCCGCCGCTCGTTCGACCGCCGCTTCCGCTCGGCCACCGGCTCCGCGCCGCTGCAGTGGCTCAACGCACAGCGGGTCATGTACGCGCAGCGCATGCTGGAGTCCACCGACCTGCCGATGGACCAGGTGGCGCTGCGCAGCGGTTTCGGCTCGCTGGTGGCGATGCGCGGCCACTTCCGGCGGCACCTGTCGACCTCCCCGACCGCGTACCGGCAGACGTTCCGCGGCACGCTCGCCGACTCCGGCGGCGACAGTGCGCACCCGGCCACGCGCGGTCAGCATCAGGCTCACGCCCAAGAGCAGCCCGAAACACAACCCCCTTCACGTCCACAAGCCCACGTCGGCTTCACCGTACGCGACGGTGCATAACCCCAACGGCCGATACCCTGACGGCATGAACGGCATCAACGACCGGCTGGTATGGATCGACTGCGAGATGACCGGCCTCGATCTCTCCCGCGACGCGCTCATCGAGGTCGCCGCACTCGTCACCGACTCCGAGCTGAACATCCTCGGCGAGGGCGTGGACGTGGTCATCAAACCTCCGGCCGAAGCCGTCGAGCAGATGCTCCCCGTGGTCCGCGAGATGCACACCGCCTCCGGCCTGCTGGACGAGCTGGAGCACGGCCGGGACATGGCCGAGGCCCAGCAGCTGGTCCTCGACTACATCCAGCGGCACGTCCCCGAGGCGCGCAAGGCACCCCTGGCGGGCAACACGGTGGGCACCGACCGCGGCTTCCTCTCCCGCGACATGCCCGAGCTCGAGGGCCACCTGCACTACCGGGTGGTCGACGTCTCCAGCATCAAGGAGCTGGTGCGCCGCTGGTACCCGAGGGTGTACTTCCAGGCGCCGCCCAAGACGGGCAACCACCGCGCGCTCGGCGACATCAAGGACTCGATCGAGGAGCTGCGCTACTACCGCGCCACGGTCTTCGTCCCGCTGCCCGGCCCCGACTCGGAGACCGCGCGCGCCACGGCCGCCCAGTTCGGCACCGGCAGCTCCCCGGCCGCGGGCTGAAGCGCTGCCAAGAACCCGCAACCCGCACGCCACCGCCCACGGCCCACGGCGAACCGCCTGGGGCCGCGCCGCCCGCTAATGGGTTTTAGAGCACCCCCGCGCGTCCGCTACACTCTTCCAAGCAACACAACAGCACGTCATGGTGGGTGTAGCTCAGCTGGCAGAGCGCCAGGTTGTGGTCCTGGATGTCGTGGGTTCAAGTCCCATCACTCACCCCACAAGACAGCGCCCCTGAACTGCGGCAACGTAGTTCAGGGGCGCTTTGTCGCGCCCGCCGGCGCACGCCCCGCAGCGCACTCCACCAGGCCCGCACTACCGGCGTCACCTGCGCGGATCCGCCTCCCGGAGAACCGATTTCAACTACGCGGCGATCTACGGTAATCTCTTCCACGCAACGCGCCGTTAGCTCAATAGGCAGAGCAGCTGACTCTTAATCAGCGGGTTCGGGGTTCAAGTCCCTGACGGCGCACCATGACCGCCCTACTCCAACCCTGGTCCCATGGGGCCGATTGGAGCCAGGCGATCAAGGATTCCGAGTTAGAAGAGCCGTTATCCATCAGGGTGGCGGCTTTTCGGTTGTTCGCATCCCCGGCCGCCGCCTTACCGCTTCCCATCACCCCGTCCTGCAGCGTCGCTACGGCTCCGGTTGCTTTGGCCTTGCGCGTGGCCACGCGCCGGTCGTCTGTCGCGCCCTTGCTGTGGTATGTCCGGTACTGCCGGTGGGCTTCGGCCAGGACGTCGAACGGCTCTTTCAGTTCGTGGTCCGTGACCTTGCGGCCGTCGATGTACAGCCGGGTAAAGAACGCCCGGTTCAGCAGCGAGCGCACCGTCTCATCGCTCGCCCGGTACATCGCCTGCGGGTCGTCGAGCAGTTCCAGGGCCGCGCGGAAGATCTGCTGACCGATCGTCAGCTGCCGTTGCGCCTTGTCCAGCTGGTGGCGGATACCTCGGCGTTCCGCGCGTAGCGCGTCCACCTTGGCCCGAAGCGTTTCCTTCGGCCAGCCCTCTTCGGCCGCCAGGTCCAGGAAGTAGCTTTCCTTGCGCTCCAGAGTTGCCAGCCGCTTGGCGAACGCCTCGCGCATCTGGTCGGTCACCGCGAAGTCGCTC
>NZ_DASRGV010000247.1:0-16007 GCF_035650855.1 Actinocrinis sp. | reverse complement strand
ACGCGCCGCGCTGATGCCTGTCCTCGCGCTGGCCGCGGTGCTGCAGTTGCCTGCCGGAGCGGTGTTCGTGCTCGACGGTGTGTTGATCGGCGCCGGTGACGCGGTGTACCTGGCGTGGGCGGCGCTGGCATGCACCGGGGTGTTCCTGGGCGGGCTCGCTGTTCTGCGCGCCGTCGATCCGCCGCACCTGGCCGCGGGTGCGGTCGGCGGGCCGGGTTCCGGCGGCGCGCTGACCGGGCTGTGGTGCGTGATCGGGGTGTTCACGCTCGCGCGATGGGTCGCGCTGGCGCTGCGGGAGCGCCGCGACGCCTGGATGCGCACCGGAGCCGCGGCCTGACCGGTATGGTCACCGCGTCACCGTCCCACGGCCCCGCCGCCCTCGTCCGACCGCTTCGCTCGCCCGGAGGTCTCATGGCCGGCACCGTCCTGTCCCCGCGAGCCGCGGGGCGCGCCACGCTCGCGCGCCAGCACCTGCTGCAGCGCACCGAGGCAGCGGCCGCAGCGGAGATCGCGCACCTCGGCGGGATGCAGGCCCAGGCGCCGCTCGCGCCTTACGTCGGGCTGTGGACCCGGCTGGGTGGCTTCACCACCGACGAGCTGTCCGCGCTCTACCGGCAGCGGCAGGTGGTGCGCATCGCGCTGATGCGCGGCACGATCCACTTGGTGACCGCCGAAGACGCGCTGGCCTGGCGCACGCTGGTCGATCCGGTGATCGAACGCGGCACTCAGGGCGCGTTCGGACGGCACTACCGCGACCTTGACCGCGCGCAACTGGCCGAGGCGGCGCGCGAGCTGACCGAGCAGGAGCCGCGCACCTTCGCCGAACTCGGCACGCTGCTGGCCGAGCGGTTCCCCGACCGCGACCCCGCGGCGCTCGCCCAGGCCGCGCGGGCCCAGTTGCCGCTGGTGCAGGTCCCGCCGCGCGGCGTGTGGGGCGAGCGCGGCCGCATCGCGCACACGACCACACGCGCGTGGCTCGGACGCGACCCGCTGGACAAACCCGACCTCGACGCGATGGTGCTGCGCTACCTGCAGGCGTTCGGGCCCGCCACGGTCATGGACGCCCAGGCGTGGAGCGGCCTGACCCGGCTGCGCGAAGTCTTCGACCGCCTGCGCCCTTCGCTGCGCGTCAGCAAGGGCGAGAACGGCGCGGAGCTCTTCGACCTGCCGCACGCCCCGCGCCCGGACCCGGACGTCCCGGCGCCCGCGCGTTTCCTGCCCGAGTACGACAACCTGCTCTTCTCCCACGCCGACCGCACGCGCGTGAACCCGCACGGCTACCGCGTCCCGCTCTTCCCCGGCAACGGCGCAACGCTCGGGTACTTCCTGCTCGACGGCGTCTACACCGGCCTGTGGCGCGTCGAGCGCAACACCGCCGCAGGCAGCGTCCTGCTGACGATCCAGCACTTCGCCCCGCTATCCGCGGCGCACCGCGAGCAGCTGATCGAGGAGGGCCTGCGCCTGCTCGAATTCCTCGGGCCGGCTGCCACCCCGCAGATTCACTTCGAGGCCGCTTCCCCCTGACATGTAGGGGAACCCCTGATTCCTTCGCGGCGGCGCATTCCTATCGTTCGATCATGGCCGATGCGGAGCGGACCAGGTACATCGCGGAATGCTTCTGGGCTGGCGTGCGGGAACAGGACCTGCGCGATCTCGAAGTGCGCATCGACGCGGCGGCGGCCGCGACGCTGGGCGGGCACGAACCGCCGGTGCGCTACCTGGGGTGGCTACTGGTTCTCGACGACGAGGTCGTGCTGATCCTGTTCGAGGGCCCGCCGGGAAGCGTCCGGCGCGTCGCGCGCGACGCCGGGATTCCCTACGAACGCCTGCTCAACGCCTCGCATGCACTGCGGCCTGACCAGATCAACTAGGGAGGCACCGGAATGACCATCAGATCTACTGGCGCCGCCGTCGTGCTGGGTGTGACCGCGGCGTGCGCACTGCTGGCGGGCTGCAGCTCGACGGCGGCCACGGGCGCCGGCGGGCAGCCGTCGAGCGCGGCCGCGACGCAGAACGCGGCCGCGCCCTCGCCGTCGGCGCCCGCCGCGTCGCCGACCCCGGTCGTCAAGGACGTGGCCGCGGGCAATTGCACGCTCTACTCGCGCTCCGACGCCGCCACGCTGCTTGGCGCCGTCAACTTCAACAACAAGGCCCTGGACATCGGCACCGACGGCGGCACGACGATCGATCAGTGCTCGTACCTCGACCTACAGGGAGTGCAGAACCTGCAGGGTGTCAGCTACGCCGTAGTGCGTTACGACAGCGCCGGGACCGCGTTCACCGAGGCGACGAAGGTCCAGACGGAGATGCTCGGAGACGCGGCCGAGCACAACTGGCCGGTCCAGTCGCTCACCGCGCCGGTGCCGGGTGCGGGCCAACTGCTGGGTGGCTACGGGACCAAGACCGAGCAGGGCGTGACCTACACCATCGCGGTCGTCGGCACCAACGTCGGGCCGTACCTTGTGGCCGCGCTCGGCGCCAGCACCCAAGGCCCGGACAAGGCCAAGAATTTCGCGCTCACGCTCTTTCAAGCGCTCTCCGCCAAGGTCGGCTAAGCGCGCGCTGCGCAAACGCGGCCTCTGCTATGCGTCGGGGACCGTACCGCGCTGGTCGGCGAACAGGCCGGCCAACGCGGTACGCGAGCGCACGCCGAGCTTGCGGTAGATGCGCGTGAGGTTCACTTCGACCGTCTTGGGGCTAAGGAAGACACGATCGGCGATCTCGCGGTTGGACAGGCCGCGCACGGCCAGCTGTGCGATGGTCTGTTCCGTGGGTGTCAGGCCCGGGTCCGAGTGCCGCTGCGGGATGCGCGCCAGTTCGGCCCGGGTGCGCTCGGCCCAGATCGGCGTCTGCAGGTCGGTGAACGCCGCGAGCGCTTCGGTCAGCGCCTTGCGGGCGAGCGCCTTCTCGCGTCGGCGCCGGTGGATCTGACCGGCCAGCAGCAGCGTCCTGGCGTGCTCGAACGCCAGCGGCAGATTCGCGAGCAGCGCGAGCGCCCGCTGCACCGAGGCGAGGGCCGGGTCGAGTTCGCCGTGCGCGGCGCACAGGACCGCCTCGCCCCGCGCGGCGAGCGCGAGCGGCCACCGCCCTGCGCAGCTGCGGGCTTCCGCATCGAGCCGGGCGAGCACCACGGCCGCCTCGGCCAGCTCGCCGACGCCCGCGAGCGCGTCGATCAGGTCGCCGGCGTGCGCGCACAACCTCGGTTCCCGGATCCCGGCCTCGTGCTTGGCATGGTCCAGTCGGCGCAGGTGCGCGGCCGCGTCGGCGAAGCGGCCGCGGGCGAGCGCGACCAGGCCAAGGCCGAGCAGGGCGGGTGCCTGGTCCAGGTCGATCCCGGGATCGGCCTGCGCCATGGTGACCACACCGGTGGCGGCGGCTTCGGCCTCGTCGAGCCGGCCGAGCATGGCCAGCGCGACCGCGTGGAAGCCGACCTCCCACGGGTTGCCGCCTGGCGCCCCGATCTGCTGCGCGCGTTCGATCGCCTCGCGGGTGAGCTCGGCGGCGGCGTGGAAGCGGCCCGCCATGATCTCGCCCTCGGCCATCCAGCCGAGGATGGCCGGAAGGACCGACCTGTTCTCCACCATCGCCCGCTCGTACATGCCGCGCAGCACCCGCAGACCTTCGTCGATGCGCCCGTCGTAGGTCAGCAGACGGCCGATCAGGTCCTCGCCGGCCACCGCGGTGCGCACGGGCGGGAAGTCGCGGCGGGGCGGCGGGTTCAGTCCGTCGAGCCGTTCGAGGTGGATGCCGAGCCCGGTGTAGAACTCGGCCTCTACCAGTGCGGCGCGCGCGTGGAAGAGCACGTGAGGATCGGGGTCGGCAACCTGCTGCACGGCCGCGATGCCCGATCGGGCCAGGGCGAGTTTGCGCTCGATGTCGTTGTCGGACACGCGGGAGAGCAGCTCGTAGACCTCCGCCTGGAACTGCGGATGCCCGGCGGCGTTCTCGATGGCCTGCAACCCTTGGTCGATGGCCCGTCCCAGCTGCCCGGACAGCCGAGTCACATACATGAGGTGGAAGAGCGCGCGGGCTCTGGTCAAACCTACTGGCAGCGTGTCCGCGAGTGACTGCAGTTCCGCGAGCGCGCCGGGTGCGTCACCGGCGCTGTAGAGCAGCCGTCCGAAGGCGATGCGCCGCACCGCCAGAGTCTCGGCTTCGCTCGGCGGCGTGCGCGAGCAGGCCAGGCGTAGCAGGTCGGCGGCCGCGGAGGGCGCGCCGCGGCGCCACGCCAGTTCGGCGGCGTCGGCCAGGGCGAGGGCCACCTGCGCGTCGGGTGCGTCGTCGGCCCGCGCCAGATGGAGGGCGCGTTCCTCGAGGTCGCCGGCCAGCGCCGCGGCGGCCCGGTGCAGTCGCCGTCTGCGCCCGGCGGGGATCGAGTCGTAGGCGGCCGCGGCGAGGATCGGGTGGCAGAAACGCAGTTGTCCGCGCTCGGCGGCGAGGATGCCGTGCTGCTCGGCGTGCGCGAGCGAGGCCTCCAGGTCCGGGGCCGCAGGCTCGAGCCGCGCCAGCAACGCCGGTGTCGGCGTGCGGAGGATCGAGGCGGTTTCCACGACGCGCCGCACCCGCTCCGGCAGCTTGGCGATGCGCGCCCGGGCCAGCTCCAGCGCGTAGAGCGGGTTGCCGCCGGAGAGCTCCGCGATGCGCACGGTGCGCGGCCAGGCCGGCGCCCAGCCCAGCGCGCGGCGCAGAATCCGCGAGAGGTCGCCGGCGCCGACCGGCGCCGGCGCGAGCCGGTCGAGGCGACCCGCGGGCACCGCCCGGGTCAGCTCGGCGACCCACTCGAGGGCCTCGCCGGTGCGTTGCACGACGGCGAGGCGGGTCGCGGTGTCGACGAGCCTGCGCACCGCGAAGCTGAGTGCGCGGGCCGTGGGCCGGTCGAGCCATTGCGCGTCGTCCACCGCGAGCAGCAGGGGCCGCCCCTGCCCGCCGAGCGCGCGGATCGCCGCGGACGCGGCGATGTAGAGCGAGAGCCGGTCGAACTGCCCTTCGGGTTCCTCACGTCTCAGGATGGTCCTGATGACTCTGGCCTGGGGGCCCGGCAGGGTTTGGAACACGCCGTGGTCGAGACCGGCCAGCAGGTCCGTCAGACCGACGTAGGACAGGTCCGTCTCGGACCGCGACGGGCGGCACTCCAGGACCGGCAGGCCGCGTGCACGCGCCGAGTCGGTCAGCGAGCCGAGCAGCGTGGACTTCCCGATGCCCGCCTCGCCGTCGATCACGATGGCGCGCAGGACCGGGTCGGTGTCCTCGATGAACCTCTCAAGGACCGCCACCTCGTCGGCCCTGCCCACGATCGAATGCGCCACCGCGGCCTCATCTCGCCCTCAGCGGACATCCGGATCGTCTCACGCTGCGGGGCCCCGGCGTGGCGGTTCGCCGGGAACGCGTGCCGCGATCGCGCGGCGCAATACGCTCCCGCGTATCCTTGGCGGCATGATCGACGGCGCGCACGTCATCGTGTACAGCCACGACGCCGAGGCCGACCGGGCCTTCTTCCGCGACGTGCTGGAGTACCCGCATGTGGACGCCGGAGGCGGCTGGCTGGTCTTCAGGCTGCCGCCGGCCGAGCTGGCCGTCCATCCCGCCGAGGCGGCGGACCAGCACGAGCTGTACCTGATGTGCAGCGACCTGGACGCGGTCATGCAGAAGCTGACCGCGCGCGGCGTGCAGTTCACCGAACCGGTCACCGAGGCACGCTGGGGACGCTTGACCAAGTTCCGGTTGCCCGGCGGCGGCGCCGTGGGCATCTACGAACCGCGCCACCCGCGGGCGACCGACCTGTAACCGGCCACGGCGGTTGGTCTTTGCTGCGTCACTGGTTCCGGAGCAGCTCCACCGCCTGCGGGAGGGTGCGCAGCGGGGCGGCGGTTCCGGCGGGCAGCGTGCGAACATCCCAGCCGGGACCGGCCGGATACAGCGGAGCATCGGTCACGGCCTGAGCGTGACGCAGGCACGCCGGGTCGGCCACCTCGGGCCAGCGCGCCCACAGCACCGTGGCCCGCGGGCGCAGACGTCTCATCGCGTCGGCGAGGGCCGGGCTGGGCAGGTCACCGAGCAGGAGGGAAGACGTGCCGCAGTCCGCGAGCGCCGCGGCAAGCGCGGTCAACGGCAGCGTGTGCCCCTCGCCGGGCGCCGCGACGAGCAGGACCGGCGGCTGCCTCGGCCGCACGGGATGCGCCGCCCGGGCGTGACGGCGCAGCGCCGCGTCGATGACGCCGCTGGTCAGGTGCTCAACCTCGACACCGCAGCCGGTGCGTTCCCAGTGCTCACCGATGGCGGTGAGGGCGGGAGCGAGCAGTCGCCGCACGGCGGGGCAGCGACAGGTGACGGCGCGTCAGGCGCGGCCCGGAGCGGACTGCGCCTGCGCCTGCTCCTGTGCCAGCGGATCAGTGGCCGGCTGCGAGGCGGTGGCGCGGCGCGGCAGCAGAAGCGGGGTCGCCAGGAGAAACACCCCGGCCAGGGCGATGGCGGTGCGCGGGCCCAGCAGCTCACCCAGCACGCCCCACGCCGCGGTCAGCAGCGCGGTCGAGGCCTTGGTCGACACGGCCCACGCGGACAGCACGCGGGCCACCCGGTCGGTAGCGGTGCGTTCGAGCCGGTAGGTGGCGTAGATCGGGTTGAAGATCCCGCAGCAGAAGATGAGCCCCAGCTCCACGCCGACGACCAGCAGCAGCCCTCCCGTGCCGGGAGCGATGAAAGCCAGGCCGACGGGCCACAGCGCACGCAGCGCCCCGGCCGCGACGAGGACCTCGTGCTGCCCGAACCGGGTGACCAGCGGACGGGCCAGGCGCGAGCCGACCAGCCCGCCGATCGAAGGCGCGGCGAACGCGAGACCGTACTGCCACGGCGCGAACCCAAGCTGGCCGAGCATCAACACCGCGAGCAGCGGCTGGGTGGCCATCACCAGGCCGTTGAACAACGCGGTGTTGTAGAACAGCGGGCGCAGCGCCGCGTCGGCGAGGATGTGCCGCCACCCCTGGAGCAGGTCCGCGGCCCGCCCGCGCGTCGCGTCCCGGCGCTCGGGCAGCGGCTCGTGCCCGGCCGTCGCGCGGATGCCGAGCGCGGAGAGCAGGTAGCTGACCGCGTCGGCCACCACCGTCGCCACCGGGCCGAGCAGCGCGATCATCGCTCCGCCCAACGGCGGCCCGATGATCGTGGTGCTCCAGGCCGTGGACTCGAACCGGGCGTTGGCGGTCAGCAGGTCCTCGCGCGGCACCAGCGTCTTGAGATACGCGCCGGACCCGGCGCGGAAGGTGATGTCGGCGGCCGCGACCACGACCGAGACCAGCAGCAGCTGGAGGAAGCTGAGCAGGCCGAGCGCGAACGCGACGGGGATCGTGAGCAGCGCCGCGCAGCGCGCCAGGTCCATCGCCACCAGCACCGGCCGCTTGCGGCGCGCCTCCACCCACGGGCCGAGCGGCACCGCCGCGGCCGCGCCCACCGCGGTCCCCGCGGACGAGAGCGCCGCGACCTCGGCCGGCCCGGCGTGCAGGACCCGGATCGCGATCAGCGGGAACGCCCCGAACGCCAGCCACGTGCCCAGCGCGCTGGTCCCGTACGCCGCCCACAGCCAGCCGAAGCGCCGCCCCAGCCGGCGCCCGAGCAGACGCCCCGCATCCAGACGGTGCCCTCTTCCCATGCCGACGCCCCTCGCCGTTCGACCGCACAACCGAACCGCACAATCGATCCGCATTCGCAAGCATCCAAGCGAGCCGCGCCACCGTAGATCAAACAACCAGGAGACCGCCTGCCCACAACCAACGGTTGTGACCGTAGGGTGCCGGCATGGACCTGGACGCCGTGCGCACCTTCGTCGCCGCCGCCGACGCCGGGCAGTTCCAGGAGGCCGCCGCCGAGCTGGCGGTCACCCAGCAGGCCGTCTCCAAGCGCATCGCCGCACTGGAGCGCAGCCTCGGTGTGCGGCTGTTCACCCGCACACCCCGCGGCGCCGAGCTCACCATCGACGGGCAGGCCTTCCTGCCGCACGCGCGCGAGCTGCTGCGCGTGGCCGAGCGCGCCGCCGCGTCCGTGCACACCAGCCGCCGCCCGCTACGCGTCGACATGATCTCCTCACGCGGCGCCGCCTCAGGCCTGATGCGCGGATTCCACCGAGCCCACCCGGACATCGACCTCGACGTCGTCATGGTCTTCGACATCGCCGCGGCCATCGCCGCCATCCGCTCCGGCGCGATCGACGCGTCCTTCCGCGCCGTCGCCGCACCCGGCAGGCCCCTGCCCGACGACATCGAATCCGTACGCGTACTCGACGAGCCGCTCCAGCTGCTCACCGGCCCCGCCCACGCACTGGCCCCAGCCCGGTCCGTGACCCTGCATCAGCTGGTCGGGCACCGCATCTGGATGCCAGGCGCCGTCCCCGGAACCGAGTGGGCCGTCTACTACGAGGACCTCGTCGCGCAGTTCGGCCTGAGCATCGAGGCGACCGGCCCCAACTTCGGCTCCGACGCGCTGCTGGACACCGTCGCCGACACCCCGGCCCTGGCCACCTTCATCGGCGGGCACACCCGCCTGGTCTGGCCCGCCGGCCACGGCCTGCGCCGCATCCCGGTCACCGACCCGACGCCCGTCTACCCGCACTCGCTGCTGTGGCACCGCGACAACCCCCACCCCGCGCTGCCCACCCTGCGCGCCCACCTCGCCGCCGCATCGCCCGGCCACGGCGCAGCCGGGACCTGGACTCCCGCGTGGGCGCTGTGAGGCCCCTGACGGCCGGCCTCGTTCGCGCCCGAGTTTGCGTGCTCTGAGAAGCCGGCTCTAGCCCTCCCCCGGTTCTGCTTGTAGCATCAGGGACGGCCGCTCAATGAATCGTTTCAAAGGAGACAACGATGCCGGAGCCGGACGACGGACCACGCCGGCGGACCCTGATCAAAGCCGGGTTCGCCGCCGCCGCGGTCGCAGGAATCCCCTTGACCGGTCAAGCCCCAGCGGCAGCCGCCTCCGCGAGCGGAGCCGACAACGGGGCCGGCCTGGCGGCGGAAAGCGCGGCGTCGGCACCGAGCAGCGACTGGCACCGCTACGTCGTGGGCCCCAAAAGTCGTAACGTTTCACCGGTCCGCGTGATCGCGACCGCAGGGGACGTGCGCGACCCGGCGGCGCTGCTCAAGCCCGGCGGCGCGGTCACCGTGCTCACCCGGCCGCAGCCGCCCGTACCGCCGGCCTGGCCCGCCGGAACGGTCGCCACCGCCTCCTCGTATCACGACCCGAACGGCGGCAACAACGGCACGTACACCACGTACTACCCCTCGAACGCGATCGACGGCGACCCGACCACCTTCTGGAACGACGCGAACCCCGCCACCTATCCGGCGGTGCTGACGATCACCTCGCCGACGCCCGTCACGCTGCCCGGCGTGACCCTGCTGTCGAACGCCGACGGCGTGCCGGTCGACTTCACCGTCGAGACCTGGGACGGCGCGGCCTGGCAGCCGGCCGGATCGGTGACCGACAACAGCGCCGTCCAGGTGCCCGTCGCCTTCGCCGCCCCGGTGACGACCAGTCAGGTGCGCCTGACCGTCACCCTCGACCAGGACACCCCGCGCGGCCAGTTCACCCGGGTCAACGAGGTGTGGCCGGGCCTGGTCGAGCCGATCGTCCCGCCCAGCGTCACGCTCGACTTCGGCAAGGTCGTGGTCGGCTACCCGCGCGTGCGCTTCGCCTGGGCCTCGGCCGACCACCCGGGCGTGCGGCTGGCCTTCTCGGAGACGGTGGCGGGCCTGAGCGACCGCTCGGACTTCAGCCGCTCGGACTTCTCCGGCGGCGCGGGCACCGACCAGTTCGCCGTCCCGGCGCAAGGCGCCGACTGGACCGACACGGCCGGCTACCAGAGCGGCGAGCAGGTCCACGCGGACGGACTGCGGGGCTTCCGCTATCTGAAGATCACGCTGGACGCCCTGCCCTCGGACGCGCCCGCCGCGCTGCCCTACGGCGCGGTCGCCGTTGACAACGTTGCCATCGCGTTCACCGGGTACCTCGGCACCCCGCGCTCCTACGGCGGCTGGTTCCTGTGCTCCGACGCCGACCTGACCCGGTACTGGTACGCCGCCGCCTACACCAACGAGCTGGTCACGGACACGTTCCGGGCCACCGACTGCGACCCGCGCGGCGCCGCCTCACCGACGCTGGAAGGCCGGCTCGTGCTGCAGGACGGCGCCAAACGCGACCGCGACCCGTACGTCGGCGACATCGCGGTCTCCGGCCGCACCCTCTACCTGACCCACCCCGACGCCGCCGTCGCCGCACGCAACGTGCTCGCGGACCTGGCGGACCATCAGCGCTCCGACGGCTGGATACCCCCGGCCTCCATCGGCGGCTACACCCTCCCGCTGTTCGACTATCCGCTGTGGTGGGTCACGGCCAGCTGGGACTACGTGCTCTACACCGGCGACATCGGCTACGCGGCCCACTACTACGCGAACCTGCTCGCCGTCCTGGATTCCTGGTACCCGAGCGTCACCGACGCCGACGGCCTGCTCAACAAGGGACTGAACAACACCGGCGGCTACGGCGACTACGCCTTCCTGCCCCGCTCCGGCCAGATCACCTACTACAACACCCTCTACGTGCAGGCCCTCAACGACGCGGCGGGCATCGCGACGGCGCTGGGCAAACCCGGCGACGCGCAGCGCTGGAGCCGGCGCGCCGCAGCCGTGGCCGCCGCCGTCAACGCGCATCTGTGGGATGCCGCGGCCGAGGCCTACCTCGACAGTGCCGACGGGCCGGTGCGCCACGCGCAGGACGGCAACGCGATGGCGGTGACCGCGGGCGTGGCCGATCCCGTCCGGGCCGCCGCCGCGCTCGCCTATCTGGCTTCGAGCACCCGTCAGCCCTACGGCAATGCGTTCATGGACAACGAGACGCTGCCCGGGGTCTCCGATGCCGCCCAGCGGGTCTACGCCTTCACCTCGTACCCGGAGCTCGTCGCCCGCTTCGAAAGCGGGCTGGCCGATTCGGCGATCGACCAGATCAAGCGCACCTATGGGTGGATGTACGACCACGACCCGGGCATCACCGCCTGGGAGGGCATCGGCCCCGGCGGCACGCCGTATGAGGGCACGTATACGAGCATGGCGCACGGCTGGTCCACCGGGGTGCTGCCCGCGCTGACCAATGAGCTGCTCGGCGCCGCACCGACCGGGCCGGGCTTCGCGACCTGGACGGTACGGCCGCACCCCGGGGCGGTGGCCTGGGCGCGCGGGCAGGTCCCGACGCCGCACGGAGCGCTGCGCGTGCAATGGGAGAGCGGACAGCGCCGCGGCGCGCCCGCCTTCACCCTGCGCGTGACGGCTCCGCGCGGCACCAGCGGCCAGATCGCCGTGCCCGTACCCGCGTCGGCCGACCCCGCAGCCGTACACGCGACCCTCGACGGTCGTGCGGTCGCGATCGGGGCGGCCCCGCACCGCGCACGCCTGACCGGCGGCGCGCTCCTGCTGGACGGCATCGGCGCAGGAGAGCACGAACTGCTCGTCCACTGATCCGCGCCGGCTCGCATCCAGCGGGCCGGTCACTCACGGTCGGCCGGCTTCCCGCGCCGCGGCGGCGCACGCGCGAGGAAAGCCGGACCGGCTATCAGCCCCGCACACAGCACCCACCAGCACCCGCACTCCAGCACCTCCATCGCGTCCGGGAACGATCTGCAAAGGAGCAGAAGACCCCATGACACGCGTTCCTCGCGCCGTGCTCGCCGCCACCCTCGCCCTCGCCCTCACCGGCGCGGCGACCACTCACACCCACACCCGCGCCGACGCAGCAGCGGCAGCCGCACCTTCCGTGGCACCCGCTGCAGCGGCCAATCCGTGCGCCGCGGACAACCTCTCGCCCACCTCGCGCACACTCGCGCCCCGCTCCGTCTTCGCCGCCAGCGGTGCCGTGACCAACCCGGCCAACCTGCTCACCGGCCAGTCCACGCGGCTGTCCGGCAACGGCGCCGCCGTCACCCTCGACTTCGGCAAGGAGGTCGGCGGCCTGGTCACCCTCACTTTCGCCGGCTCCAGCGACGCGAGCCAGAGCGTCGGACTCGCCTTCACCGAATCCTCGCAGTTCGTGGGCACCAGCAGCGACGCGTCCAACGGCGGAGGCGGAGGCGACGGCGCCCTGATCGCGCCGGTGAGCGGGCCCGGCAGCTACACGACGCCGGCCGACAAGCTGCGCGGCGGCTTCCGCTACCTGACCCTCTTCCTCAACTCGAGCGGCTACGTCGATCTGAACAGGGTCTCGCTCGCCTTCACCGCCGCGCCGGGCACCGCCGATCCGGCCGCGTACCCGGACTACTTCTGCTCGAATGACGCCGCACTGAATCAGATCTGGTACGCCGGGGCGTACACCGTCCAGCTCGACACGATCGACCCGACGCAGGGCCGCGTGTGGCCGGCGCCGTCCTCGGGCTGGGAGAACAACGGCCTGGTCGGGGTCGGCAGCGAGGTGCTCGTCGACGGCGCCAAGCGGGACCGCTCGGTATGGCCGGGCGACATGGGCATCGCCACCCCGACCGCGTATGTGAGCACCGACGACATGACCGCGGTGCGCAACTCGCTCAGCACGATGTATCAGAACCAGAAGTCGACCGGGGAGCTGCCCTACGGCGGACCCGAGTTCGACTTCTACGGCTCCGACACCTACCACATGTGGACTCTCGTCGACACCTACACCTACTACCTGTACACGGCCGACAAGTCCTGGCTGGACGGCGTGTGGGCCGGATACCAGCGGGGCGTGGCCTTCATCACCGCGAAGATCGACGGCAACGGCCTGCTGAACGTCACCGGGACCAACGACTGGGCCCGCGGCGACCAGGGCGGGGAGAACATCGAGGCGAACGCGCTGCTCTACCAGGTGCTGACCACCGGCGCCGCGCTGGCCACGGCCGAAGGCAACAGCTCCCTGGCCGCGAACTACGCCGGCCGCGCCGCGAGCCTCAAGACGCAGATCAACGCAGCGCTCTGGGACGCCTCCGCGGGAGCGTACAAGGACAACCCCGGCAGCACGCTGCATCCGCAGGACGGCAACTCGCTGGCCGTCTGGTACGGCGTCGCCTCCGGCGCGCGGGCGCAGAGCGTCATGGCCGCGCTGCGCGGCGACTGGAGCAGCATCGGCGCGCAGACACCCGAGTTCAGCGGCAACCTCTCCCCCTTCGCCGGCTCCATGGAGCTGTACGCGCGCTTCGCCGCGAACGACGACGCCAACGCGCTCAACCTGATCCGCGACGAATGGGGCTACATGCTCGACTCGCCGCTCGGCACCGCCAGCACCTTCTGGGAGGGTTACTCCAGCGCCGGCGCGCTGACCGCGTATCCGAGCGCTTACACCAGCCTCGCGCACGGCTGGTCGAGCGGCGCGACCGGCGCGCTGACCACCGCCGTGCTCGGCATCGCGCCGACCGCCCCGGCCGGCGCCGCGTACCAGGTCGTCCCGCATCCCGGCGACCTGACCCACGTGGAGGGAACGCTCACCGTCGCGCCCGGCAAGAGCGTCCACGTCGGCTACGACCACGACGCCGCCGGGGACTTCACGATGCAGGTGGACTCCTCCGCCAACTCCGGGTCCACCGGCGTGATCGCCGTGCCGACCTGGGGCCAGACCCACACGGTGACCGTCAACGGCGCGACCGCGTGGAACGGCTCCGCCTTCACCGGCGCGAGCGGCATCGCCGGCGCGGACAGCGACGGGACCTACATCTACTTCCGCAGCGTCCAGCCCGGCGCCTACACGCTCGGATACGCGGCGAACGGCACCGCGCCGCCGATCGTCCACCAGCAGCTGCCGGGCACCTGGAGCAGGTGCGCCGCGGAGAACGGCTCGTGCGCGGTCACCGCGAACTCGGTCATCGCCTACGGCGCGAACGGCCGCTTCAACTACCGCTCCGCCACCAGCGCCACCGCCTGCTCGAACGCGGTGTTCACCGACCCGGCGCCCGGCGTGGTCAAGTGGTGTTACGCGCAGCCCGCGCCCGCCGGGTCGGCGCCGTGGCAGCAGTGCGCGGCCGAGAACGCGACCTGCGCGTTCAGCGGCGTGATGACCGTGGCGTACGGCGCGAACGGCGCCTACTCCTACGCCACGCTCGGAGGCGGCGGAACCCCGTGCACGAACGCGGTGTTCACCGACCCGGCCTTCGGCACCGCCAAGGCCTGCTACCTCATCGGCCCGCCGCCGACGTTCGCGAGCTGGACGACCTGCGCCGCCGAGAACGGAACCTGCTCGTTCTCCGGCACCCACGAGGTCGCGTTCGGCGCCGACGGCCGCTACTACTACGGCAGCTTCACCGGCTCCGCGCCCTGCACCAACGCCGTGTTCGGAGATCCGGACGTCGGCGCCGTGAAGGCCTGCTACCTCCAGTAGCCGCTGCATCGAGTACCTATCGCGTCCGCAGCCAGGCCGCGCGAGCTGTGACCGGGGATCGGCTCGCGCGGCCGCCCTGCGATGATGACCGTCATGGCGGTCGACCGGGAGCAGCAGGCGGCACAGAGCCGGCAGGCGGCGGAAGAGACGCGGCGCCGGGCGGTGGAGCAGGCGCGGCAGCAGACGGCGTGGATCGAGCAGGCGTCGCAGCAGCCCGAGCAGCAGCAGGAGTTCATCCGGCAGAACAACGTGATCTACGGCGGGCTGATCGCGGTAGGCCTGGTGCTGGTCCAGCCGTTCCTGACCGTCAGCGGCCTGGACTGGTCGGCGAAGATCTGCGTGATCGCCTTCTCGGTGGCCATCCCACTGCTGGCCGCCCTGCTCATGGTCAACCACCAGGAGACCTTCCGGCGCCGGGTGACCAACTCGCTCGCGGTGCGGGTCACCCAGTCGGTCGCGCAGCTGCTCGCATACGTCGGCGTGGTCGCCGGCTTCTGGCACATCATGTGGCCCGCCGGGGTCGCGATCATGATCAGCGGGTTCGCGGCGCTGATGGTGCACTCGGCGGGCTACTTCCGCCTGGAGGTCGCGGCCAAGGCCGAAGCCGCGGCGGCCGAATCCGCGGACGGCGCCGGGAAGTAGCGCGGCGCGGCGCAAAATCCATCTGCCGAAGGGCCTGGCCTGCAAAAGCTACGAATCGTACACTTTGCAGGGTGACCACCTACACGCTGAGCGAGGCTCGCGCGCACCTGGGCAAGGTCGTCAACCGGGCCCGCTACGGCGGGGAGATCGTCGAGCTGACCGAGCACGGCGAACCGGCCGCGGTGCTGATCAGTCCGGAGCGGCTGGCGTACTACCGGCAGCTGGAGGACGCCCGGGACCTGGCCGAGGCCGAGCGGGTCAGCGCGCAAGGCCGCGCCACCGTCCCGCACGCTGAGGTCGCCGCGCAGTTCGGCTTGGCGCCGGACGGCCGCCCCTTGTGAGAGACGACGCCGTCCTCTACGAGCTGACCTGGGAACCCGAGGCGATCGAGCAACTGTCCACGCTCGCCAAGACCTACCCCGACGCGGCCGCGGGCGTCATTCCGGCCGTCCACCTGCTGGCCGCCGATCCGCGGCCGACCCACTCCACCGCGCTGGGCGGCTCGGGCACCTACCGCCGCCTTCAGGTCGGCCACCTGCGGATCATCTACGCGGTCAGCGAGATCACGCACGCGGTGCGCATCATCCTGGTCGGCCGAGCCGACCAGCCTCGCTAGAGCACGCGCCGGGCTCATCGCCGCATCAGAACGGGGCGGCTCCGTCCTCGGAGCCGCCCCGCTGCGCGCCTGTCGGTGCCAGTGTCAGTCTCAGTGTGCGACGTCGATGGCCAGCTCGGTCGGGCTCAGCACGGTGACCGTGTAGCTCGACGCGTGATCCAGGCCGATGCCCACCTGGGCGTAGCCCTCGAACCCGCCCATCTGCTTGGCCGCCTTGACCTCCGGGAACGCGGTGGTTACCAGCGTCGAGCCCGAGTAGCCCTCGTCGTCGGCGGGGTTCAGCTCAACGTCCAGGTACGTGTGCGCGTTGGGCAGCGTGACGTCCTTCCCCGAACCCTGCGCCTCCAGCACGTCGGTAGGCGTGACCGAGTAGCCCGGGATGCTGCTCACCTCGAGGATC
>NZ_DASRGV010000246.1:0-22891 GCF_035650855.1 Actinocrinis sp. | reverse complement strand
TCGGGCGTGCTCGGTCTGCAAGGTTGGCCTGCGGTCGCCGAGGAGGCGATCATCGCGCGGGACGTGCTGCTCGCCGCGCACACCGGATCGCGGCTGCACATCTGCCACCTGTCGACCGCCGGATCCGTCGAGATCGTCCGGTGGGCCAAGTCGCGCGGCTATCCGGTGACCGCCGAGGTGACGCCGCATCACCTGCTGCTGACCGAAGACCTGATCCAGGGCTACGACCCGATCTACAAGGTCAACCCGCCGCTGCGCTCGGCTGCCGACGTCGAGGCGGTGCGCGCCGGGCTCGCGGACGGCACGATCGACGCCGTCGCGACCGACCACGCGCCGCATCCGGTCGAGGCCAAGGACTGCGAGTGGGCCGTCGCCGCCATGGGGATGCTCGGCCTGGAAACGGCTTTGTCAGTGGTCCAGCGCACCATGGTGGAAACGGGTTTGCTGGACTGGGCAGGCGTGGCGGACCGGATGTCCGTTCGGCCGGCCCGGATCGGCGGGCTGGCCGAGCACGGCCGGTCGTTCGAGGCGGGCGCTCCCGCGAACGTGGTGCTGGTCGACCCCGCGGCTTCGCGGGTGATCGAGCCGGGCGCACTGCAATCGCTCTCGCGCAACACGCCTTACGCGGGGATGAAGCTGCCGGGTGCGGTCGTGGCGACGCTGCTACACGGATCGGCGACGGTACTGGACGGACGGGTGGTGGAACGGTGAGCGCGGCGATGACGACTGCTGCGGTGGTGCGTGCGGTCGCCGCTACCGCTACGGCGGCGGGGCAGCACAGCGCACCGGTAACGCACTGGGGCGGACGCATCCTGCTCACCCTGCTCGTCCTCGCGGTGCTCAGCGGCGTGTACTGGCTGATGTGGCGCGGCTGGAAGAACCGCGCCGCGCGGCAGGCGGACCTGCCGGTTCCTCCTTCGACCGCGCCGGAGGGCAGCGAGCTCGGTGACGCGGTCGAGGGCGTATACGCATCGACCACCACACACGGCGATTGGCTGGACCGGATCGCGGTACACGGCCTTGGCGTGCGCAGCAACGCCTGGGTACGCGTCGGCAAGTCCGGCGTGCTTTTCGAGCGTGAGGCGGCCCCCGACGTGTTCGTGCCGGCGGAAGACGTGGAGTCGGTGCAGACGGCGCCCGGCATCGCTGGCAAGGTGACCGGCGGCGAGGGCCTGATCGTGCTGACCTGGCGGCTGGGCGGGCGGGTGCTGGACACCGGCTTCCAGCCGCGCGCCAAGGGAGACCGGGCGCGATTGATCGACGGGGTGGACGCCCTGCTGACGGAAAGGACGAAGGGATGACCGCCACGGACGCCGTCCTGGTGCTCGAAGACGGCCGCACCTTCCGCGGCGAGGCCTACGGCGCGATCGGCGCGACCTTCGGCGAGGCCGTGTTCGCGACCGGGATGACCGGCTACCAGGAGACGCTGACCGACCCCTCGTACCGGGGACAGGTCGTGGTGATGACGGCCCCGCACATCGGCAACACCGGCGTGAACGACGAAGATCCGGAATCGTCGCGCATCTGGGTGAGCGGCTACGTCGTGCGCGATCCGGCACGGCGCGTGTCGAACTGGCGCGCCGTGCGCTCGCTCGACGACGAGCTGGCTGCGCAGGGCGTCGTCGGCATCAGCGGCATCGACACCCGCGCCCTCACCCGGCATCTGCGCGAGCGCGGCGCGATGCGGGTCGGGATCTTCTCCGGCGAGGCCGCCGAGCAGGACGCCGGGGCGCTGCTGGCCCAGGTCCTGGAGAGCCCCGAGATGAAGGGCGCGAACCTGGTCGGGGACGTGACCACGGCCGAGACGTACGTCGTACCGGCGATCGGGGAGCGGCGCTTCCGGGTCGCGGCGGTCGACCTCGGCATCAAGTCGATGACCCCGCACCGGATGGCCGAACGCGGCATCGAGACGCACGTCGTGCCCGCCGGGATCTCGCTGCCGGAGCTGCTGGAGCTCGAACCGGACGGGGTGTTCTTCTCCAACGGCCCCGGCGACCCGGCTGCGGCGGACGCGGCAGTGGAGTTGGCCCGGGGCTTGCTGGAGCGACGGGTGCCGGTCTTCGGGATCTGCTTCGGCAACCAGATGCTCGGCCGTGCGCTCGGTTTCGGCACCTACAAGCTCAAGTACGGGCATCGCGGCATCAACCAGCCGGTGCAGGACCGCCTCACCGGCAAGGTCGAGGTCACCGCGCACAATCACGGCTTCGCGGTGGACGCACCGCTGGATCGCGTATCTGACACACCGTTCGGACGCGTAGAGGTCAGCCACGTGTGCCTGAACGACGGGGTCGTGGAAGGGCTGCGCTGCCTGGACGTGCCCGCGTTCTCGGTGCAGTACCACCCCGAGGCGGCGGCAGGACCGCATGACGCCGCGTACCTGTTCGACAGATTCGTCGAGCTCATGCGAGACGAACATGGGCGCAGCGTAGAGCTGATGCAGGCGGAGAAGGGCGGCGCACCGGCCGTGAACGAGTCAACGGAGGGTGGGGCCTGATGCCGAAGCGGAACGACCTCAGCTCGGTCCTGGTGATCGGCTCAGGACCGATCGTCATCGGCCAGGCCTGCGAGTTCGACTACTCGGGCACCCAGGCCTGCCGGGTGCTCAAGGCCGAGGGCCTGCGGGTGATCCTGGTCAACTCGAACCCGGCCACGATCATGACCGACCCCGAGTTCGCCGACGCCACCTACGTCGAGCCGATCACGCCCGAGTACGTCGAGAAGATCATCGCCAAGGAGCGGCCCGACGCGCTGCTGCCCACCCTCGGCGGCCAGACCGCGCTGAACACGGCGGTCGCGCTGGCCGAGTCCGGGGTGCTGGAGAAGTACGGGGTCGAGCTGATCGGCGCGAAGATCGAGGCGATTCAGGCCGGCGAGGACCGCGACCGGTTCAAGCGGATCGTCGACTCGATCGGCGCCGAGTCCGCCCGCTCGGTGATCTGCCACTCTATGGAGGACTGCCTGGCCGGGGTCGAGACCCTCGGCGGGTACCCGGTCGTCGTGCGGCCCTCCTTCACCATGGGCGGCGCCGGCTCCGGCTTCGCGCACGACGAGGAGGAGCTGCGCCGCATCGCCGGCACCGGCCTCCAGCTCTCGCCGACCACCGAGGTGCTGCTCGAGGAGTCGATCCTCGGCTGGAAGGAGTTCGAGCTCGAACTCATGCGGGACCGCAACGACAACGTCGTGGTGGTCTGCTCGATCGAGAACTTCGACCCGATGGGCGTGCACACCGGCGACTCGATCACCGTGGCGCCCGCGATGACGCTCACCGACCGCGAGTACCAGCGGCTGCGCGACATCGGCATCGCGGTCATCCGCGCGGTCGGCGTCGACACCGGCGGCTGCAACATCCAGTTCGCGGTCAACCCGGAAGACGGCCGGATCATCGTCATCGAGATGAACCCGCGCGTCTCCCGCTCCTCGGCGCTGGCCTCGAAGGCCACCGGCTTCCCGATCGCGAAGATCGCCGCGAAGCTGGCCGTCGGCTACACGCTCGACGAGATCCCGAACGACATCACAAAACAGACCCCTGCGTCCTTCGAGCCCACGCTCGACTACATCGTGGTCAAGGTGCCGCGCTTCGCCTTCGAGAAGTTCCCGAACGCCGACGCCCGGCTGACCACCACCATGAAGTCGGTCGGCGAGGCGATGGCGATCGGCCGCAACTTCCCCGAGGCGATGCAGAAGGCGCTGCGCTCGCTGGAGAAGAAGGACGCCCAGTTCGACTTCGGCGGCGAGCCCGGCGACAAGGCCGCGCTGCTCGAGCAGGCCTCGATTCCGACCGACGGCCGGGTCAACGCCGTGATGGCCGCGCTGCGGGCCGGGGCCAGCGTGGAAGAGGCGTACGAGGCCACCGGCATCGACCCCTGGTTCCTCGACCAGCTCGCGCTGATCGAGGAGCTGGCCCGCGAGCTGGCCGCCGCGCCGGAACTGACCCCGGGCCTGCTGCGCCGGGTCAAGCGCTACGGCTTCTCCGACGCGCAGATCGCGCAGATCCGCTCGCTGGAGGAGCCGGTGGTGCGCGCGGTGCGGCACGCGCTCGGCGTGCGGCCGGTGTACAAGACCGTGGACACCTGCGCGGCCGAGTTCGCCGCCAGCACCCCGTACCACTACTCCTCCTACGACGAGGAGAGCGAGGTCGCGCCGCGCGCCAAGCCCGCGGTGATCATCCTCGGCTCCGGGCCGAACCGGATCGGGCAAGGGGTCGAGTTCGACTATTCCTGCGTGCACGCCTCCTTCGCGCTGCGCGAGGCCGGCTACGAGACCGTGATGGTCAACTGCAACCCGGAGACCGTCTCCACCGACTACGACACCTCCGACCGGCTCTACTTCGAGCCGCTGACCCTGGAGGACGTGCTCGAGGTCGTACACGCCGAGAGCCAGGCCGGTCCCCTGGCCGGAGTGCTCGTGCAGCTCGGCGGGCAGACCCCGCTGGGCCTGGCGCAGCGGCTCAAGAACGCCGGCGTGCCGATCGTGGGCACCAGCCCCGAGGCGATCCACCTGGCCGAGGAGCGCGGCGCGTTCGGACGGGTCCTCGAACAGGCTGGGCTGCCGGCGCCCAAGCACGGCACCGCGTTCTCCTTCCCCGAGGCCAGTGCGATCGCCGACGAGATCGGCTACCCGGTGCTGGTGCGGCCCTCGTACGTGCTCGGCGGCCGCGGCATGGAGATCGTGTACGACTCGGCCTCGCTCGCCGAGTACCTGGAGCGGCACGCCGGCCTGGTCTCCGAGCACCCGGTGCTGGTCGACCGGTTCCTCGACGATGCGATCGAGATCGACGTGGACGCGCTCTACGACGGCACCGAGCTGTACCTCGGCGGGGTCATGGAGCACATCGAGGAGGCCGGGATCCACTCCGGCGACTCGGCCTGCGCGCTGCCCCCGATCACCCTCGGCTCGCACGACATCAAGCGGCTGCGCGCCTCGACCGAGGCCATCGCCAAGGGCGTCGGCGTCCGGGGTCTGATCAATATCCAGTTCGCGCTGGCCGGGGACATCCTCTACGTACTGGAGGCCAACCCGCGCGCCTCGCGCACCGTACCGTTCGTGTCCAAGGCGACCGCGGTCCCGCTGGCCAAGGCCGCGGCCCGGGTCAGCCTCGGCGCCACCATCGCCGACCTGCGCGCCGAGGGGCTGCTCCCGGCCGAGGGCGACGGCGGCGCGCTGCCGCTCGACGCGCCGATCGCGGTCAAGGAGGCCGTGATGCCGTGGTCGCGGTTCCGGATGCCGGACGGCCGCGGCGTGGACGTGCTGCTCGGCCCGGAGATGAAGTCCACCGGCGAGGTCATGGGCATCGACGCCGACTTCGGCACCGCCTTCGCCAAGTCGCAGACCGGCGCCTACGGCTCGCTGCCGACCGGCGGGCGGGTGTTCGTCTCGGTCGCGAACCGCGACAAGCGCTCGATGGTGTTCCCGATCAAGGCGCTGTCCGACCTCGGCTTCGAGATCCTCGCCACCGAGGGCACCGCGGAGGTGCTGCGCCGCAACGGCGTGACCGCGACCGTCGTCCGCAAGCACTCTCAGGGAACCGGCCCGAACGGCGAGCCGACGATCGTGCAGCGGATCATGGACGGCGACGTCGACCTGATCATCAACACGCCGCACGGCGTCGGGCCGCGGTTGGACGGCTACGAGATCCGTACCGCCGCGGTCTCGATGGGCAAGCCCTGCATCACGACGATCCAGGCCCTCGGCGCGGCGGTGCTCGGCATCGAAGCGTTGCGCCGCGGGGACGTGGGCGTCGGGTCGCTGCAGGAGTACGCGGCGCGGATCAACGCGTCGCGCGCCGAGGCCGGCGGGATCCAGACCCCTGCTGCGGCCGCGACGCCGGACGCGGCCTCTGTGCCCAGCGCGGTGAGTTGATGCTCTACCGGCTCCTGTTCGCAGCCGTCTTCCGGCGGATGGACCCGGAACGCGCCCACCGCCTCGGTTTCGGCGCGATCCGGGCCGCCGCGGCGGTGCCGGGCGTGGCGCGGGTCTTGCGGTCCTCCTGCGGCCCGCGCGATCCGGCCTTGTCCGTGCGCGCGCTCGGCCTGGACTTCCCGGGTCCGTTCGGGCTGGCGGCCGGCTTCGACAAGAACGCGGTCGGCATCGACGGGCTCGCGGCGCTCGGCTTCGCCTTCGTCGAGGTCGGCACGGTCACCGCGCGGCCCCAGCCGGGCAACCCGGCGCCGCGCCTGTTCCGGTTGCCCCGGGACCGGGCGCTGGTGAACCGGATGGGCTTCAACAACGACGGGGCCGAGGCGGTCGCGGCCCGGCTGACGCGGTGGCGGGAGCGGCAGCGGCGCCAGGGTCGGACCCGGGGCGCCGGATCGCCGATCGTCGGCATCAACCTCGGCAAGAGCAAGGTGGTGCCGGAGGACGAGGCCATCGCCGACTACGAGACCTCGGCCCGGCTGCTCGCACCGCTGGCCGACTACCTCGTCGTCAACGTCTCCTCGCCCAACACCCCCGGGCTGCGCAACCTGCAAGCCGTCAGTGTCCTGCGACCGCTGCTGCTGGCCGTGCGCGCGGCGGCGGACGAGGCGGCCGGCCGGCGCGTGCCGTTGCTGGTCAAAATCGCCCCCGACCTCGCCGACCAGGACATCGACGCGGTCGCCGACCTGGCCGTCGAGATCGGCCTCGACGGCATCGTGGCGACCAACACGACGATCCGCCGCGACGGCCTGTCCACGCCCTCGCCCGAAGTCGAGGCGCTCGGCGCGGGCGGCCTTTCCGGCCCAGTGCTGAGGGAACGCGCGCTGGAGGTGCTGCGGCGACTGCGCGCGCGAGTCGGCGACGAGATGACCATCGTCGGCGTCGGCGGAATCACGACGGCTGACGCCGCCGCCGAGCGGCTGGCGGCCGGCGCCACCCTTCTCCAGGGCTACACCGGATTCGTCTACGAGGGACCGTTCTGGGCGGCGCGCATCCATCGCGGCCTGAGCCGCAGCGGATGGATCCAGCCGGGCCCGCGCCGACACGACGCGTCCTCGCCCGAAACCGGGCGAAATCAGTCGAGCGGCCCGGGCCGCCGAGAGGAGAACGCGAGCCGATGACCGCCCCGTTCGGAGCCCGGCTGCGCGCCGCGCTCGATGCCCGCGGGCCCCTGTGCGCCGGCGTCGACCCGCACAGCTCCCTGCTGACCTCCTGGGGCCTGACCGACGACGTGGCCGGCCTGGAACGCTTCGCTGCCACGGTCGTCGAGGCCTTCGCCGACCGCGTCGCGGTGCTCAAGCCGCAGTCTGCCTTCTTCGAGCGCTTCGGCTCGCGCGGCATCGCCGTCCTGGAGCGCACGATCGCCGACGCGCGGTCGGCGGGTGCGCTGGTCGTCCTGGACGCCAAGCGCGGCGACATCGGCTCGACCGTGGAGGCGTACGCCCAGGCGTACCTCGACTCGGCCGCGCCGCTGTTCGCCGACGCACTGACCGCCTCGCCCTATCTCGGCTACGGCTCGCTCGAACCGCTGTACGCGACCGCGGAGAAGCACGGTGCCGGTGTATTCGTGCTCGCCTTCACCTCGAACCCGGAAGGCGGCTCGGTCCAGCGTGCGCTGACCGCTGACGGCAAGACCGTCGGCGCGGCGATCCTGGAAGGCGCGGCCGCACGTAACGCAGGGCTCGAACCGATGGGCTCGATCGGTGCGGTGGTGGGCGCGACCCTCGCCGAGGTGCCGTTCGACCTCTCCGCGCTGAACGGGCCGATCCTCGCCCCGGGCCTCGGCGCGCAGGGTGCGACGCCCGAGGATCTGCGTGGGCTGTTCGGCGACGCCCTGCACAACGTCGTCCCGGCGATGTCGCGCGAACTGTTACGCCACGGGCCCCACGTCGCAGGCCTTCGCGAGGCCGCGGCGCGGTCCATCGACGCTTGCCGTACAGCGCTGGCGTACTAAGGGACACGGTTTCCGAGGCACAGGCAGAGCTTTGGCGCGCAAGTCGTAGGATCTATGCCTTCTGACTCGCGACACGGACCGTCACCGCCTCATAGACTGAGCGCATGCAGCACTACTCGGAGCGACTGCTGCTTCACGTGAAGCGAGCCGAGCAAGCCACCCAGGCGGCGAAGGAGGCCGCCGTGCGGGAAGTGGGCATCACCGCCGCGCAGCAGGCGGCGCTGGCGGTGCTGAGCGACAACCCCGGCATCAACACCGCGGAGCTGGCCCGCCGCTGCGGCGTCACCCAGCAGACGATGAACAGCCTGCTCTCCCGGATGGAGCTGCGCGGCTTCGTGCGCCGCGCCCCGCATCCGCTGCACGGCAGCCTGGTCGAGATCAAGCTGACCGCGCAGGGCCGGGCGGTGTTCGAGGAGTCGGACGCGCTGGTGGACAAGTTGGAGCAGCGCCTGACCGACGGCCTTTCCGAGGCGGAGGTCGCCCTGGTGCGCGACCTGCTCGGCCGGATCGCCGAGAACGCCGCCAGGGTGATGGCCCAGGCCGGCTGAGACGCCGCGGCGCGGCGGCGCGGCGTCGCGGCGTCGCGGACGGCGCCGGGCCTCGCTGTGAGCGTGCCCAGCGTGATCGCGGGCCGCCCGAGCCGTGTTCGAAATGATCGGGCGGGGCAATATGGGCTTTGGCAGTGTCGGCTCAGGCGCTGCCGAACTGCCCAGAGCGCGAGGATGTCGACAGTGCCGAGGACTGCGCATTGAACGGTCGCAAGGTGGATGACGCGAAGGACGCTTCCGCCGGCGGGGGTGCCGACCTCGCCGAGGACGCGCAGCTGAACGACACCGAGACCGCCGCCGACACCGCGTCCGGCGCGTCCCGAAACGACTCGGCGTCCCTGACCGACGCTGCGCACCTGAACGACACCGCCGACGGCCCGCGCGGGCCCATAGGTCCAGATGTGGAGGCCGCCGCCGAGAACGCCGCGACGATCTCCACCTCGGCGGTACGCGGCGTGATGCCGCTGTGGCGCAACCGCGACTACGCCGGCTGGTGGATCAGCTCCCTGGTCTCCTCGCTGGGCAGCGCGATGTCCCAGCTGGCCTATCCGCTGCTGATGCTCTACGCCACCGGCTCGGTCGCCCGCGCGGGCGTGGTCGGCGCCTGCCTCAACATCGGCGGCCTGTCCACCACCCTGCTCGGCGGGGCGCTCGCCGACCGCTACTCGCGGCGCAGGCTCGCCGTCACCGCCGACCTCATCCAGGCTGTCGCCGTCGGCTCGGTGGTGGCGGCCGTGGCCGAGGGCTACGTCAACGTCGTGCACATCGGCGCCGTCGCCCTCATCCAGGGCATGTGCAACGGCATCGGCGGCGCGGCGATGAACCCGGTGCTCAAGCGGATCGTGCCGCCGGAGCAGTTCCAGGCCCTGTCCGCCTCCAAGCAGGGCCGCGAGATGATCTCCCGGCTGGCCGGGCCCCCGCTCGGCGGCGCGCTGTTCTCCATCGGCAAGTGGATACCGTTCCTCGGCGACGCGATCTCCTTCCTGGTCAGCGCGGTGGGCGTGGGGATGATCCGCAAACCGCTCGGTCCCGACCCGGGGGAGGCCGGCGCCGCCAACACCGCCTGGCAGGGCATGCGCGAGGGCTTCGCGTACATCCGCACCAGCGTCTACCTGCGCTTCATCATCATCTGGTCGGCCCTGACCAGCGCCCTGCTCGGCGGCATCGTGCTGCTGGTCATCGCGCTGCTCAAAGCGCGCGGCGGCAGCCCCACGACGGTCGGCGCGGTCACCGCACTGGCCGCGATCGGCGGCCTCGGCGGCGCGCTGGTCGCGCCGCTGCTGCTCAAGCGGGTGCCCTCGCGCACCGTCGTGCTCGCCGCCTCGTGGATCATCGGCCCCGCGGTGCTCGGCATCGCGGCTGCGCCCCGGCCCTGGGAGATCGGCACGATCGCCGCCTTCCTGGTGTTCCTCATCGTGCCGCTGACCGTGCTGCTGGAGAGCTACCAGCTGCGGATCGTGCCCGACGCGCTGATGGGCCGGGTCTCCTCGGCGCTCAGCTTCGGCACCTCGGGGCTGCTGTGGACCGCGCCGGTGACCGCGGGCGTGCTCGCGGACAACTTCGGCGTGCCCACCGCGATGCTCGTACTGTCCGGGGCCTTCGTCCTGCTCGCCCTCTGGTCCACCTTCGCCCCCGCGGTCCACCTGCTGGACCGGCCCGACGAGGCCGTCCAGCCCGCGCAAAAGGCCGCGCCGAGGCGGTAGGGGTCGGGAATAGGGTGCGGTCATGACCGAGCCGACCTTCACCACCCGCCCCGAGCTGTCGGGCACCTTCGGCATGATCGCCTCGACCCACTACCTCGCGACCGCCGCCGGCATGTCCGTGCTCGAACGCGGCGGCAACGCCTTCGACGCCGCGGCGGCCGCGGCCTTCACCCTGCACGTCGTCGAACCGCACCTCAACGGGCCGGGCGGCGAGGTCCCGATGATCCTGGCCACCGCCGCCACCAGCACCGCGGCCGACCCCACGCCCCGAGTGCTCGCGGGGCAGGGGCCCGCACCGGCTGCCGCGACCATCGAGCACTTCGAATCCCTCGGCATCGACCTGATCCCGGGCACCGGCCTGCTGCCCGCCACCGTGCCCGGCGCCGTCGGGGCGTGGCTGACCCTGCTGCGCGATCACGGCACCATGCGCCTGCGCGACGTGCTCGACTACGCCCTCGGTTACGCCGCGAACGGGCACCCGCTCGCTCCGGGCGTCGTCGGCACCATCGGCGCGGTCGCGGACCACCTGCGCGAGCACTGGCCCTCCTCGGCCGCCCAATGGCTGCCTGAGGGGCGCGTGCCGCGGCCGGGTGAGCTGCTGCGGCTTCCGGCGCTGGCGGCCACCTACGGGCGCGTGCTGGCCGAGGCGGAAGCGGCCGGACCCGGCCGGGAGGCCCAGATCGACGCCGCCCTGCGCGCCTGGTACTCCGGCTTCGTCGCCGAGGCCGTCGAGCGGTTCTGCCGGGTCCCGGTGCCGGACGAGACCGGACGCGCCCATGCGGGCCTGCTGACGGCCGCCGACTTCGACGCCTGGCGGCCGGGCTACGAGCCGACCGTGAGCCTGCCGTGGCGCGGCCTCACGATCCACAAGGCTGGCCCCTGGACCCAGGGCCCCGCGCTCCTGCTGCAGCTCGGCATGCTCGACGCGCTCGGCGAGCTACCGCCGCCCGGCTCGGCTGAACGGGTGCACCGCGTCGTCGAGGTGGCCAAGCTGGCCTTCGCCGACCGCGAGGCCTGGTTCGCGGACCGGCCGGACGTCCCGATCGAGCAGCTGCTGGACCCGGGATATCTGCGCGATCGGGCAGCGCTCGTCGGCGATCAAGCCTGCGCCGTGCTGCGCCCCGGTGCGCCCGGCGGCCGCCCGCCGCGCCTGGCTGCGTTCCTGAACTCCCCGCGATCAGTGGCCCGAACAGGCGAATCAGTCGATGCAATGAGCGCGGTCGAGCGCGCAGGGAGCCGACAGGGAGTCGGCGAGAGCGAAGTCGCCGCGAACGGCTCGACCCGGGGCGACACCTGCCACATCGACGTGGTCGACCGGTGGGGAAATATGATCTCCGCCACTCCGTCCGGCGGCTGGCTGCAATCCTCGCCCACCATCCCTGAGCTGGGCTTTTGCCTGGGAACTCGGGCACAGATGTGCTGGCTCGAGCCCGGCCTGCCCAACTCGCTCGCCCCCGGCAAGCGGCCGCGGATCACCCTCAGCCCCTCGCTCGCCTGCCGCGATGGCCGGCCCGTGCTTGCTTTCGGCACGCCGGGCGGGGATCAGCAGGACCAATGGCAGTTGTTGCTGCTTTTGGGCTGGGCCGTCGACGGTCTCGGACTGCAGGCCGCGATCGACGCGCCGGCCTGGCACAGCAACGCAGTGCCCTCATCATTCGCACCGCGCCAACGCGATCCTCTGGGCTTGGCGATCGAGTCAAGATTTTCAGCTGTTACCTTGTCTGAGCTGCGTAAACTCGGTCACGATCCGATTTCGTCAGGGCCTTGGTCGCTGGGTAGACTCTCGGCCGTATATCGTGATCCTGACACTGGTGTCCTGCGCGCTGCGGCCAATCCACGGGGCATGCAGGGCTACGCCGCGGGTCGCTGAGAGCGCTCCAAGCCGGAACGCGCGGGCCGAAAAATCCGGCGGTCCCGTGCACGCGCCGCCGCGAACTCCGGTACGCTCCGGTTTTATCGCAGACCAGCGGGGGTGTCACCTTGCCACTGAAGCTGTAAGCGACTAGGTTCCGGCAACGGACAACCGAGCCGCCCGGCCGTGCGAACGGCAGGACGACTCAACCCATCGATCCGCATCGACGTCATGAGGTGAATTGGCGTGGCTCTTCCGCCCCTCACACCCGAACAGCGCGCGGCAGCTCTCGAGAAGGCGGCCGCGGCCCGGCGTGAGCGTGCCGAGGTCAAGAACCGGCTCAAGCACTCGGGGGCTTCACTCTCCGAGGTCGTCCGCGAGGGCCAGAAGAACGACGTAATCGGCAAGATGAAGGTCTCGGCCCTGCTCGAGTCCCTGCCGGGCGTCGGGAAGGTTCGGGCCAAGCAGATCATGGAGCGGCTGTCGATCTCCGAGACCCGCCGGGTCCGGGGCCTCGGCGCCAACCAGATCGCCGCGCTCGAGCGCGAGTTCGGCGGCGCCAAGTAGTCGGACTCCGAACGCTGCGCGCGAGCGCAGCGGTCGGGCCGTCTACCCGGCGCGACCGCGCCGAGAGGACCCAAGACGGGCTTTCGGGCATTGCTCCGGTCCTTCTCGGCGCGGGTGTACCCGCCCCGCGCGGCGCCGTGGGGTAACCTCGGTGCGCGTGAGCTCCACGCAAACCGGTGAAGGTGAACCCTCGACGCCGCCGGCCCCCCAGGGCCTTGACACGCGTCTCGACCCGGGCCCGCATCCCGGCCGGCCCGCCACCCGGCGGGCACCGGACCGGCCCGACGGCCGCGCCGAGGCCCCCCGCAGGCTGACGGTCCTGTCCGGTCCGTCCGGAGTGGGCAAGAGCACGGTGGTCGCCCACCTGCGCACCGCCCATCCGGAGATCTGGCACTCGGTCTCGGTCACCACCCGGCACGCGCGCCCCGGCGAGATCCACGGCGTGCACTACTTCTTCACCGACCAGCAGGGCTTCGACAAGCTGGTGGCGAACAACGAGCTGCTCGAATGGGCGCAGTTCGCCGGCAACCGCTACGGCACCCCGCGCCAGCCCGTGCTGGACCGGCTCGCCGCGGGCGTGCCCACCCTCCTGGAGATCGACCTGCAGGGCGCCCGCCAGGTGCGCGCCGCGATGCCGGAAGCGCTCCAGGTCTTCCTCGCCCCGCCGAGCTGGGAGGAGCTGGTACACCGGCTCACCCGCCGCGGTACCGAGCCGCCCGAGGTGGTCGAGCGCAGGCTGGCCGCGGCCCGGGTCGAGCTGGCCGCGGAGTCCGAGTTCGACGTGACCCTCGTCAACACATCCGTGCAGGACGTGGCGCGGGAACTGGTAAACTTGATGGGCCTGTCCTAGGCGGATGCGCCGCGGCAGGAACCTCTTTTCCCGATCGGAAGGTCTCCTTCGTGTCCGTCACCGAGCCCGAGGGCATCATCAACCCGCCGATCGACGAGCTGCTCGAGGCGACCGACTCCAAGTACAGCCTGGTGATCTACGCGGCCAAGCGGGCTCGTCAGATCAACGCCTACTACTCGCAGCTCGGCGAAGGGCTGCTGGAGTACGTCGGCCCGCTGGTCGACACCCACGTGCACGAGAAGCCGCTGTCGATCGCCCTGCGCGAGATCAACGCCGGGCTGCTGACGGCGGAGCCGGTCGAGCAGGCCTGAGCCCCCGGTGCCCAAGCCGCGCGTCGTCCTCGGCGTAGGCGGCGGGATCGCCGCGTACAAGGTCTGCGAGGTACTGCGGCGGTTCACCGAGTCCGGCCACGACGTGCAGGTCGTGCCGACCGCCGCCGCGCTGCGCTTCGTCGGCGCGCCCACCTGGGAGGCGCTGTCCGGGCATCCGGTCTCGACCGAGGTCTGGGACCGGGTCTCCGAGGTGCCGCACGTGCGCCTCGGCCAGTCCGCCGACCTGGTGCTCGTCGCCCCGGCCACCGCCGACCTGCTCGCGAAGGCGGCCCACGGCCTCGCCGACGACCTGCTCACCAACACGCTGCTGACCGCGCGCTGCCCCGTGGTGTTCGCCCCGGCGATGCACACCGAGATGTGGGAGCACCCGGCCACTCGTGAGAACGTCGCCACGCTGCGTCGGCGCGGCGCTATCGTGCTCGACCCAGCCGTCGGCCGGCTCACCGGCGCCGACTCGGGCCCCGGCCGGCTGCCGGAACCCGCCGAGATCTTCGAGGCCGCGGTCGCCGTGCTGCGCCGCGGCGGGTCGCTGCCGGAGGACCTGCTCGGACTGCGCGTCGTGATCTCGGCGGGCGGCACCCGCGAACCCCTGGACCCGGTGCGGTTCCTCGGCAACCGCTCCTCTGGCCTGCAGGGATACGCCCTGGCTGCCGCGGCGGTGGCCCGCGGCGCCGAGGTCACGGTGGTCGCCGCGAACGTCACGCTGCCCGATCCGGCCGGAGCCAAGGTAATCCGCGTGGGCACCGCGCTGGAGCTGCGCGACGCCATGCGCGCCGCCGCCGTCGACGCGCAGGTGATCGTCGCCAACGCCGCAGTCGCCGACTTCCGGCCCAAGAACTACGCCGAGTCGAAGATCAAGAAGTCGGACGAGCACTCGGCCCCGGTCGTCGAGCTGGTCCAGAACCCCCACGTGCTGCGGGAGCTCGGCCGCGACCGGCTCGCGCCGGGCCAGACCGTGGTGGGCTTCGCCGCCGAGACCGGCGACGAGCGCGACTCCTTCCTCGACCTGGGCCGCCGCAAGGTGGCCGCGTACGGCGTGGACCTGCTCGTGGTCAACGAGGTCGGCGCGGACAAGGTCTTCGGCCAGCAGGTCACCCAGGGCGTCATCGTCGGCGCGGACGGCGTGGAGACCGAGGTCCCGCTCGGTTCGAAGCGGGCCCTCGCCGACGCGGTCTGGGACCGGGTCGCGCAACTGCGCGGCAGCGGCGTCGCAGAGGCCTGAGGCGCGTTCCGATCCCGGATGCGGCCGCCTGCCATGGGAACTTGGCACAGCTGTTCTGCGCGTTTCGCGTGCGGTAACTCCGTCGCCACGAGCGTAAACGCCGAAGTCGCCCGCTAAGGGTGCGGCCCCGGTACGCTACTCCCGGGGGGTACCCAAGCGTCTGGTGTGCACGGATAGACTGGCGCGTGCACGCGCGCGGGTCCATTGGCCCCCGCCATTAAGTCAGCAGCCGCTGCGAGAAGGAGCCGACCTGTGGTCCGTCCGGACACCGCCCGCCGCCTGTTCACCTCCGAATCCGTGACGGAGGGGCATCCCGACAAGATCGCCGACCAGATCTCCGACTCCATCCTCGACGCGCTGCTCAAGGAGGACCCGGCCTCGCGCGTGGCGGTGGAGACCATGATCACCACCGGCCAGGTGCACATCGCCGGCGAGGTCACCACCTCCGGGTACGCCGACATCCCCACGATCGTGCGCGAGACGATCCTCGGCATCGGCTACGACTCCTCGAAGAAGGGCTTCGACGGGGCGTCCTGCGGCGTGTCCGTGTCGATCGGCTCCCAGTCCCCGGACATCGCGCAGGGTGTCGACGCGGCCTACGAGTCGCGGGTCGGCGGCGGCCTGGACGAGCTGGACCTGCAGGGCGCGGGCGACCAGGGCCTGATGTTCGGCTACGCCTGCTCGGACACCCCCGAGCTGATGCCGCTGCCGATCGCGCTGGCGCACCGGCTGGCCCAGCAGCTCGCCGCGGTGCGCAAGGACGGCACCGTCGCGTACCTGCGCCCGGACGGCAAGACCCAGGTCACCATCGAGTACGACGGCGACCGCCCGGTGCGCCTGGACACAGTCGTGGTCTCCTCGCAGCACGCCTCGGACATCGACCTGGCCACGCTGCTGACCCCGGACGTCAAGGAGTACGTGGTCGACCACGTGCTCGCCGAGTTCCAGCGCGGCGGCCTCGACATCGACACCGAGGGCTACCGGCTGCTGGTCAACCCGACCGGCCGTTTCGAGATCGGCGGCCCGATGGGCGACGCCGGCCTGACCGGCCGCAAGATCATCGTCGACTCGTACGGCGGCATGGCGCGGCACGGCGGCGGCGCGTTCTCCGGCAAGGACCCGTCGAAGGTGGACCGCTCCGCGGCGTACGCGATGCGCTGGGTGGCCAAGAACATCGTCGCGGCCGGCCTGGCCACGCGGGCCGAGGTGCAGGTCGCCTACGCGATCGGCAAGGCCGCCCCGGTGGGCCTGTTCGTGGAGACCTTCGGCACCGAGACCGTGTCCGTGGAGCGGATCCAGCAGGCCGTCGGCGAGGTCTTCGACCTGCGTCCGGCCGCGATCATCCGCGACCTGGACCTCAAGCGCCCGATCTACGCCCAGACCGCCGCCTACGGCCACTTCGGCCGGGAGCTGCCGGACTTCACCTGGGAGCAGGCCAACCGGGTCGAGGCGCTCAAGTCGATGATCGGCTGACCTGATCCTCGGGTAAGTTTCACTCGCGGCACATACCTGACGGGACATCAGATTTGATGTCCCGTCAGGTGCGTTCGGTGGCCTTCCGTTGTCGGCCCGGTCCGGTACAAAGGACGGATGAACCACGCGGGCGAGCAGATGGCGCTCGTCCGCGCCGAGGCCGCACGCGGCAAGGCGCGGGCGGCTGACGCGAACCCGACGGCCTCGATTCCGGCGCAGCGCCAGCCGGTCGCCAAGGTCATCGTGGACGTCGAACCCGCGCATTTGGACCGGCTCTGGGACTACACGGTCCCGGCGAAACTGGCCGAGGCGGCCCAGCCGGGGGTGCGGGTCCGGGTGCGTTTCGCCGGCCAGCTCGTGGACGGCTACCTCTGGGAGCGCGCCGAGCAAACCGACTTCGCCGGCCGGCTCGCCCCGCTGCACAGCGTCGTCTCGCCGGAGCCGGTGCTGACGCAGGAGATCGGCAAGCTGGCCCGCGCTGTGGCCGACGCGTACGCCGGAACCGTCGCCGACGTCCTGCGCCTGGCGATCCCGCCACGGCACGCCCGAACCGAGAAGGCCGCGCCGCGCCCGCCGATGAGCGGCCCGCTCGCCGCATACGACCCGCAGCCGTGGAAGTACTACACGAACGGTCCCGAGCTTCTCGCCGCGCTGGCCGCCGGGCAGAGTCCGCGCGCGGTGTGGGCGGCGCTGCCGGGCATCGCCCCGGTCGCCACTGGGGAATCCGATCGCGCCGCGGTCGGCCCTGACTGGTCGCGAGCCCTGGCCACGGCCGTACACGCCACGTTGAACAGCGGCCGCAGCGCCCTGATCGTGGTCCCCGACGGACGCGACGTCAGCCGCATGGACGCCGCGCTCGCCGAACTGCTCGGCCAGGGCCGGCATGTCGCGCTGACCGCCGACCTCGGCGCGGGGGAGCGCTACAGCCGCTGGCTCACGGCCAAGCGCGGCGACGTGCGCTGTGTCGTGGGCACGCGCGCCGCCATGTTCGCCCCGCTGCCCGATCTCGGACTGGTCGCGCTGTGGGACGACGGAGATTCGTCACTAGCCGATCGCGCCGCTCCCTATCCGCACGTGCGCGAGGTGCTGACGATCCGCGCGCACCAATCCGGGGCGGCAGCGCTGATCGGCGGTTACACGGTCACCGCGGAAGGCGCGCAGCTCGTCGCGCGCCGCTGGGCCAGGCCCGTCGCCGCGCCCCGCGCGGTGATGCGCGAACACGCCCCGATGATCCGTACGGTCGACCCCGACCGGGACACCGCTCGCGACGCGGGCGCCGCGATCGCGCGCATCCCCGCCCTCGCGTGGCGCGTCGCCCGAGACGGCCTCCAGCGCGGACCCGTGCTCGTGCAGGTCCCGCGCACCGGCTACCTGCCGGCTCTCGCCTGCGTGCGCTGCCGCGAGGCCGCGCACTGCGCGCACTGCCACGGCGCCCTCGCGCTCGCCGGAGCGGCCGACTCGGCGCGCTGCCGCTGGTGCGGCAAGATCGCCGAACGCTGGCGCTGCGACCGCTGCGGAGCCGGCCGGTTCCGCGCCCGCGCCACCGGCGCGGCCCGCAGCGCCGAGGAGCTAGGGCGGGCCTTCCCGGGCGTGACCGTGCGGCTGAGCCGAGGCGGAGCGATCCTGACCGAGATCGGTCCTGAGCCCGCCCTGATCGTCGCCACGCCGGGCGCCGAGCCGGTCGCCGCCGGCGGTTTCGCCGCCGCGGTGCTGCTCGACGGCGACCTGCTGCTCGGAGTGCCGACCCTGCGCGCGGCCGAGCAGGCGCTGCGGCGCTGGCTCGCGGCCGCCGCGCTGGTGCGTCCCGCGGCGGAAGGCGGCGTGGTCGCGATCGCCGCCGAGCCCACTGCCGCTCCCGTGCAGGCCCTGGTGCGCTGGGACCCGGCCGCCTTCGCCCGCCGGGAACTGGCCGACCGCGCGGAGCTCGGCTATCCGCCGGCCGCCCGGATAGCGGAACTGACCGCGCCGTACTCGGCCCTGGACGAGTTCATGACCACGCTCACGCTGCCCGACGACGCGGAAATCCTCGGCCCGACCCCGGTGCCCAACGGCGGCGAGCCGGGCGAACAGCAGCATCGAGTGCTGATCCGCTGCGCCCGCGCCGGCGGCCGGAGACTGGCCGAAGCGCTCAAGGCGACGCAGGGCGTGCGCACGGCCCGCAAGGCCCCCGCGCACGTGCGCATCCGGATCGACCCCGCCGACCTGGCCTGACGCGCGCCGCGAGCGCGGGCGCAGCGGCACGGCGCGTGCCCCGGCTTCGTTACACTCGACCCAGCGGGACGGGCGCGGCCAAGACGACACGAACGGACGGCGAACCAGTGGCGATCCAGCAGATCCGGCTGTTCGGCGACCCGGTGTTGCGCACCAAGGCCGATCCCGTGGTCGACTTCGACAAGGAGCTGCGCCGGCTCGTCAAGGACCTGACGGACACCATGCTCGACGCCCCGGGCGCCGGCCTGGCCGCCCCGCAGATCGGCGTCTCGCTGCGGGTGTTCACGTACAACGTGGACGGCGAGGTCGGGCATCTGATCAACCCGCAGCTGGACCTGTCCGACGAGATCCAGGACGGCGACGAGGGCTGCCTGTCCATCCCCAATCTGGCGTTCCCGTGCACGCGGGCGCTGCGCGCGGTGGCCCGCGGATACAACGAGTACGGCGATCCGGTGGTGATCGAGGGCAGCGAGAAGCTGGCCCGGTGCTTCCAGCACGAGACCGACCACCTCGACGGCATCCTGTTCGTCGACCGGCTCGACCGGGAGACCCGCAAGGCCGCGCTGCGCGCGATCCGCCAGGCGGACTGGGCCAACGGCGGCCGCGCCGACTCCGGCGCGAACGCCGAGGCGGCCAAGATCCCGCAGATCAAGGCCTCGCCGCACCCGACCTTCGGCCAGGCGCGTTAGCGGCGGCGGAATCTGCACGGGCGGGATCCGCGCAAGCGGTACGGGGCGAGCGAGGCGGCACGAGCGGGGTCGGGTCGGGATCGGGATGGCGGAGGAAGTCGAACCATGAGGGTGCTGTTCGCGGGGACGCCGGAGCCGGCCGTCCCGTCGCTCAAGGCGCTGTTGGACTCCCGGCACGAGGTCGTCGCGGTGCTCACCCGGCCCGACGCGCCGACCGGCCGCGGCCGTCGGCTGGAGCCCTCCCCGGTGCGCCGGGTCGCCGACGAGGCGGGAATCGAGGTGCTCACGCCACCGCGCCCGCGCGATCCCGCGTTCCTCGCCCGGCTCGCTGAGCTGGCCCCCGATGCCTGCCCGGTCGTCGCGTACGGCGGCCTCATCCCGCCCGCGGCGCTCGAGGTCCCGCGGCACGGATGGATCAACCTGCACTTCTCGCTGCTGCCGGCGTGGCGCGGAGCCGCCCCGGTGCAGCGCGCGATCCTGGCCGGCGACGAGGTCACCGGCGCGTGCACCTTCCGTCTCGAGGAGGGCCTGGACACCGGCCCGGTCTTCGGCACAGTCACCGAGGAGATCGGCCGCACCGACACCAGCGGCGACCTGCTGGAACGGCTCGCCGTCGACGGCGCGCGGCTGCTCGTCGCCACCCTGGACGGGATCGAGGAGGGCCGCCTGAACGCGGTCCCGCAGCCGGCCGAAGGCGTATCGCAGGCGCCGAAGCTGACGACCGACGACGCGCGGATCGACTGGAAGACCCCCGCGCTGCACATCGACCGGCAAGTGCGCGCGTGCACTCCGGCCCCGGGGGCTTGGACCACGCTGGGCGGCGAGCGGGTCAAGATCTTCCCGGTCACGCCGATCCCGGGCATCACCGACGTCGAGCCCGGTACGATCGTCAGCGACAAGCGCGGCCTCCAGGTCGGCACCGGCTCGGGGCACACCGTGCGACTGGGCGATGTGCAGGCGCAGGGCAAGCGGCGCATGGCGGCCGCCGACTGGGCACGCGGCCTGCGGCTGCACGAAGGCGCGCGGTTCGAGTAGCTGTCTCGCTCCGCCGGTCAAGCAGTTCCGCTCGCCTGGCCATGCGTGGCCAAGCGCGGCCGAAACGACCTCTCGCGCACGGGATAATGGTCTGATGCGCACCGACCCAGCCCGACTCGCCGCCTACGACACCCTTCGCGCGGTGGCCGAGCGCGAGGCCTATGCCAACCTCGTGCTGCCCAGGCTGCTCGCCGAGCGGCGGCTCGACGCGCGCGACGCGGCTCTCGCGACCGAGCTGGCCTACGGCGCGCTGCGCGGGCGCGGCACGTATGACGCGATCCTGTCCGCGTGCGTCGACCGGCCGCTCGCGCAGCTCGATCCCGAAGTGCTCGACGTGCTGCGGCTCGGCGCGCACCAGCTGCTGGCGACCCGGATTCCGCCGCACGCGGCGGTGGACAGCTCCGTCGAACTAGCCCGCGAGGTGGCGCACGAGGGCGCGGCGCGCATGGTCAACGCGGTGCTGCGCAAGGTGGCGCGGCTGGACCTGCGCGCATGGGTGGATCGCGTTGCCCCCGATCCGGGACGCGACCCCGAGGGATACCTCGCGGTCTACCGCTCGCACCCGGTGTGGGTCGTCTCAGCGCTCTGGGATTCGCTGGCCGCGCACCGGGGCAAGGACGCCGCCTACGACGAGATCGACCGGCTGCTCGAAGCCGACAACGAGCGGCCCGGCGTCACGCTCGCCGCGCGCCCGGGACTCGCCGAGCAGGCCGACCTGGTGAAGCAGGGTGCTGAGCCGGGTCGCTACGCGTCGACAGCGGCGTATCTGCCGGAGGGCGACCCGGCGCGCCTTGAGGCGGTGGCGCGGGGACGGGCCGGCGTGCAGGACGAGGGCAGCCAGCTTGTCGCGCTGGCGCTGATGGCCGCTCCGCTCGGCGATCGCGCAGCCGACGCGGATCGTGTCGCGGACGTCTACGGTGACGGCGACGATTTGACCGAGGCCGACTCGTCCGGCGCCGACTCGTCCGGTGCTGATTCTTCTGACGGCGACCGGCTCTGGCTCGACCTGTGCGCCGGCCCCGGAGGAAAGGCCGCGCTCCTCGCGGCCACCGGCGCGCAGCGCGGCGCAAGGCTCGTCGCCGCCGAGATCGCCCCGCACCGCGCCCGTCTGGTCAAGCGGGCCCTGCAGCCGATCCGCGGCGTGCACAAGGTCGTCACCGCGGACGGAACTCAACCGCCGTGGCGTCCCGCGACCTTCGACCGCGTGCTACTCGACGCGCCCTGCACCGGCCTCGGCGCACTTCGCCGCCGACCCGAAAGCCGCTGGCGTCGCGAGCCCGCCGACGTCTCCCGGCTGGCCGAACTGCAGAAGAGGCTGCTGGCCTCGGCGCTCGATTCGGCCAGGCCGGGCGGGCTCGTCGCGTACGTCACCTGCTCCCCGCACCTGGCCGAGACCCGCCTCGTCGTCTCGGACGTGCTCGCGCGGCGCGATGACGTCGAACAGCTCGACGCCCGGCCGTACCTGCCGGGTGTCCCGGAGCTGGGCGACGGCCCGGACGTGCAGCTGTGGCCTCACCTGCACGACACCGACGCTATGTACCTCGCTCTGCTGCGGCGCGTCTGACCATGCCCTCTCGGGCTAGCGGTCACTCGCTTCCGAGCGTGAAGTGCGCCGTGCCGCCGTCTGCGGCCAGCGCGGCGGCGATTCGCGCGAGGTTGCCCTGCCAGGTCGCGTGGTCGAGCGCCGGCAGCACGTCGTCCCAGATCGGCATGAACGCCCCGCGCATCTGAAGCATCCCTTCCGGCCTGGCCAGGAACCACCAGTGCAGATGTGACGCGCCGTCACCCCAGCGCATGACGTGCACCCGGCCGACTCCGCCGAGGCCGAGGATCGCCCGTTCGATGCGCTGGATGAGCGGCCCGAGCTGCGCTGATTCCCGCGCGGGCAGGTCGCCAAGGTCGCAGTGGGCGCGCGGTTCGAGGATGACGACCGCCGGAGACGCGCTCGGCTCGGACAGCGCGTGCACCCGCCATAACTCGTCGGTCCACAGCTGCGCCTCATCACTCGTGGCGCAGGCGGTGCATTCCGCCCCGCCCGGCTCGCCTTTTCGCGGTGGCTCGGGCAGCACCGGTTCGTCCAGAACCCTGATGCGCTGCAGGCCGTCGAACTCGTAGGGGAAGGTGCTCCACGCACCGAAGTCGTAACGCGGCTCGACGCGGCGACCGAACGGCAGGTGGTGCAGGTTTTGGTGCACGGACCGGGCGTGCTCGCCCGGCTGCTCGGACTCTGTCGTCATGCGGCCATCAAAGCACCCGGGGATTGCCTCGACACCCGCATTACCGGCAGGCTAGAGCAATGGACGGCGTCGACGGCGCGGCAGACAGCGAGACAGGGCGCGAAGACGACCGCGCCGGGGCCGGCTCGCCCGGCGATTCCGGCTCAGGCGGCAAGCTGCTGGCGGTCAGCGACTTGCACGTTTCCTACGCGGAGAACCGCTCTGTCGTCCAGGCGCTGCGACCGCATTCGGAAGAGGACTGGCTGCTCGTCGCCGGGGATATATCCGAACGGCTCGCCGATATCGCGATCGTGCTGCGGCTGCTG
>NZ_DASRGV010000245.1:0-7132 GCF_035650855.1 Actinocrinis sp. | reverse complement strand
GGCGCCGGGATCCTCTACGCGCTCGATCAGCGCACTGGCAAGCAGATCGCGCAGGTGCAGGTCGGCAAGGGCCCGCACTTCGCCTCCCCGACGCTTGGCCAGGACCGCGCTTACGTCGGGACTTTGGACGGAGTTACCGCGGTCGGTATCTCCGCTTCCTGATTTCGTCCGGCTACTGCCGCGAAATCAGTGCGCTTCCATCTCGCCGCTCTTCATGTCACCGCGCTCTTCATGTCACCGCGCTCGTCAATCTCACCGCGTCTCGTCGGCGCGGGCGAGCAGATCGACCACCTCGGCGTCGGTGAGCTGCTCGAAGTCCTCGTACCAGTTGCCGACCGCGACCATCGGTTCCGGGGCGCACAGCCAGACCAGCTCGTCGGCGACGCGGCCGAGCGCGCCGATCAGCTCGGGCGGCAGCACGGGCGTGGCCAGCACGACCCGCGCCGCGCCGCGCTGCTTCACGACCAGGCTGGCGGCCCGCGCGGTGGCGCCCGTGGCGATCCCGTCATCGATCACGACGACCGTCCGGCCCTCGATCGAGACGGGATCGCGGCCGGCGCGGTAGGTCTGCGCGCGCCGCAGCAGCTCTGCCGACTCGCGCTGCTCGACCTCGGCGAGCAGATCGTCGGTGATCCGCTCGTGCTGTAGCAGTCCGCGGTCCACGACGCGGCTTCCGCCCTCGCCGATCGCGCCCATGGCCAGCTCGGGCAGCCACGGCACACCGAGCTTGCGTACGACGATCACGTCCAGCGGTGCCTGCAGGGCGCGCGCGACTTCGTACGCGATGGGCACCCCGCCGCGCGGCAGCCCGAGGATCACCGGCCGCTGGTCACGCAGGTACTCCAGGCGAGCGGCCAGGCGGCGGCCGGCAGCGGCTCGATCCGCGAAACGCGCCTCCAGCTCCTGCTGCATGTCCATCTCCACCACCTCCGCTCCTCCTATGTAACGCATCTTGCTCTCGGGTTACCGAGGCTCGCCACACCACTCAGTCAACGCCTTACGCACCGCGGATGCACGAGCCATCGGGTCCGTTTCATCGCTAGCCCACGCCACGTATCCGTCCGGCCGCACTAGCAGCATCGGGTGCTTCACCTCAGCGCTCATGGCATAGCCAACGTTGCCCTCCCAGTCCTCGGCGAGCTGTGCGTCATCGGCGGATTGGCCGATAAGCACGAACCGGCGGTCGCGAAGCCGCTCGTACAGCCGTCCGTCGCTGAGGCTGAGGTCGCCGATGCGCTTGCCGACTTCGGCGTGCGCGCCGGATGCGTCGGTAAAGACGGGTGTCTTCGTGTAGTCGATGCCGATGCCGCTGACCGTGTCCGTGGCGCGGTGAGCGATGGCCGGGACTCGCACTGCGGCGCTGCTCAGCACATCACGCGCGGTACGCGCGGCCAGCGACTTGATCAGCGCGAGCCGCACCAGCGCGCCGCTGCTGCGAAGCACCTGGCGGCCGACCGGGTGCCGTTCGGCGTGGTAGCTGTTCAGCAGCCGCTCGGGATCGGAGGTCTGGCCCTTCAGCGCGGCCGCCAGCTTCCAGCCGAGGTTCGCCGCGTCCTGGATGCCGGTGTTCATGCCCTGGCCGCCAGCCGGCGAGTGGCAGTGCGCGGCGTCTCCGGCCAGGAACACGCGCCCGACCCGGTACTCGGGCACCTGGCGCTCGTCGCTCTGGAAGCGGGACATCCACCGCGCCTCGGCCAGGCCGAAGTCGGTACCGAACGCGCGCTCGAGGACTTCGCGGATCTCGGACAGCTCAAGCGGAGCGCTCGGCGGCACCTGGTGGTCTCGGTTCCAGCAGAAGGTGCGGTACCAGCCGTCACCGAACGGCGCGACGAAGGCGAAGACATCGCCTACCGCAGCAACCGTCAGCACGTCTGTCGGCGGTTCGGCGAACCGCACGTCCGCGAGCATCAGGGAGCGGACGACCGGCTGGCCGGGGTAAGGCAACCCGAGCGCGTTACGCACCGTGCTGTGCACGCCGTCTGTGCCGACTACGTACTTCGCCCGGTAGACCGATTCGGCTTCCTCGTCGGCCGCCGCGTTGCCGTTCCCCGCCGCCTCGCCTGACACCGCTGCCGGCCGGACCCGCACAGCGACGCCCTCAGCGTCCTGGCTCAGCCCGACCACGCTGACTCCGCGCAGCACCCGCGCGCCGGCCGCGACCGCCCGCTCCTCCAGTAGCCGCTCCACGTTGAACTGCGGCGTGACCAGCAGGTACGGAAAGCGGCTGGGAAGCTGCGCGAAGGAGATGGACACCTTTCCGTACAGCCGCAGCCCGTCCACTGTCGTGCCGGTCTCGATCAGCCGGTCAGCCAGGCCGCGCGCGTCGAGTTGCTCCAGGGTGCGGGCGTGGACCGCGAACGCGCGGGTGGTGGTCGTGTCGGGCGGGCCGACGCGGCGCTCGAGCACCGTGCACGCGACCCCGCGCTGCGCGAGGTCTCCGGCCAGCAGCAGCCCGGTCGGCCCCGCTCCGACGATCACCACGTCCTGGCCCTGATCAGCGGCCTGACCGGCGTTAATGCTCTCTCGATCTGAGTGATTCGACTGCGTCATCGCGCGTCACCGCCTTCTGATTCGCTCCCGTTTCGCCTTCAGCGTAGGTCTGGCCGCATCGGGAAGTCAACAAGCGTTGGCCAACTAGCGTTGGCAGATTTTACGCCGGGCCGAGCCGCCACGCTTGAGTCGCCACAGCTGGCTCGCCCCGCCGAGCCTCGACCGCTTCTTGTGTCGACCCGGGCAACCGGCGAGCATGGACGCGACGGCGGGCAACTGCTGTGACATGGATCACATTTATTACTGAACGAAACGGTTTCGTACAGCAGGCGGTTCGGGATAGAGTTCCGATACGGAACGGTTCCGTACACCGGTGAACCGCCGGGAAGGAAGGGCATCGTGGTCGACACCGAGATCGATCTGCGCGGGCTGGGCCTGCCGGAGCCGCGCGGCTCCCGGCGCGGTCCCGAGCGGCGCGAAGCGATCTGCGACGCGGTGTTCGAACTGCTCGGCGAGGTCGGCTACGACCGGATGACCATGGACGCGGTCGCCACGCGCGCCCGCGCCAGCAAGGCGACCATCTACCGGACCTGGCCGGACAAGCCGGGGCTGGTGGCGGAGGCCCTGGTCAACCGGTTGGGTGCGACTCCGGACGCCCCGGACACCGGCTCCCTGCGCGGCGACCTCATGGCCTTGATGTCCCGTGCCTGCGAGTTCATCAACAGCCCGGACGGCGAGGTCATCACAGGCGTGCTGACCGCGGCCGCCCGCAACCCGGCGCTCGGGCGCACGGTGCACGAGTGCACCTATGAGTCCAAGCACTGCATCAACGAGACCATCATCCGCAACGCCGCCGCTCGGGGCGAGATCTCACCCGACGCCGACCCAGAACTGCTGCACGAAGTCATGTACGCGCTGATCCTCACCCGCAAGCTGACTTCGGACGAGCCGTTCGACGAGGAATACAGCAAGCACGTAGTGGACGACGTCGTGATCCCGCTGCTTCGGTCACGCTGCTGCGACGAGGGCGCGGCGGCCGGCGACCACCGCGGGTAACGGCTCGCCCGGTTCTGTCGGTGCCGGGTCGTAGATTCATTCATCAACGACGCGGAGTGTTAACCCGCGCGCTCACGGGGTGCGCTTGCAAGTCCCTTGGAGGGGAAATCCATGTCCGAAAACACCGCCGTCTCACGCGCCGGCACAACCGGTTCGCATCCGCCGGACCAGGTGGAGCATGACCCCAAGCGCTGGCTCGCGCTGGTCGTCATCGCGATCGCCCAGCTCATGGTGGTTCTCGACGCGACGATCGTGAACATCGCGATGCCTTCCGCGCAGCGCCAGCTGCACATCGACGACGCCAACCGCCAGTGGATCCTGACCGCCTACACGCTGGCCTTCGGCGGCCTGCTGCTGCTCGGCGGCCGGATCGCCGACTACGTGGGGCGCAAGAAGGTCTTCCTGATCGGCCTGGTCGGCTTCGCCGGCGCCTCTGCCCTCGGCGGCGCGGCGCAGAACGAGGGGATGCTGTTCGCGGCCCGCGCGCTGCAGGGCGCGTTCGGCGCGATCCTGGCCCCGGCGGCGCTCTCGCTGATCACCGTCACCTTCACCGACGTGAAGGACCGGGCCAAGGCGTTCGGCGTGTTCGGCGCCATCTCCGGCGTGGGCGCGGCCATCGGCCTGCTGCTCGGCGGCGTGCTGACCCAGTACACCAGCTGGCGCTGGTGCCTGTTCGTCAACATCTTCATCGCCGTGATCGCGATCGTGCTGGCCGTGCCGATCGTCAAGGAGAGCAAGGCCGAGGGCAACACCCGCTACGACATCCCGGGCACGCTGATGTCCAGCATCGGCATCGGCGCGCTGGTCTACGGGTTCACCGAGGCCGCCAAGCAGAACAGCTGGACCTCGACCTCCGTGCTGGTCTCCTTCTCCATCGCCGCGGTGTTGCTGGTCGGCTTCGTGATCCTGGAAGGGCGCATCGCCAACCCGCTGCTGCCGCTGCGGGTGGTCTGGCACCGCAACCGGGGCGGGTCGTTCCTGACCTCGATCATCCTGGGCGCGGGCATGATGGGCATGTTCCTGTTCATGACCTACTACTTCCAGCAGATCCAGCACTACTCCCCGCTCAAGAGCGGCGTGTCGTACCTGCCGTTCTCCGGGGCGCTGATCGTCACCGCCGGCGTGGCGAGCGGTCTGCTGCCGCGCATCGGCCCGCGGGCGATCATGACCTTCGGCGGCGCGCTGGCCACCGGCGGCATGGTCTGGCTGACCCAGCTGCGGGCGGACTCGTCCTACGCCGGGATGATCCTGCCGGCGTTCATCATGCTGGCGGTCGGCATGGGCTGCGTGTTCGTGCCGCTGGGCAACACCTCGCTGACCGGCGTGGCCAACCACGACGCCGGCGTCGCCAGCGCGATGGTCAACACCACCCAGCAGGTCGGCGGCTCCCTCGGCGTGGCCCTGCTGAACACGGTGTTCACCACGACGATCCTGTCGTACGGCACCAACCACCACACCTCGCCGGCCTCGCCGCTGGCCCAGGTGCACGGCTACAACGTAGCCTTCACCATCAGCGCGATCCTGCTCGGCCTGTCCACGCTGGTCACCTTCCTGTTGATCCGCAACGACCCGGCGCAGATCGTGGGCGGCGAGGGCGCGGGCGCCGAGGCGCCGGCCGCGGTCGTGCACGTCGGCTGACGCGGCGACGCACCTGACTAGGTAATCGAGCCGCGAACGCGGCGCTGGGGCCTTCCTCCACTGCTGAAGTGGAGGAAGGCCCCAGCGCGTTGTGGGTGGAGCCGGCCGCCCCGGTGGGTCGGAGCGGTCTGGTGGTCTCAGGCCTTGGCGGCGAAGACCGGGTAGTAGCCGTTCGCCTGTCCGGCCGCGGTCGGGTGGTAGGAGTCGCCGAAGTTCGTCCAGTCCACCGAGTTCAGCCAGCTGTTGCTGTCGCAGATCTCGTGCCCGGAGAAGGAACCGCGCACGTCGCCGAAGATCGCCCCGTGCCGGGCCGCCGCCTGCTGGATGAGCGAGTCGAGCAGGTTGATGCCCTCGTCGATCTTGGCCCGGCTCGTGCCGCTGAGCCCTATGCAGCCGGAGGAGGCGTTGAGGTCGTAGAAGTCGGGATAGTCGAGGAAGACGATGGTGGCGTTCGGCGCCTTCGCCCTGATCGAGTTCAGCACGTTGTCATAGGCGGCCGGCAGCGTGGACTGGGCCTGGCTCTCCGCGCTGTTGACCGCACTGACGCAGGAGCTGGTGCCCCAGATGACGCAGGTCTCCATGACGCTGCTGAAGCCGACGTCGTTGCCGCCGATGGTGAACGAGACCAGCGTGGTGCCGCTGTTGACCGCGGACAGCTGGCTGCTGAGCAGGTCGCTCGTAGTCGCCCCGGAGCAGGCGGCGAAGGTGAAGGAGGAGGGGCTGTTGTTGTTCGCCCACAGCTGCGGGTAGGCACCCGAGCTGCGGTCGCAGGACCCGCTGCTTCCATAGTTACCGGCGCCGAGGCCGGAGGAGTAGGAGTCGCCGAGCGCGACGTAGTTGGCCGACGACGCGTTCGCGGGCAGGGCGGTGAGCAGGACTGCGGCCGCTGTGGCGGCCGTGGCGGTGAGCGCGACAAGGGTGTGGCGCGGACGCAAGGTTCCCTCCGGGATGTGGAGTGGAGTGTGGTGCAGCTAACACATCTGTAACTCCGTAACGACGCCCCGGAAAGGCCGAATACGTCCTATGCGAAGATTTTGCTGTTCGGCACATTCGACGTTTATGCAGGTAAACCGAGTATTAATGATCGAAATGTGAATCAGGGTTCATATTCTCCGGCTCAGACCTCGTAGACGATCTCGCCGCCGGCCAAAGTCAGTACCGTGCGCGCCGCGCCGATCCGGGCCCGCGGCGCCGCGAACACGTCACGATCCAGCACCGCCAAGTCGGCCCGCTTGCCGATCTCCAGCGAGCCCGCGTAGGACTCCGCGTGGCAGATGCGCGCCGATCCCGCGGTGTAGGCGGCCAGGGCGTCGACGAGCCTGAGCGCCTGATCGGGCAGGAAGGCCGGGGTGCCGGGCGGTGCGTCTGGAGCGGCCCGGTTGACGGCGACGTGCACGGCTTGGAGTGGATCAGGGGTCGAAACGGGCCAGTCGCTTCCCGCGGCGAGCGTGGCGCCGTCTCGCAGCAGCGCGCCGAACGGGTACTGCCGCGCGTAGCGTTCCGCGCCGAGCACTGGCTCGTTCAGCGCGCGCATCTGTGCATCCTCGGCCGCCCAAAGCGCCTGGATGTTCGCGGTGACACCGAGCTGACGGAAGCGCGGGATGTCCCGGGGATGAATGACCTGGACGTGCGCGATGTGATGCCGGTTGTCGGTGGCTCCATTACTGGCACGCGCGACCTCGAACGCGTCAAGAGCCTCGCGCACGCCGCGGTCGCCGATCGCGTGCACGTGCACCTGGAACCCGAGCGCGTCGAGCCGCGTGATCGCCGTGGCCAGCAACGCCGCGTCGAGATAGCTGTGCCCGCTGTTTTCCGTCGTCTGGCCCGCGCCGTCGTAGTAAGGCCCGAGCATCGCGGCGGTCAGGTTCTCACAGATGCCGTCCTGCATGATCTTGACGGTCCCTGCCTTGAACCCACCGCCGCCTCGGCTTACCGCCACGTCGAGGTT
>NZ_DASRGV010000244.1:0-2737 GCF_035650855.1 Actinocrinis sp. | reverse complement strand
GTAGGGTCGCGCCCATTCAGCGGTGAACCGCACCCGCTCCAAGCGACTGCGATACTCGGCGCGAGCCTCAGGAAGCCAGACGTTGGCCGGGACGCCTGCGAGCGCATCGGCCCGCGTCAGCTGCGGGCTCGGATCGGGATCGTCGGCCCATAGCGCTTCGCCTGCTGCTTGCAGTCGCGCAACCTCCGGCCAGTCATCATAGGCATCGTCGGGCACTGGCAAGACGCTGCTGGAGGCGACGATCAGGGCCCGGATCCGCTCCGGCGCGGCCAGAGCGAGCCGTTGGGCGAGTAGTCCTCCGTAGGAGAAGCCCAACACATCAGCTTGCGCGAGCAGAGCGAGTAGGTCGGCGACCGCAGCGGCGGGCGAGTACGCCGAGTCCGGCAGGCCGGTACTGGAACGCCCGCAGCCGCGTAGGTCCGCGAAGACCAGGTGTCGTTCTTCGGCCAGGCGAACGAGCGGCTCGCGCAAGTAGCTGTGATCCCAATCCGGCCCGCCGTGGATCACAAGCAGGGTCCGGTTGATCGGGCCGTTGCTGCACGCGGTGAACAGTCGCACCGGCGGGTCGTCACACACGGCGACGTACTGCTCGGTCAGCATCGGGCCAGTGTTGCAGCGCCCGCCGACATTGCTGACTCGACACCGTATCCGTCAGCGGCTCAGCGCTTGCGGGCAGCGACCAACCAGGCGTGCGCGTCCAGCTCCATCCCTTCGGTCGTCGCGTAAGGGCTCAGCGCCTCGCGCAACGCGTCCATCGCGCGGTCTCTTGCCTCCGGGCCGGCCTCGGCCAGCGCTGTCTGATTCGACGGCGTGGTCATCTGGTACGCGACCGCGTCTTCGAGGTCGGCGCCGACCCACATCCGCTCGTCCACCGCGTTGATCTCGACCGCGTCGAAGCCGGCGGCGGTCAGCAGGCCGCGCACTTCGTCCGGGTCGGCGAGCGAGAACGGGCCCGGTTCGCCCGGCGTGTTGCGCTGCGGGACGTCAAGGTGGGCGCAGAGCGCGCGCAGCGGAAGGGTGAAGAAGTCGTTGATCTCCGCCGACTGCCAGCAGAGGAAGTGCAGGCTTCCGCCGGGGCGCACGGCCCGTCCGAGGTTGCTGAAAGCGGCCTGCGGATCGGCGAAGAACATTACGCCGAACCGGCTGAGCATCACGTCGAAGCTTTCTGGGGCGAAGGCGTGAACCTGGGCGTCGGCCTGCTGGAACGAGACGTTCGCGACCTCCTCGGCAGCGGCCCGCCGCCGCGCCTCGGCCAGCATCGGCGCGGACAGGTCCACGCCGAGCGCCTGCCCGTTGGCGGCCTGGCGCGCGGCGTACAGCGTCGTGCCGCCGCAACCACAGCCGACGTCTAGCACCCGCATGTCGGGTGCGATTCGCGCCGCTGCGAAGAGGTGCGGCGAGAAGCGGCTCAGTTGCGCCTCGCGGCGGTCCCGGTACTGCACCCAGTGCTGCCCGGCGTCCCCGTTCCACGCCTCCGCCTGAGCGGCGTTACCGTCTGCGGGCGCGGCGGCTTCCGTCGTCTCGCTGTGCGGCATGTGTGGCATGCGCTGCCCTACCTTTCCGCGACCCGGCCGGATGCCATACTCGACGATATTCCACTCTTGTCTGGGGATGCGCGCCGACCGGATCGGCTCGTCGAACTACGCGTGCTCGCCGGTGCCCAGCCCCCCGATGACACTTTCACAGCGCCCGATCTCGCCTCACCACTCTCACGCTCGTCAAAGCCATCAGCGCGCCGCGCCCGCGAGCGAGTCGATCCATCCGGTATCCACCGTGCGGCTAGTGCGTTACCGTCACCGCCGTTGCCAGATGCCGACGACAGGGGGAGTCCGTGCGGACAGCGATTCGGGGCCTGTGTGTGTTGAGCTTGTCGGCGGCACTGTGCGCGCCGGCACCGGTCTTGGCGGCGACGAGCACTCAGCTCGATGCCGGCGCGGGCGTTGGCTTGTCAGGCTACGAACATCAGAGCTTACATTGGGTGAGCTGCCCGGGGGTCGACGACCCGCGGCTGCAATGCGCCTCGGTGCGCGTGCCGCTGGACTACGCCCACCCCCAGCGGCGGGCCATCAGCATCACCATCTCGCGACTGCCCGCCACCGACCCGGCCCAGCGGCGCGGCGTGCTGCTGACCACCGGCGGCGGGCCCGGCGGTGCGGGCGTTCCCCTTCCGATCCAGCTCAGTCAGAGCCTTGATCCCACGGTCCTCGCGCGGTACGACCTGATCGGCTTCGACATGCGCTTCGTCGAGCGCAGCACGCCGATCACCTGCGGACAGCCGACCGAGGAGCCGGGCGGCTACTGGGTGCGCGTGAACGGATTCCAGTCCTTTGACACGACCAGCGAGCAGGCTGCCGCGCTCGCCCGGGACTGTGCACGGTACGCGGGCTGGGCGCTCCACTACGCCACGACCGCCAACGCCGCCCGCGATATGGATGTCATTCGCGACGCATTGGGTGAACGCACCATCTCGTACCTCGGCGGTTCATACGCCGCACTCCTCGGGGTGGCGTACAGCTCTCTGTTCCCCGAGCGGCTGGATCGGCTCGTGTTGGACAGCCCGCCCGACTACGACACGGTCTGGCGGTCGTTCGAGTTGGGCCGCACGGCCGCGATGGAGAGCAACTACAACGCGTTCCTGAGCTGGCTGGCCCAGAGCGACAGCACTTACCACCTCGGCACGACGGCGGCGCAGGTCGGCTCCGCGATCACGTCCGTTCTGCGTCAGGCCAACGCGCAG
>NZ_DASRGV010000243.1:0-5788 GCF_035650855.1 Actinocrinis sp. | reverse complement strand
CTGTTAACGAATGCGCTGCGGAGAAAATGTCGCGGTGAAGGAAATCGCGTACCGGGACGGCGAGCGGCGTCAATCGGACGTGTCGTCGTTGTCTGAGCTCAGGATTCTGCTGTACGCGTCGCGGTCGATGTTGCCGCCGCTCAGCACCGCGACGTAGTTGCGACCCGCCGGAAGCTCGTCACGCCGCGCGAGATAGGCCGCGACCGCCACCGCCCCGCCCGGCTCGGCCACCAGGCGCGCACCGGCCGCCAGCGTGCGGACCGCGTCGAGAATGGCCTGCTCCGGAACGGTGATGACGCCGTCGACCAGTTCCCTGATATGCAGCCAGGTCAGCTCGCCGACGCTGGACGAGCGCAACGCGTCGGCGACGGTGCGCCAGGTGTCCTCCACCGGCCAAGCCGTACGCTCGCCGCGGCGAAGTGACTCGTGTGCGTCGGCCGCCAGCTCCGGCTCCACGCCGAACACCGAGACGCCCGGTATCAGCTCTTTGGCCGCGACCGCGACCCCGGAGACGAGGCCGCCTCCGCTGACCGGCGCGAGGATCGTGTCGACCGAGATGCCGAGCTCCTGAGCCTGCTCGGCGATCTCCACGCCGATGGTGCCCTGGCCCGCGATCACCCGCGGATCGTCGAAGGGGTGAATCAGGGTCCGACCGGTCTCGGCCGCGAGCCTGCGGGCCGCCTCCTCGCGCTCGGCCGCGGGCACGCGCACGACCGTCGCGCCGAGCGCCTGCGTCGCGGCCACCTTGTTCTGCGCCGAGCCGTGCGGGATCACGATCAGCGCGTCCACGCCGAACCGCGCCGCCGCATAGGCCACCGCCTGCGCGTGGTTGCCGCTGGACACCGCTATCACGCCGGCCTCGCGCGCCGGGGCGTCGAGCGCCGCGAGGGCGTTCACGGCGCCACGGATCTTGAATGCGCCGATCGGCTGGAGCGACTCCGCCTTGATCCACAGCGGCCGGTCAGGGTCCGCCCACGGGCAAGGCAGCAGCGGAGTACGGGTCGCTATGCCGGCGATCCGCTTCGCCGCCGCCAACACCTCGTCGAGCCGCACGAGCTCGGCCATGGCACCGTCTCCCCTCCGAGACCGACTTTTCTCGATCATAAAGGACCACTCGGACACAGCCCGGGGGAGAAGGTCCGCAAAGCCGCGGTGCGCCTGTGGTCTACTGTGCGATGCGACGAGACAGCGACGGGTTCGTAACGGGGAGTAGGCGATGAGGCGGATAACCTATTTTCAGGGGGCTGTCGTGCTCGCCGACGTCGGCACCGGAGCGCAGGCGTTGGCGTTGCCGCAGGACGAGCTGACCGCCGCGGTGCGGATCGGGGCGATTCTCGCGCGCAACTACGGCACGCTGATGCCGGGCGAATACCAGGCCGTCGTCGAGGCCGGCGACGGCGGGGACGCCGCCGCGCGCGTCGTGGTCAGGGAGGCCGATCCACGAGTGGTTCAGGCGCGTGACCTGCTGGCCGCGATCGCCACGGACCGCGAGTACACCGCCGCGGAGCTCGACGAGGTGCGGCGCCGGCTCTGAGTAGCGCGGCGGCTGATACGCCAAGTGCATGGTTTGCCGCCCGCCGAAGCCCGTTGCGCGGCGCGATCCGTGAGAATCGAAGTATGTTGAGCATCGGAACCGTAGTCGTGGGCGTGTCCGACATGCGCCGCGCCGTCGAATTCTGGACCAAGGCGCTTGGCTACGCGCCGCGCGACGAGGTGACGGACGGCTGGACGTTCCTCATCCCGCCGGACGGTAAATCAGGACCCGGTCTCGGACTTCAGCCGAGCGACGCGCCGGTGGAGCACCACCCGCGCATCCACCTCGACCTCTACGCGGGCGACGCGGCCGACCAGGCGGCCGAGGTCGAGCGGCTGGTCTCGCTCGGCGCGCAGCGCGTCGACTGGGACATGTATCCGCAGGACCCGGACTTCGTCGTGCTGGCGGACCCCGACGGCAACCGGTTCTGCGTCATCGACACCAGCCGCGGATAGGGTCGGCCACTTTCCGTGTGACGCTGCATGCTGACTTATTGGATGCGCTCAATCCCGCAGCGGCGCGCCGAAGCTGACCGGAACGCCGGGGGAGTACAGCACGCTGTCCGGCGGGCGGACCGGCGCGGGGAGTCCGGCCGCCGCGACCAGGCTCTCCTGCAGGTCCAGCACCTCGGCGCGATGCAGCGACCAGCGCGGGTGCTCGTTCGGCAGGTACAGCGTGCGGCGAAGCGGTGCGTAGTGCAGACCCCAGCGTGCGGTCATGAAGTGCTCAGCGGCAGAGGGTTCCTCGATCCGCTCGCCGATGCGTACCCTGATATGCGAGCGTGCCGACGACTTGCCCGGCCAGTGCCTGCGGCTTGTGTACTCGAACACGTCGTCCCCCTGCCGCCGCACCGACATGCGTGACCAGACGTACGGCAGCTTGAAGCCGATTCGCGCGGTGAGAACAGGCAGCAACCGGGCCGCGTCCAGCGACAGGAATACGACCGCTCGCCGCCCGGCCTCATCCACCGAGTACAGGCGCACATTCGTCTCCGGGAAGGTGCCGATCCACGGCATGCCCGGTAATCCAAGCCAGCCGATCCGATACATCCGAAATGCGATGAGACCGATATACGTCTGACCGTCGATTACGTCCGGCTGCGTGCCTTTAGGCAAAAACGGCTGCACAACCTCCGGCGCCACGGACCAATGCAGGAAAGTCAGATCCAGCCACGACTGCGTTAACAACGCGCGTCGTACCGGCCTGGCCGCGTCGGGCGTCACCGGTTCGATTCGGGCAGGCAGAGGCATCGAGCCAGCATGGCACAGGCCACTCCCGCTCGCAGAAGACGCCCCGGCGGCTAGCCGCGACGGGCCGGAGAGACCGCCTCCAAGTACCGCGCCGAGGACTTCTCCCAGGACAGCTCCGCCTCGAAGATCTCGTGCAACCGCTCGCCGATGGCCGCGCGTTCCTTCTGCGGCAGCCCGATCATCGTCTCCAGCGCGTCCGCGAAGGCCGGCAGGCTCTGGTCCTCCGCCACCACCCCGGAATCCGCGACCAGCCGCGAATTCTCCCGCAGCGGCCGCAGCACCACCGGGATGCCGCGCGCCATCGCATGCGTGACCTTGTTCATCGCGCAGTAGTGGTTGAACTCGATGTCCGGATCGGGCACCGTCATCGCGTCGATCTCGTCGAGGAACGCGCCGATCTGCTCCGGGCCGAGCCAGCCGCGCAGATGCACCAACTCGCCGAGCCCGCGCTGTGCCACCTGCTCGCGGACCCCCGCGAGCGCCGGCCCGTCACCCGCGACCTCCACGCGGAAGCCGGTCACGCCGCGGCCGCGCAGCAGGTCGACCGCCTCGACCAGATCCCCGACTCCGTCCTGTTCGCCGATTACGCCCAGATACCCGAGTACGGTCGTGTCCCTGTCCTCCCGCGTCTCCGTGCGTTCCCCCGCAACAACCGATGCGGTACGCACGACGACTGCTTCGCGGCCATACAACTGACGTAGCCGCTCGACCTGCTCCGAACTCGGCGTCAGGACCACGTCCGCAGCCGCGACGGTCTTGCGCTCGCAGGCGAGGAACAGCCGCTCCAGCTTCTGGAAGGCCGGGCGCGAACCGGCCAGTGCCGGCACCACGTCGTGCTGGTCGTACACCGTCCAGCAGCCGCGCCGCCGAGCCCGGCTCAGCAACCGGAAGAGCATGTCCGGCGGATTGCACACCTGAACCATGCGCGCGCTCGCCGGCTGCCTGAGCGCGCGCCGGGCCGCACGCGTCGAAGCGAACGTCGTCCAAGCGCCTTCGACAATGGTGCCGAGTCGCCCCGCGCCCTCGAACGACGGGAAATACTCCACGTCGATGCCGTCGATCGTCGCCTTGCCCGGCCGCTTGTCCCGAATCGCCGGACACACGACCGTCACGGACACGCCGTCATCGCGCAACGCCTGCGCCTGCGCCCACACTCGATGGTCGTCAGGCACCGGCAGGTTCAGCACGACAATCACCGCACGCGGCGTACTGCCCGTGCCCGCACCCGCTCGCATCCTCACGGGGCGTCGATTTCGGTCAGCACGCCGTCCTTCTCCAGGTACACCGCATCGGTCTGCGGGCACACGAAACGCCCGGACCCCTCGCCGTCCTCCACCAGCCGCACCCCGGCCCGGCCGACCCAGCCGACCTGCCGCGCCGGAACCCCGAGCACCAAGGCGAAATCGGGCACGTCACGCGTCACCACCGCGCCCGCCGCCACCATCGCCCACCGCCCGATCGTCACCGGCGCCACGCACACCGACCGCGCCCCGACCGAGCCGCCCTCCAGGACCGTCACGCCGACCGCGTGCCAGTCGTCGGCGGTCTTCAACCGGCCGTCCGGAGTCACCGAGCGCGGGTTCAGGTCGTTCGTGAACACCACCGCGGGCCCGACGAACGCCCCGTCGCCGAGCACCGCCGGTTCGTAGACGAGCGCGTTGTTCTGGATCTTGACGTTGTCGCCGACCTGCACGCCCGGTCCGAGATACGCGCCCCGGCCGACAATGCACGAGCGCCCGAGCACGGCATTCTCACGCACCGACGCGCCGTGCCAAACCGAGGTGCCCTCGCCCAGCACCGCGCTTGCGTGTACATCCGCGTCCGGCGCGATACGGGTGCCCGTCCTCACGTTGTCCGCCGTGCTTCCCGTACTCATGCGGGCACCCTCTCCGTTTCCTTCGGCCTGTCCGGCTTTGCCTTGCGCGCCTTGCGCCACTTGCCGTTCCCGCTCTTGTCCGCCGTCTTCGCGCGCCGGTTTCTGCGCCGCATGTACCGGTCGTACCAATTAGGCAGGACGACCACCGCGACCAAACCGATCAGCGCGACCCCGGCGAGCCCCCGGGACTTCGATCCGTGCACCTGCGCTACCGCCGGCGCCACCAGTTCCTGCGTCGTGATGCGAAGTGACGCCGGCACGTCGGCGCGCGCCTGAAGGTCGTTCAACTCCGCGATGAACACTGCGGAAAGATTCGTGAGGCTGGTCAATACGGCATTCGGGTCGTGGCCGGTCACGCTCAGCTGCTCGGCGGGGATCGTGTATCTCGGCGTCTGCACGGTGCCGTTGTTGCGCGGCGTCAACGAGTAGTCATCCGTCACCCCGGCCTGACGCAGCCGGGCCGCCGAGGTGGAGTCGCTGAGCACCGTGTCGACCATCAGGCCGGTGGCGGCGATCGACGGGGTGGCCGCGGCCAGCGTGTTCGGCGCGGCCGGGTCCTGCGGCGGGACCAGCAGTAGCACCGAGGTTGCCTGGAACACCCGCGGCGGATGGTCCACCTTCCAGCCCGCGGCCGCGGTCACCAGCAGCACGACCGCGGCTATGTACCAGCGTGATCGCACCGTCTCGATCACTTCGCGAAACGACACCGCAGCCCTCCCCTGGTCCGCGTCCCTCCCGCGCAACCGTATAGCTGATCGGGCCGCCCGCGCACGAAAGTGCCGAACAATGACCCAAGTCGCCGAAGCGGTGGATGCATCGCCGCTACGGGCCCTATTCTCTACCCGTGGACGGTGCGCACGGCACCGCCCCGGCGTCAGACCGGGCTGCGGGGCCAACGCACGCAAGGGGAGGGGTTCATGGATCTGGCGGAGGTTGTCCGAGTCATACGCAAACGCTGGTACGTGATGGTGCCGCTATTGCTGCTCACCATCGCGCTCACCGTCGGCGTGGACCGGGCCATTCCCACGAAATACCAGGCAACCAGTGAACTCTCGCTGCTTGCCTCACAGTCCGCGACCACAGGCACCGAGAAGGTGCCCGGCACCGGCAACGCGTTCCTGAACTTCG
>NZ_DASRGV010000242.1:0-7315 GCF_035650855.1 Actinocrinis sp. | reverse complement strand
GTCGGGAAGGCCACCATCTACCGGCGCTGGCCCAACAAGGAGGCGCTGGTCATCGACGCGATCTGCCGCCGCCTGCACCCGGACCACGAGAAGATCGTGCCGCCGGGCGCCTCGGTGCGCGAGGACCTGATCTTCCTGCTCGAGAAGATGCGCCGGCACCTGCAGGAGGAACACAGCGGCTCGGCGTACAACGTGCTGACGAACGTGAGCAAGGCGAACCCGACGCTGTACCGCAGGTATCACGAAGTGGTCATCGAGCCGCGCCGGGACCTGTACCGCAAGGTACTGCGGCGCGGCGTCGCGACCGGGGAGCTGCGCCCCGACCTCGACGTGGAGCGCACGATGCTGATCCTGACCTCGACCATGCTGAACGCCGCGCGCTACCCGCTCGGTGAGCCGGCCGGCCGGGAGTTCAGCGTCGGCCTCACCGACGACCTGCTGCGTGGCGCGGCGGCGAGGCCGAACGAGACGGACACTGACGCGCCGAGCGTGGCAGGCGTCAAAGCTGTGGCCGCCGAGCGCACCGGCAGCCGGTCGGTCAGCGCGTAGCCGTCAGTCGCCTGGCCTGCTTCTTGCCACCTGACCAGGTTCAGACGAACCGTCAGGCGGTCTCGCGCCAGCGCGAGGTGATCGGCAGCCGCCGGTCGCGCCCGAAGGCCTTGGCCGAGATCTTGGTGCCCGGCGGGTACTGGCGCCGCTTGTACTCGGCCGTGTCGGTCAGCTTGAGCACCCGCTGCACCAGCTCGGTGTCGAAGCCGCGGGACTCGATCTCCTCGCGGCCGTGGTCGCCGGTGACGTACAGCTCCAGGATCTCGTCCAGCACCTCGTACGGCGGCAGCGAGTCGGTGTCCCGCTGGCCGGGCCGCAGCTCGGCGCTCGGCTCCTTCTCGATCGAGTTGCGCGGGATCGGCGGTACCTCGCCGCGTCGCTCGGCCTCCTCGTCGCGCCACCGCGCCAGCGCCCATACCAGCGTCTTCGAGACGTCCTTGATCGGCCCGAACGCGCCGACCGCGTCTCCGTAGAGGGTCGAGTAGCCGACCGCGAGCTCCGACTTGTTGCCGGTCGCGAGCACCAGGTGCCCGCGTTGGTTCGAAAGGGCCATCAGCGCCGTGCCGCGCACCCGGGCCTGGAGGTTCTCCTCGGCCAGTCCGGTCAGCGCGGTGCCGGAGTCGGCCAGGGTCTTGAGATACGCCTCGACCATCGGCGCGATCGGGACGGTCTCGTAGTGCATTCCGGTGCGCCGCGCCATGTCGCTCGCGTCGTCCTTGGAGTGGTCCGAGGAGTACCGGCTGGGCAGCGAGACGCCGTAGACGTTCTGCGGTCCGAGCGCGTCGCAGGCGATCGCCGCGACCAGCGCCGAGTCGATGCCGCCGGAAAGGCCGAGCAGCACGGTCGAGAAGCCGTTCTTGCGCACGTAGTCGCGCAAACCGGTGACCAGCGCCTGGTAGATCTCGCCGAGGTCGTCGAGGCGCGGCGTGATGACGGCCGGGCGCGGCTGGTACGGCCCGGCGGGCTCGGTGGAGGCGACGACGCGGCGGATCGCCAGGCCGTTGCTCGCGACCGCGTCCTGCGCCGGGCCTTCGGCCGCGGGCAGCTCGAAGTCGGTCACGAACAGCTCTTCGGTGAACTGTCCGGCGCGCGCGAGCACCCGGCCGTCCGCGCCGACGATGATCGAGTCGCCGTCGAAGACCAGTTCGTCCTGCCCGCCGACCTGGTTGACGTAGGCGATGGGGCACCCGGCCTCGGCGGCGCGCCGGGCCAGCAGCTCGTACCGCACGTCGTCCTTGTTCAGCTCGTACGGCGAGGCGTTGATGGAGAGCAGCAGCCCGGCGTTCGACTCGGCGACCGCGGCGACCGGGCCGCCGTCCTGCCACATGTCCTCGCAGATGACCAGGGCCACGTCGACGCCGCGCACCCGGATGACCGGCAGCACGTCGCCCGGCACGAAGTACCGGTACTCGTCGAACACGCCGTAGTTCGGCAGGTGGTGCTTGGCCGAGCGCATGAGCACCGAGCCGCGGTGGATCACCGCGGCGGCGTCCAGCGGCGCGCCGGCCGGGCGGCCGATGCGCGGTTCGTCGTCCGCGATGCCGTCGAGATACCCGGCGATCACCACCAGCTCGCCGAGCCCCTCCTTCGCGAGCCGGGTGGCGAGTTGGTCCAGGGCTGCGCGGGCGGCCTGCACGAACGAGGGGCGCAGCGCCAGGTCCTCGATCGGATAGCCGGTGAGCCCCATCTCGGGCGTGGCCAGGATGTGCGCACCCTCCGCGGCCGCCTTGCGGGCCGAGTCGAGGATCAGCGCCGCGTTGCCGGCGAGATCGCCGACGGTCGGGTTGATCTGTGCCAGAGCGATCCGCAGCTGCGCCATGACCCAAGCATACGCCCCTTCTCGTCGCTCTGACGAGAAGGGGCGCTGTGCTCTGCGCCACGCGGCCGCCGCGGTCAGGCGGTGCTTCCGGAGGAGGAGGACGAACTCGACGCGGCGCCGGCCGTGCACGCGTACAGGCCGGAGGCGGAGGTCGAGCTCGTCGTCGACGAACCGCTGGACGAGGAGCTCGAGCCGCCGTAGGCGCTGGCCGACACCGCGGTGCAGTGCTGCTCGACCCAGGTCTGCACCTGGCTGCTCGCCGAGTTGCCGCCGCCGGGTCCGCCGAAGCCGCCACCGCCCATGCCGCCGCCGAGCATCACGTACTTGAGCTCGCCGGAGGCCACGAGCTGCTGCAGCTTGGCCGCGGTCATCGCCGGGTCGCTGCCGGTGAAGCCCCACATGGAGATCACCGAGCGCCCGGTCTGCAGCTCGAGCGAAGCGGCCGAGTTCGAGTTCGCCACCGCGAGCAGCCACTTCGCCGAGCCCTGATTCTCCTCGAGATAGCTGATCATCGCCGAGGACAGCTGGGCACCGCCCGGACCGCCGCCCGGGAAGCCGCCGGTTCCGCCGGTACCGCCGCCTCCGGCGCCGCCCGAGGGAAATCCCGGGAGGTCTCCGGCCAGGCCGCCCGGGAAGCCGCCGGGGAAGCCGCCCTGGCCGCCGCCGGAACCCGAACCGGAACCACCGCCGAACGAAGGCAGCTCGCCGGCCTGGCCGCCCGGCCCTGCCTGCGCACCGAAGCCACCGCGCCCGAAGCCGTCGGCGCCGCCGCCGCGCCCACCGAAGCCGCCGCCGGGACCGCCCATCAAGCCGTTCGACGGCCCCGCCAGCGGATTGGTCCCGTTGACGGTGGAGTTCGCCGCGGCGGCCGCGAAAGCCGTCGGCCCGGCAAGCCCGGCGAACAGCAGCGCCGCGAGGCCGACCGCGCCGAACCGCGCGCGTTGCCGAGGCCGTAGCCGCACGGCCACCAGCGCGCCGATCGCGACGATCGCCGCGATGGCGATGAGGGGGACCAGCCACGTCGCGTACGAAGTCCGGTGCAGCAACGCGATCGACCACAGCGCGCTGATCGCGACCGCCGCCGGAATGACGAGCCACGCCCAGTTGCGCTCGTGCATCCGCTCCCAGACCACCGCGCCGCCCCCGCCGACCAGCGCGCCGATCGCAGGACTCAGCGTCGTGACGTAGTACGGGTGCATCGTGCCCTGCTGATATGAGAACACGACGAAGTGCACGCCCAGCCACAGCCCCCACAGCAGCAGCGAGGCCCGGACCGGATCGGTGCGTGGCGCCTTGCCGCGCAATACCAGCGCCGCGACGCCCAGGATCGCGGCCGCGGGCAGCAGCCAGGAGATCTGCGTGCCGAGGATGTCGTTGAACAGGCGGCCGAAGCCCGAGGTGCCGGAGAAGCTCGCGCCGCCGCCTCCACCCCCGAACCCGTTGCCCAACTCGTTCCCGGTGATCCGGCCGAGGCCGTTGTACCCGATCACCAGGTCCCACACCGAGTTCGTCGAGGAGCCGCCGATATACGGACGCGAACTCGCCGGGATGGCGTCGACGATCAGCATCCACCAGAACGACGCGACCGCGAGCACGCCCGTGAAGATCGTCAGATGCCTAGTGCGCTTCCAGAACCCTCCGTCGGCCGCGAACAGGTACACCAGCACCAGCGCGGGCAAGACGATGTACGCCTGAAGCATCTTGGTGTTGAACGCGCAGCCGAGCATCACGGCCGCCCACAGCAGCGGCCGCAGCCGCTTGGTGCGCAGCGCCTCCAGGGTGAACCAGGCGCCGAGCGTCATCAACAGCACGAGCACCGGGTCCGGGTTGTTGTCCCGGTTGATCGCCACGGTGATCGGAGTCAGGGCCATGACGAGTGCGGCTACCGCGGCCGCCGCGTGCCCGAATGTTCGCCGTATCGCCGAGTACAGCACGCCGACCGCGGCCACGCCGCACAGCGCGATCGGCGCCAGCATCGCGAAGCTGGAGAAGCCGAAGACCCGGGTCGAGACCTCCATCACCCACAGCGCGAACGGCGGCTTGTCGACGGTGATGAAGTTCCCTGTGTCGATCGAACCGAAGAACATCGCGGACCAGCTCTTGGTCCCGCTCTGCACCGCGGCCGCGTAGAACTCGTTCGCATAGCCGTTGGCGGTCAGGTTCCACAAGTACAGCGCCGCGCTCAGCGCGAGAATCGCCAGCAGCGCGGGCCTTGCCCAGCGCGGATCCCCGGGATCGCCGAGGTAGGCACGCTGCAACCGCGATCGCTTCGCCGGCGCAGGGCCGGGAACGGCGGCGAACGGAGCCGGCCACGTGATTTCTTCCGGTACGGCCGGAAGCTGGTCAGTCATGTGAAGTACTCCGCTACGGGCGCTCGGGCTGACCGGTACGCCGGGGATTGAAGACCCAGGCGCGCATCAGCAGGAATCGGACGAGGGTGGCCATCGCATTCGCCGCGATGAGGGTCGCCAGCTCGACCGTGTGGGACGTACCCGGCGCGGCCGCGCTCAGCACCGCGAGCGCGCCGTTCGTCAGGGCGAGGCCGATGAGGAACGCGACGCCGCCTTCGAACTGGTGTCGCAGGGCATTGGCACTGCCTCGCACACCGAAGGTATAGCGCCGGTTGGCGGCCGTGTTGGCGATCGCGGTGAGGGCCAGCGCGAGGGTGTTGGCGAGGTACGCCGGGCAGACGGCGCGCAGCACCCAATAGAGCAGCAGATAGGCCAGGGTGCTGGCGACACCGATGATCGCGAAGCTCGGCAGCTGCTTTCGCATGCCCTGTGGCAGTTGCGCGGCCAGCACGCGCGCCTGCACCGGCGCTTTGAAGCCCCCGCGCAGCGCCTGCCGGCCGACCCGCCACATGCCGCGCAGATCGTCGAGCGCGGTCTGCACGATGTCCACCCGGCTGTCCGGGTCGTCCACCCAGTCCACCGGCACCTCGTGGATCCGCAGCCCGCTGCGCTCGGCGAGCAGCAGCAGTTCGGTGTCGAAGAACCAGGCCTGGTCCTGCACCTGCGGAAGCAGGGCCTTGATGATCTCGGTGCGCCCGGCCTTGAAGCCGCACTGCGCGTCCGAGAACCGGGCGGCCATCGCCGAGCGCAGCATCAGGTTGTAGGTGCGGGAGATGAACTCGCGCTTCGGCCCGCGCACGACAGCCGCACCGCGCGCCAGCCGAGAGCCGATCGCCAGATCTGAGTGCCCTGACATGAGCGGCGCGATCAACGGTAGGAAGGCGTCAAGGCCGGTCGAGAGGTCGACGTCCATGTACGCGACGACCTCGGCGTCGCTTGCCTCCCACACGGTGCGCAGTGCGCGGCCCCGGCCCTTCTGGTCGAGGTGTACCGCATCGACGTGCGGATAGCGGTCGGCGAGGTCGAGAGCTGCCGCCCACGTCTCGTCGGTCGACGCGTTATCGGCGATCGTGATGCGGAAGGGGTAGGGCAGGTTCTCCGCGAGGTACTCATGGAGCCGGTGCACGCTGTCGGCCAGTACCAGCTGCTCGTTGTAAACCGGGATCACGATCTCCACGAGGCGGGTACGTTGCCGGGGCGGTTGGGTGCCGTCGTCGAGGCCGGGCGGCCGGTCGTAGATCACTTGGCTCATGGCGACCACGGTTCCGGAGGCCCGTTCGGCTACCGTGAGTGTGACCTGAGCGTTCCATGAAAATAGGCGCTGCTTCGCGCTGTTCTGCTTCGCACGGCACTGTTCCGAAAAATGAGGCGGCCTCGTCGCACGGGGGAGCGACGAGGCCGCGGCGGAGAGTTGTCGAGGACTCTCCGCGGGCGTCGGAGGGGTTCACCGCCACGGTCCCGGGGGAGGACACTGCGGGCGGCGAGGGGCGGTTCCGACGCCGAGCGGTGCGGGGATCCCCACGGGGGGAGGGACCACGCACGCACCGTGGTTAGGCGCCTGACCCCCACGGGGGGAGGGGCCGGCGCCCGGACGCGCTCCGGCGTGATCCCCACGGGGGGAGGGACCCGCCTGTACGCGTCACTCGGGGCGAGGCCCCATCGCACGGGGGGACGACGAGGCCTCGAAGAGGATTATTCATGGGCCTCCAGCGCTTGGCGACCCTTTCGACAAAACTTCTCGCTCGGGATGCCGCCCTTCACCGAGCGTGACGGCGATTTGCCGCTTTTGTGGCTTTTGAAGCTTTCAGACTCCCGTGGAACGTGACTCTGTGTCGACGATTCGTCGGTAACCAAAAGTGTTCGAGTAGGCCGCGTATGTTCCCGGGCGAGTTTCCTTGCTGACCGCAATCCCTCAGTTCGCGCAGGCAATCCAGTCGAACGTGCCGTAGTGATCCGCGGTGTAGTAGTCCTCGCCGTCGGCCCCGGTTACCACCCGCCGGGCGCCACGGGTAGCGGAGCCTGGAGTCACGACCGTGAATTCGTGGTAGTAGCCGTAACGCTCACGGGGTAACGCGCCGCTGTAGTTCCCGTAGACGGTGCCGTCCTCCGTGTATGGGTACGGGCCACCGGATGCGATCAACCGCAGCGTTGCGACGGCCTGCGAAGGCAACTGAGTGACCGTGAGCACCGACATCCCGGACGGGGGAGTGATTGAGGCCGAACAAGCAATGCCGGATGAGGTCGAGCCACCACGGTGCGCTGTCGCACCTCCTCCAGTCGCGCTCGAGCAGCCGGAGACGAGCAGGACCAGCGCCAGTGCCAGCACCGCTGACCCGCTTTTCACAGCGTTTACCGCCGCCGGCCGATCGCCCCTCGACCCGCGGGATGCCTCATCCCTCTGCACCAAACCCGTACGCACCCGGGCATTGTCCCCTCTCGGCGGGCCGGGTCAGCCGTGCCGCGCCGTCGCCGCGACCGCGAGCTCGCCCAGCACCTCACGCGATTCGGCGGTGATCGGTGCCTCGTCGAGCGCCGCCAACGCGGTCTGTGTCAGTTCGCTGATCCGCGCCTCGACCTCAGCCAGCGCGCCGGTATC
>NZ_DASRGV010000241.1:0-18297 GCF_035650855.1 Actinocrinis sp. | reverse complement strand
CATGCACCGCTCCGCTTCGTGCGTTCCGAGTTCCGTGGCGCGCTGAGCCACGCCGCCTCTTGAGTCTGTTCGTCTGGTGAACTAAAGTTCATAATCGGCTGCCTTGAGTCTCCGTCTCGGCTGGGCCGGTTGTCAACGGGTCGCCAGTGCCTCGGCACTGGGAACCGATCTCGGAGCGTTCGGGCGAAGGGAGGTCTTCCGTGGCCGCCGAATCAGTGGCACCCCTGGAGCGCGGCCTCGCGGTCCTCCGCGCGATCTGCGCGAGCCTCGACGACGCGGTACGGCCAGGCGACCTGGTCCGTGAGACCGGCCTCGCTCGTTCGACCGTCGACCGCGTGCTCAGCACCCTGACCCACCTGGACTTTCTGCGATCCGACGGGCGCGCCTTCTCGCTCGCTCCGCGCGCGATGCAGTTCGGCGACGCCTACCTGGCCGCCTGTGGCCTGCCTGACGTACTGGAACCGCTCGCGGTGCGGCTCGCCGACGAACTGGACGAGTCGGTGTCGGTAGCTGTGCCGGACGGAGACGGCGTGCGTTTCGTCATCCAGATTCCGCGGCGCCGGACGATGACGCTGTCCTTCCGGGTCGGCGATCTGCTTCCCGCCGAGCGGTGCGCTCCTGGCGCCTTGTTCGCGCCGCAATGGTCGGCCGAGCAGCGCGCTCGTTGGTCGCGGCGCCTGGCTGGATCGGGCCCGCCGCGGCTGTTCTCTCCGCTTCCTCCCGCTCCCGGCAGGCCGACGCCCCAGGAGGTCGAATCAGCCTTCGACGAGCGCACGAACGCCGCCGCGAAGGCGGGCTGGGCACTGGACGACCAGCTGATCGAGCCGGGGCTGATCGCGGTCGCAGTGCCCGTACTCGACCTCGCCGATGGACGCGCCGTCGCGGCGGTCAGCGTCGTGAGCCACTCCAGCAGGCACTCGGCCGACTCGCTGCGAGCGCACGCCCTGGGCCGGCTGCGCGAGACCGCCGCGCAGATGCAGGAGGCGTTGGCCGACTCGCGGTCCCGGGCACAAGCCGAGCCCCGTCGTGCATCCGGTTCGGATCCGGGTGCGGGCACCGGTCTCGCCGCCTCGTTCACTCCCGCGCCGGTCGATGAGCCCAAGCGCGACCTCGGTCCGCACTATCTTCGTTCCCTGGCTCGCGGGCTCGCGGTCCTGGTCGCGCTCGGCTCGAAGCGGGGCGGCATGACGCTCAGCGCGGTCGCCGAAGCCACCGGTCTGCCGCGCGCGACCGCGCGCCGGGCCCTGATCACCTTGCGCGAACAGGGATACGTCGACTGCCTCGATCCCGAGGGCCGGCTGTTCGCGCCGCTGCCGTCGGTGCTCGAACTCGGATACGCGCGGCTGTGCGGCCGCACCGTGGAGGACTTGGTGCGCCCGCACCTGCTGGAATTGAGCAGGAAGGTGCACGAGTCGGCCTCGGTCGCGGTATTGCGCGGACCGGAGATCTCATACGTGGCGCGCGTCGCGACCAGCCGGATCATGCAGGCCGCCATCACTGTGGGCACGCGGTTTCCGGCGTATGCGACCTCCATGGGGCGGGTGCTGCTCGCCGGGCTTCCGGACGCGCAGCGGGAGGCGCGGATCGCCGCGACGGACCTCAGAGCCCTAACCCGCTTCACGGTCACCGATCCGGCGGTCCTGGCCGAGACGTTGCGCCGCGTCGCAGCGGACGGATACGCGCTCGTGGATCAGGAGCTTGAGGAAGGGCTGCGGTCGATGGCGGCGCCGGTTCGCGATCACCGCGGTCGCGTGGTCGCCGCTGTCAACGTCTCCATGCATGCCGGGCGGGTAGACGCCGACCACGCGCGCGAGGTCGTCCTGCCCGCGCTCACCGCGACCGCGGAGCGCATCAGCGCGGACCTCGCCGCGATGGGCGACCGGCTGGACGTCGCCGCCGCGTGACCGTGCGACGACGTCCATAGCGCCCGTCCGCCGGCGTGCGTCAGACGCCGCGAACCGCCAACTGCCGCGCCTCGGGCGAGCCGAGTTCGACGAACAGGGCGTGGGCCTCGCGCCAACGCGGCAGCGCGGCCTGCTCCCCCACCTCCAGCCGAAGGACGTCGCCGAGGATCCGCAGCGCTTTCGCCTGTTCGAGCCGGCAGCCCACCTCGGCGCTCAGCGCCGCCGACCGCTCGGCGTGCTGGCGCGCCCGGTCCAGGTTGCCGAGCGCCAGATGCGTCTCCGCGAGCTCATTGAGCGCCCTCGTCTCGTACACCCGGCAGCCTCGCTCGTGGCTGAGCGCGAGCGCCTGCTGCGCCTCGTGCAGCGATTCCTCCAGCGCACCGATCGCGCGGCGCGCCGAGGCGCCGCTGTACAGCGCCAGCAGCTCATGGTCCGAGTCGCCGAAACTCAGGGCTTTGCGCAGCACCTCGTCGTAGTACTCCAGTGCTCGCGGGAAGTCGCGCTCGCCCTCGTGAATCAGACCCCACGCATAGTCGGTCTGCGTCATCGCGCGCGGCGTGCCCGCCTGCTCGCCGAGCGATTCGGCGCGCGTCGCGTGGTAGCGGGCCTGCGAGAAGTCGCCCAGGGCGCAGTGCACGGCGACCAGATCGCAGTGCGCGAGCCTGGCGCTGCGCGTCTCGCCGTTGGCCTCGGCCAGGTCGAGCGCCTGGTCCAGGAGGCGGCGCGCTTCGGAGAAGTCGCCGGCGAGCGAGTAGGCGAATCCGAGGACGCACAGCTTCTGGGCCCGCACGCGCGCGGAATCGCTGTCCGGCTCCGCCGCCTCGGACTGGTACTGCGACAGCAGTTCGATCGCCACGCTCAACGGACCGGTCTCGCAGTGCACCAGCCCGAGATTGCCCATCGCGCGGTTCGCCCCGGCCTTCGAACCGCTGCGGCGGTACCACTCCAGGCTGCGGGTGAAGCAGGCCTTCGCCGACTCGACCTCGCCGCCGTCGAAGTAGTTCAGGCCGAGCCGCATGGTGGCCGTGGCGGCCCCTTCGAGCCAGCCGGCTTCGTGCGCCGCCTCGCTCGCGCGCATGAAGTGGCCCCTGGCCAGCGGAAGATCGCTGCGTAGCTGGGCGACGTCGCCGAGCATGGTGCCCAGCGCGGCGACGCCGAGCGGGCGCGACTCGCCCTCCAGCGCCCGCTGCGCCGCAGCCACCACGGTGAACCAGTCGGTGTGCAGCTCCGCGCCGTAGAAGTGCGCCCGCAGCTCGAAGGCCATCCGCCAGGCGCTGGAGCGCGGGCCGTGCTCGGCGGCGTGGACGATGACGGCGAGCAGGTTGCGGTGCTCCGCGCGCAGCCAGCCCAGCGCTTCGGAGATCTCCGCGAAGTCGATGTCGAAGGCGGGCCCAGCCGACTGGTCCGGCCGAGCCGGCTGGCCTGGCTGGTCCGGCTGGTCGATCGACGGCAGCCGGTCCCGGTCGGGATAGACCAGCGCGACGGCCGCGTCGACCCCGGATTCGTACCAGTTGGCCAGCCGGCGCGCGGCGGCTTCCCGCTCCTCCGGAGCGTCCTCGGCGCGGGCCCGTTCGACCGCGTAGTCGCGCAGCAGGTCGTGGCAGTCGTAGCGGCCCGGCAGGTGCACGCTGAGCAGGTGGGCTGCGGCAAGCCTGTCGAGGACCTGCTCCGCTTCCGCGGCGGCGCAGCCGAGCAGCGCTGCCGCCGATTCGACGGTCAGGTCCACTTCCGGTATCGCGCCGATCGTCCGGAACAGCCGCTGCGCCTCCGGATCCAGCCGGACGTAGGAGAGGCCGAAGACGGCGCGCACCTGGCTGGATTCGTCACCGCCGAGCACGAGCGCGTCCAGCCGTGCCTCGGCGAGTTGCGCGACCAGCTCGGCCACGGACCGGTCCGGGTGGATGACCAGTTGCGCGGCGGCAATGCGCAGCGCGAGGGGAAGCCCGGCGCAGGCACGCACCAGCTCGAGGACCGCCTCGGGCTCCGCCGCGGTCCGTGGCGCGCCGAGGATCCGGACGAGCAGGTCGACGCTCTCGCGCTCGCTGAGCACGTCCAGGCTGATCGGTTGCGCGCCGTCCAGTGCCACGAGGCCGTCGAGCCGGTCGCGGCTGGTGATCAGCACCCGGCAGGCTTCCGCCCCGGGCAGCAGGGGGCGCACTTGCGCGACGTCGGCTGCGTTATCGAGCAGAACCAGCACTCGGCGATTCGCCAGCAGCGAGCGGAACAACGCGCCCGCTTCCTCGACGTCCACGGGCACGCTGCCGCCGGTTACGCCGAGCGCCCGCAGGAATCGGCCGAGCACGTCGATCGGCCGCTCCGGTGCCGTGGAGGAGAAACCGTGCAGGTTCGCGTAAAGCTGTCCGTCGGGAAACAGCGGAGCGACGCGGTGCGCCCAGTGGACCGCGAGCGCGGTCTTGCCAATGCCACCAGCACCAGTCAGCGTGGCGATGCGGTACCGGTGGCCCGGCGAATCAGCGTCACGCGTCAACGCATCGAGGCGCGCGAGAACTGCGCCGCGTCCGGTGAACGCATAAGTGTCGGCAGGGAGCTGAGCCGGAGTCAGCACGTCGCGACTCACGGTCGCCTCGGGCTCCTCGATCTCTTCCTCGAGGGCTGGCTGTTCGACCTCCTGGCGCAGCACGCGCGTGAGCGCCTGGCTTAGCGCACGTCCCGGGTCGGCTCCCATCTCGTCGCGCAACCGCAGCCGAAGCCGCTCGTAGGCGTCGAGGGCGTCTGCTTGCCGCCCAGTGGCGGCCAGGGCCTCGATCCAGGCGCCGATCACCCGCTCGTCGAGCGGATGGCTTTCCACGAGGGGACTCAGCGAGTGCACGGCCTGCTCCGGCTGCCCGCTGCCGAGCAGGGCGCGCGCGTAGTCGACGATCGCGGTCACGCGTCGCAGTTCCAGCCGCATCACCGCGGCTTGGTCGGCACTTCCGTCCGGTACGTCGGCGAGCGCAGGGCCGCGCCACAGGTCGAGCGCGGCACCGAGTGCGTCGGCCTTTGCGGCCGGCTCCAGCGGCTCGGCGGCGTCGACGAGACGCAGGAACCGGTCGGCATCTACGTCGCCGCCGGAGAGCTCAAGCGCGTAACCCGTCGTCGTGCGCGTTACCAACACCTGGCTGTGCGCATAGGTGCGCAGCCATTGGCGCAGGCGATGGATGTTCACCGTGAGCGTGGAGTCCATGGAGCGGGCATCTCGCGAGCCCCAGACGGTCTCGAACAGCTCCCCGGCGGAGAGCCCGCCCGGCCCGGCCAGCGCGAGCGCGCCAAGGACCGCACGCAGGATGTTGGATGAGGGTGTGCGGAATGGATAGCCGACCCCGACCGGACCGAGTACGAGCACACTCATTGCGGTGCGTGCATCGGTCGTCACGTTCTGATCGGTGGCAGTGCCCTGGTCGGTCTCGGTCGTGTCGGTTGTCTGGTTGTTGTCGCTGGATACCCCGTCTACAGCGGCCATGCAGGAATGTTACGCCGCCTGCGTCGGTGTGGCATGCCCCGTGCTCACGCCACACCGACGCCCCGAACACAGTCTGCTAGGACGCGCCTACATCTCGCCTACACGTTGCGCGGTAGCCGAATGCGCAAGCTGCGACGGGTAAACCGGATTTGGCTGAGAGGATGATCGGCATGAACAACGACGTCGATCCGACGCCCTCCGCGCCTCAGATACGGCTTTACCGCCCAGGTGACGGCGATGCACTGTTCGACATCTGCATGCGGACCGCTGAGGCCGGGGGCGACGCGCGGCATCTGTATGAGGACCAAGACCTCATGCCGAACATCTTCGCCGCGCCGTACGCGTACCTGGAGCCTGAGCTGACATTCGTCCTCGACGACGGGACGCGGGCGGTCGGCTACATCCTGGGCACCTCGGACACGCCGCGCTTTGTCACGGAGTTCCGCGAGCGCTGGCTTCCCTTGGTGGCCGAGCGGCATCCGGCACCGGTGGGCGAGCCGGCGACCCGTGACGAGCAGATGGCGTTCCTGCTGCACTGGCCGGAGCGGATGATCGTCCCGGAGATGGCGGACTATCCGGCGCATCTGCACATCGACCTGCTGCCCGAATACCAAGGGCGCGGATACGGCCGGTTGCTGGCGTACACGTTCTTCGATGCGTTGGCGAAGGCGGGCGCGAAGCGTGTGCACCTGGCGATGGTCACCGCGAACACGGCGGCGCGGGCCTTCTACGATCGGATCGGCTTCCGCGAGCTGCCGGTCGCGGATCCGGGGGTGCTGACCTTCCTCGGCCGCGAGACCGCGCTGACTGACTCGGAGCGCGCGCGTCTCGGCTGATCAGCCCCTCGGCTGCTTCGCCTTCGGCGCTGTACCGGTCCTCGCCTTCGGCGCTGTGCTCGATTCGGCCTTCGGCGTCACGAACTGCATCGCCTCCGCGGCCAGCGGCAGCCAGCCCAGCTGCGAGTCCGGGTCGAGCACCAGCCACTCGGTCATCGGGCGCCCGCCGCGCGGGTCGAAACGGACCCCCTGCCCCGCGTCGACCAGCTCGTCGACCCGGGCGCGCGGCAGTTTCACCACGAGCGCGCCGCGGACCAGCATCGCGAAGATCTTGCCGCCGACCTTCAGCGCGTTCGAGCCGAAGCGGTTGGCGGTGCCCGGCTCGTCCTTGCCGTAGCTGACCCCGGGCCGGTCGATCAGCTCGCCGACCAGCCGGTCGAAGCGCGCCTCAGGCGTGAGCCCGAGGCCGCTCACTTACGCTCGCCCCCGAACGCCTCGTAGATCACCCGGCCGAGCAGCGCGGCGCCGAATATGACATACCCGATGCCGATCAGCCAGGACACCACGATGAGGACCGCGCCGATCGCGCCGTAGGTGATGGCGCTCGAGACGATCAGCGGGCCGAAGATCACCGCGGAGAAGATGCGCAGCCCGACCAGGCCGGCCACGGTGAGCACCGCCCCCGGCAGCAGGGCGCGCCACGGCACCCGGCTCTCCAGCAGGAAGTGCTGGGTCCACCAGAAGAAGGTGAGCGCGCCGCCGGCCGTCGCGCACCATCGCAGCGTCGTGATGAACCAGCCGTCGTGCAGGAACGCGAGCAGGTCGGCGCCGACGATCAGCAGTCCGATCAGCACGGCCAGCCAGATCGCCTGCCGCCACACGGACAGCAGCCGCGCGGCCGGCAGCTCCCAGACCCGCGCCATCCCGGTCTGCACCACGGAGACGAAGGAGAGGCCGAAGACGGCCAGCACGCCGGCGCTGAGCGCGGTGGTGGTGGACAGCACCCGCGCGGCCGGGCCGAACAGGCCGTTGACCGAGCTGGCCGCCCGGCCGGACAGGCCGAGCCCGGCGATCGCCCAGGCCGGGAAGCTGCGGCCGTTGAGCGGGGCCGCGGCGGCCACGACGATCAGCAGCGGCACCAGAGTCACGAAGCCCAGGGCGGCGAAACCGAACGCGCGGTGCATCAGTTCGATTTCGACGCCACGCCGATAGGTCTGCACGACCAGCTCGCGGGTGATGCGGAACAGGTCGCGCGGGCGATAGGGACGGCTGCTGACGTCGCCCACCCTGACGCGCTCGCCCCCGCCCGGCGCCGGAAGCGCGGTGCCGGCGCCGTTAGCCGCCTCGGCAGCGATGATCGATTCCGCGACGATCACGGGTTCGGGCTCGGCCTGCGCATCGGCATGGACGTCCGGCTCGACCTCCGGCCTCGCCGCCTTCGCCGCGGACTTGGCCGCCGCGGCGGCGGACCTCGACTCGATCCCGGTGATCTCGTCGGTCTGCTGGAGCTGGTGCGGGTGACGCGACAACGGCCTGGACCGCGGCGGCCCGTCCTCGCCCCGCGCAGCGCCGTTCGCGCCCTGGCCCTGCGGGCCGACGCCTTGAAAGGCCGTGCCCTCGAAGACCGGGTGCTGCGGCGCCGCGCCGCGCGCGGCCGGGCTGTTCGCGTCGATCTTGGTCACCTCGTCGCCGATGCCTGGACCTGGCAGGACTACGCGGCCGTTCGGGGCATCGAGCTTGGGCACGCACGCCAGGCTAACAAGGCCGCCGACCTGGCGTGGACCGATCGGCCAGAGCTTTTCCGTACTTATTGCCAGAATCTCAGTCTCTTCTCGGCTCGGCCAAGCGGAGCGGCCGGATTCCTCGTTGCCCGCGACAGCCGTTATTACGCGTCGCGTCCTGCCGCAATGACGCTGTGGTCCGAGTCGGTTACTCGACTCGGACCACAGCGCGGCCGGTTACCCGAAGAGCGGGTTATCCGAACTTCGGATGAAGAGAACTATGAAGCTACGCGATCACCCCGGCAAGCCAGGTCTGCCAAGCCTCCTGAGCGTCCTTCACATCCGGCGCCGCCTGGCCGCGCTCGCCGTAGATGTGGTGGCCGAGGACGAGCGCCCCGTTGTAGCCGTAGATGAACCGATAGAGCGCGTCGGCGGTGCGTACTCCGAAGAAGTCCTCGCTGACGTAGTCCACGACGCCGTCGATCGGCGCGAGCCCGCTCGGCGTCAGCCGTACCTCGTCGCCCACTGATGCCGAGCCGGACGTGCCCAGCGCCGCGTGCACCAGCTCCCACGTGCGCTGCCGGTCGGGCGTCTCGCCGACATAGCCGCCGATCGGCGCGGAGTACCGGCCAGAGAAGTACTTGACGTACTGGGCGAGCTTGTGGAGGTACATCGGGTCGCCCTTGCGCAGGCCGTTGTACTCGGCTTCCCAGTCCTCGCCAAGGAAGCCGCTGTGCACGAACCGCAGCACGGTGCTGGCTCCGTCGCGCGCCTCGATCAGGAACTCGAAGGCGTGAAACGAGCCGTCGGGCGCGGGATCAGCACGAAACGCGAAGTGCTTGAGCGGATCGCAGACGGTGACCGTGGACTCGGAGACGAAGCCGCCCATCTCCATGCTCGCCCGCCCGCCCGCGCGTGCGTCGACGGTGTTGCGGCCCATGAGCCAGGAGTCGATGCCGGGCCCGGTGGCGATCGCGTCCCAGATCTGCTCCGGGGTGCCCTCGATCTCGATCTGCTCGCTGATCTCGAATTCGTGCGTCATCTCAGGATTCCTCGATCTGTGTGTCGTACGCCGTCTCGGGGCCTTGCTCGGTCTGCGTCGTCTGTTCACCGGGAAGGACGACCGGGTGCACCGCCACCACCAGACGGTGCGGCCGACCGCGCGGCGCGTTCTCGTCGTGGTACTTGCTGACAAGAGCCGCGACGGCGGAGGCCAGCTCCTGCGCGAAGGCGGCGCGGTCGGCGGCGGAGGCGAAGCGCACCTCGCCGTCCAGGGCGAAGGTCGCGACCCGCTTGTGTTCCCTGGCCGAACCGGTCAGCAGCTCGCCCACGTCGCGCACCAGCTTGGCCGCGAGGGCGAGCAGCCAGTGCGCGGAGAGCCGGTCGGGTGAGCGGCCGGGGTCGGGCTGGACCGCGGCCAGCGCCACCGGCGAGATCACGTAGGCGGCCGCGGTGGCGCGCAGCACCCGCTCCGTGACGTTGCCCTTGCGCCGCTCCTCGACCAGCTCGACGAGGCCGTGCCGCTCCAGTTCCCGCAGGTGGTAGTTCACCTTCTGCCGCGGCAGGCCGACGCGGGCGGCCAGCGTGGTCGCCGAGCCCGGCTCGGACAGCGCGGCCAGCAGCCTCGCCCGTATCGGATCCAGGGAGGCCTCCGCGGCCGCCGGGTCCTCGATCACCGTCACCTCGAACATGGCTCCACCGTCCCACCGACGGTAGTTATTGTCAAGACAACATTTTTTGTCGGTGGAGGAGCGGGAACCGCTCACCTGACAGCACTCGGCCCAGGCCTCCCCTCGAGGCCTGGGCCGAGTGCCAGGTCGCCGCGTTGAAGCGGCCGTACTTGTGCAAGCGGTACTTTTTCAGCCGTACTCGTTCAGCGGCACTTGTTCAGCGGCGGGCCGGACCGGGACACGGTCCGGACATCCGCTCTGTGCTGATCAGATCATCGCAACACCGTCACGGTCCAGAGGCGTACTCGACGACCTGCTGGAAGGTAGGCCGGTTCTGCCAGTTCGTCGGACTGTCGGTGATGCCGCCGAGCGGGTCCTGGACGATGCTGTCCGCGCACCACTGGTCGCCGGCCGAACAGGTCGAGTCGCCCGGGTACACCGTCGATGCGGATTCGGCCGCGGCCTGCGTCAGCGAGCTGAGCAGCGCGCTGCGGCAGGCGGACAGGCTTCCGCCACCGCAGTACGTGACCGGCAGCGGGTCGGTCACGCTCTGCCCGAGCGCCTTGCGCAGATCGTTGCTGACGTAGCCCCACCAGCCGAACTGGAACGACGAGCCCTTGTGCGGCTGCGCCTCGTTCGACGACGCGACCGTCCCGCTCACGGTGATCTGCTGGCCGCCCGACGGGGACTCGTTGACCTGCATCGCGCCGACCAGGGCGTTGAACAGGTTCGTGCCCATGCCGGACTGGAACTCGGCCTGGACAAGCAGCGGCCACCAGGCGTCGAACACCTGGATCGCGGCGGCGTTCTGGTAGGCCTTCGAACCGGCCGCGGCCGGCGTGAGCGTCGCCCCGGCATTGAGCCAGGTCGTCAGCTCGGCGACCAGGGCCTTCTGGTTCGCGTCGGTGACCGGCTGGCTGTTGATCACCTGGAGCAGCAGCGGCAGCACCTCCTTGCCGCGCAGGTCGGTCAGTGCCGCCTTCTCCATCACCTGCACCAGTGCCGCGCGGGTGAACTTCGCCCCGCTCGCCAGGTAGCTCTTCACGCCCTGGTCGAGCAGGTCGACCCGCTGCACTGGACCCCAGCTGAAGTTGCCGTCGGCCGCGCTGTAGTCGAGGGCCTGCTTGTTGTTCCAGCTGACGTAGTAGTCCTGGTCGATCGAGTTGGGGTGCGCCGAGGCCGGGGTGTAGGTCGCCGTGTTGTTGCTCGGGTCGAAGCCCTGCCACTCGTCGGCGGCGGTTCCCCACATCGGCAGGTTCGGGTCGGTCCCCGTCGCGCGCACCGGGTTCAGGCCCGAGTTGAAGTACGCGACGTGCGCCGAGTTGACGTAGAACCAGTTGAAGTCGTAGCCGATGTTCGCGGCCGCGCTCTCGAAGCCCTGCGGCGTGGACATGACGCTCGGATCGTTGAACATCTGGAAGCCGATCGCGGAATCAGCCTCGTGCATGTACGTCGAGCGTAGCGACGTATACGCCACGGGCACGCCGCCGACGGTGGCCGTGTAGTCGACGAGTCCGTACCTAGTTCGATACGTCGTCAGGTCGTATGAGCCGGCCGCGGTGCTGTCGGCGACGGTCGGGCTCCACGAGTCGTGGGCCACCAGCTTGTCCATCGGCGTGCAGACGCCGTGGTAGATGTACGAGGTCGAGCTCGTGGTCGGCGTCGAGCCGTCCGCGTTGCACAGCGTCACCGCGTACGTGTCAGTGGTGTCCTGCTCGCTGGATGTGGCGCTCCAGGAGTAACTGGGACCGCGCCCGAGCTCCACATACAGGTTGAACCCGGAGAAGGCGGCTCCGCGCGCGCTGATGCCGGGTCCCTCGATCTCCTCCAGCATCAGCAGCTGCGGGGCGAAGTAGCCGGTCTGCGGGCCGAACACCGCGATTGGGTGGCCTGACGCGCTGTCAGCCGCGGAGATGACCAGCGCGTTAGACATGCCGGGGTGCTGCTGGCCGGGCGCGGGAAAGTCCACGCCGGGCGCGGCACCATTGTTGTACATGCCGTTGAGCGCGTTGAGCTTTCCGCTCGCCTTCGCACGTAAGGAGGCGGGAAGTTTCGCGGCGAGCTTGGCGTCAGCGGTCTTCAGGGCCGTAGAGGTCGCGGCAGCGGTCGCGGCCTTCACGGCAGCCGATGCCTTTACCGCGCTGCTGCTCGCGGAGCCAGTCGCGTTCTGCACGACGTTGACGCCCTGTACTGAGCCCGCGTCAGGCATCGCCGTGCCGGTGACGGTGCCGGAGGTCTCGCCGTAGGGGAAGCTCTGGCCGTTGTGCAGGGTCAGCGTCGCCTCCGGGTCGTTCTGCTCGCGCAGCGCGGCCCAGATCGCGTCGCCCTGGGCGACCCCGTACGCGGACTCGGCCGCCTCCTTGACCAGCGCGGACTGCACCTCGGTGCCGCCGCCGTTGCCGAACAGGCCGCCGATGACGCCGGCGATGGCGATCAGGTCGGTCTCGGTGAAGTTCGACATCGACTGCCCGGTCAGGTCGTACTCGCCGGGGAAGTCGTTGGCGGCTCGGACCACCGAGATGTAGTCGTTGACTCCGGCCAGGTAGCTGTCGGCGTCAGACTTCAGCTGTGCGCCACGGGCGCCATCCGCGGCCAGCGCGTTGACCTGCGCTTGGAGGTCGGCCTCGGTGTAGGGCGCGGTGCGCCAGACGTTCTGCTCGAGGCCGCGGTTCGCGGGTGCGCCGCCGGCGAAGGAGGTCAGCTCGGCCCGCCCGATGTGCCGGAACAGGTCCATGACCCACAACCGGTCCTCGGCGCCAGCGTATCCGGCCCCGAACTCCGCCTCGGCCCTGGTCTGGCCGTAGATGTGCGGGATGTCGGCGGTGTCCCGCAGGATCGTGACGCCTGTCTCCGGCGTCTCGGTGCGCGTGACGTTGGCGGGCGGGACGCCGTAGGAGGAGTCGTTGTAGAAGTTGTTGATCTGAGACGTCGTCAGCCCGGTGTACGAGTTCACCAGGTTGTCGTACTTGGTCAGCTGGTCGTTGTTGTTCGAGGGGCGCGTACCGAACAGCTTGAACAGGATGATGTCGGCGAGGGTCTCAGCCCCGTTCTCTCCCGGTGGGAGGATGTCGGAGCACTGATCCGCGCAGTAGTCGGTTGGCGAGCTGACCGCCGCGGCGGCTCGCGCGGAGACGTTCGACGCCACCGCCTGGGCCTGTCCGGCTGCCGCGGACACCAGTAGCGCCGCGGTCGCGGCCGCGACGGTGAAGAGGTGCGGGCGGTGAGTGTAAGGACGGCGTCGGAATGGACGCCGGAGGTGGGTGGGGACCGTGTGGGTGTGGGTTCCGCGCACTGCTGACGCTCCCAGGCAGGAAAACACGTGGTGAGGAGTGCCTTGCGTCGCGTCAACCTACTCGCGAGTAGGGTAAAGAGTCAGTCAGGGCATTGCCAAGACTGAGCTAAAACATGAGGATCATTCAAATTCCCCGTAACGGACCGCGCTGTCCGTGGACGCCCGGTTCCGCCTCGTGGCAGGGACCCGCGGGACCTGTGGGGGTGAGGCCCGTGGGGGCGGGGCTCTGCTCGTACGGCGGAACCGGGACGGTATCAGGATTCGTGGTCAGCGCCCGGACACGTCCCGTGCACCGTCACGTGGGTGGTGCGGTGTTCCTGTACTGCGGTTCTTCGTTACTGCGTTCTTCGATACTGCGTTTGTTCGGTACTGCCGGTGACACAACGATCGCGGCGTCGTCCGCCGCTTAGGAAAGCAGGAAATCCGCGCCGCCGGTCTTGGCCGCCTCGATGAAGGCGGACAGTTCCGAGACGGTGTACACCAGGGCCGGCCCCTCGGGGTCGGTGGACTGGCGCATCGCGATCCTGCCGTCCTGCAGCTTGAGGACTTCGACGCAGTTGCCGCCGTTTCCTCCGCTCCAGGGCTTCATCCAGCCGTGCTGCCCGAGGTGGGTCGCCGGCATTCCGTTGTATATGTCGGTTTCGGTCATTTTCTAGATCTCCTTGCGAATGCCACTGAGATACGCCTCAGTGGATGGTGCGGGTGCGGCTTGTGCGCACATCCGGTCCAATGCCTCCAGGTAGACGGACACGTCGTCGCGGTCGTCGATATAGACGGCCCCGGTCAGCGATTCGCCGTAGACGATGTCCGGCAGCTCCTGGAAGCGGAACCGGAAGATACAGAACGGCCCGTACATCGCGGGGTGCGGGCCTGCGGCGAACGGCATCACCTGAAGCGTCACGTTGGGCAGTGAACAAGCCTCGATGAGCCGGTCAACCTGTGCGCGCAGCACCTTGCGGTCCGCGGCGCGACGGAAGACGGTCTCATCCATCACGCCCCAGAACCGCGGCGCGTTTTCGCGGTCCAGCAGCGACTGACGCTCGACGCGCAGATCCACCAGGCGGTTGATCTCCGGGTCGGGCGCGTGCGGCAGGCCCGCGCGCAGCACTGTACGCGCATAATCGGGCGTCTGAAGCAGCCCGTGCACGTAGTGCGGCTCGTAGGCCCGGATGAGCGCGGCCTCGACCTCCAGGCTGACGTGCGCGCTGAACCAGTCGGGCAGCACGTCGCGGTACCGGTGCCACCAGCCGGGCTGGTTGGCCTCGCGCACCAGGGCCAGGAAGGCCTCGATCTCGCTGGGCTCGGTGACGCCGTACATGCGCAAGAGCCGGTCGACATAGAGAATCTTGAGGCTGACCTCAGCCTTCTCCATGCGCCGGATCGTCGAATGCGTGACGTCCAAGGCGGCCGCGGCCTCCTCGTAGCCGAGTCCGGCCTGCTTGCGCAGGTCCTCGAGGCGCTTGCCAAGGACCATCCGCATCACCGTCGGGGCGCCACCCGACGACCGTACGTCACCGCTCACGTTCTGCCTCCGCACCGGCCGCTATGCGGCTCAGTGTGCCATGTCGGTAACGCAGCGAACAGTCTGCTCATCCAATTCTGCAATTTCCAGGTTGACTCTTGCCATCCGTTGCTGGCGGACAGCATAGTGATTCCTGTGATTCAGCGTCCGCAGTCGCCGCCGACGGCGCGCCGCGCGAGGCTCGATCACCTCCGCGCGGAAGGCGAGACGCTCGTGAACCGTTCCCACCCGGCCTCGGCGGCCGCCCCGGCCGCGGCCGCGGTCCAAGCCGCCGCGGGCGCCGCGGACGAGGACGGGCCGGCCGGCTCTAGTACGGCCGCCACCACGACGGCCACCCTTCCCGCCCATCCCTTTCACGGCGAGTCCGCTCCCCTGCACCGCGACGTCTTCCACTTGCCGGCGCACGGAGCCAGCGTCTCCGCGGCGCGCAATCGGATCACCGAGCACCTGAACGCCTGGGGCGTCGGCGAGTCCGTGTACGAGGATGCAGCGCTGATCGTCAGCGAACTGTTCACCAACGCGCTGGTGCACACGGACAGCAGCGAGATCACCTGCCAGCTGCAGGCCACCGCGCAGACCGTGTACCTGGCGATCACCGACCAGGGCTGCGGCCCGTCGGGTCCCCGGGTCAGGGAACCCGACGCCGAGAGCGGGCGCGGCCTGATTCTGGTCAGCGCGCTGGCGCAGCTGTGGGGCGTCAACACGGAACAGGGGTGCGGCCGCACCGTGTGGGCGATCCTGCCCTTGGGCCTGCCCTCCGCCGACGCCGCCTGAGCCGCGCCGGCCCGTTCGACGGGTTCCGCCCGCTCGGATCGCCGCGGTGAGCCGCCGGACGACGGCCCGCGGAGCGCTCCGAAAAATTCCTTCCCGCCGCCGGTGAACCGATCCCGGCATCCGCACGTGCATTCGCCTCAGGGACACCCTTCGAAGAGCGAAGGATCATGAAACGGCGAGGGCACAGATGACCAGCACGTCTGATCTCAACATCGCCGGATCACCGATCTACGAGAGTCTCGTAGCCACCAGCGGTGATCCGTATCAGCCCCCCGCCTACCAGCTGCCCGACGTCTACGGCTCGAGCTCGCAGGTCGCCGCGTACGGCGAGGGCCCGGGCGGCGGCGGCAGCGCAGGAGGAGCGGGCTGGGGTTGGGACAGCGGGAGCGACTGGGGCGGCGCGAGCGGCTCGAACTGGAACGGCGCACTTCCGCCGAACGCCGGGCCGGCCATGCTCTCGCAGTTCCTCGGCCGTATGCTCGGCGACGGGCAGAGCTGGGTCGCGGTCATGATCTTCGGCGGACCCATCGCCGACCAGCTACGCCAGCAACAGGTCATGCAGCAGTTCGGCCCAAATCCGCAATACGGCCAACCGGGGGCGTCAGGGTACGCTAACGTTCCCGGTTACAGCTTCGGCGGCGGCTTCGGCTATGGGGTCAACAATGCCGGTGGCATGCCGGAAGGCGCGATGGCGCAGGCGTATCAGCAGGCTTACCAGTGGGCCGCGCAGCAGCAGGCTGCGCTCGCCGCGAGCCAGCTAGAGCCGGCGCTCCCCGCGCTCCCCCCGGCGCCGGATCCGGCGATGGTTCCCGGCCAGGGCGCGCCCCCGGCGCTGCCCCCGGCCGAGGCGACGCAGATGTACAGCGGGATGCTGGATCAGGACTGGGCCGGCTGGCTCGGCCAGACCGCCCAGGGCGTCCGCTCGCAAAACGAGGAGGAGATGCAGGAACCGCCGTATGAGTCCAGCGGCGGTGGATGGAGCAGCCGGCTCGGAGCAGCCATGCGAGAACTCCGTGGCAGATAGCACTACTCTTCCGAAGCCCTACCCACTCGGAGTGGATCTGTTGAACCGGTCGTTTGGCAGGACCCTGCCAACCAAGGCGGACCAGTCCCGAAAACCGGCACGTACCAGCGAGGACCGGCTAAGGGCGCTCTACGCGGAGCACGCCGGCCCGCTACTCGGCTACGCGCTGCGGCTGCTGCACGGTGACCGTTCGGCCGCCGAGGACGTGGTCCAGGAGACCCTGCTCCGGGCGTGGACCCATCCGGAGGCGATGGACCCGTCCCGCGGCTCACCGCGCAACTGGCTGTTCACGGTGGCCCGCAACCTGGTCATCGACGCCATCCGGGCGCGCAAGACCCGCCCGGCCGAGGTCGGTGAGGGGCGCCTTGGGGAGGACTGGGCGCAGTCGCTGGCCGACACCGGGGCGGACCCGTACGACCGCAGCCTGGACGCCTGGGAACTGGCCGAAGTCGTGGCCGTGCTCTCCCCGGAGCACCGGGCCGTCCTGGTTGAAACCTATTACCATGGAGCGTCGGTCGCGCAGGCCGCGAAGACGCTCGGCATACCTCCGGGGACCGTGAAGTCCCGCACCTACTACGCATTGAGAGCCCTGCGGCTCGCCTGTGAGGAACGGGGGGTTACTCCGTGACCGATCGCTCGCACGCGGGCGCCGGGTCCGGTCGGGGAAGGACCGGACCGCCTGGCTACCCGCCCGGTTATCCTCCGGCGGCGGATTCCTGCTCGCCGGACCAACGCATCGCGCTGGGCTCATACGCGCTCGGCGCCCTGGACCCGGCCGAGGCCGACCAGGTACGCACACACCTGGTGGACTGCGCGGCCTGCCGCGCCGAGTACCGCGAACTCGCCGCGGTACCGGCGGTGCTGGCCCGCATCACCGAGACCGAGATGGCCGCCGGACCGGTACCCCCGGACGGCGAGCTGCTGACCCGGCTGCTGGAGAAGGCCGCGGCTCGGGAGGCGTCGGGTCGGGGCGCGGTGCCCAACTCGGCTGCCTCCTCGCCGGCCTCCGCCTGGAGCGGTCAGGGCGCGCCCGGATTCGCCGGCGCGGCCGATCCCGATCTCGACCTGTCCCCCGGCGGCTCGAGCCACTCCGGACGCGCGCGCCGTCGCCGCCCGGCGCGGCAGAAGTCGTCCGGACACCAGAAATCCGGCCTACTCTCGAGCCTGTGGTCCGGCAGCCTGGTACGCCGCGTCTCCATCGCGGCGGCCGGCGGCGTGCTGGCCGCGGCCGCGGTGATCAGCGTGTACGCAGGCACCACGGGCTCGGCAACGCCGGTCACCACCACGATCAACGCGTCGAACGCGGCGATGGGCATCACCGGCACGGTGAAGTACCACGCGACCGAGTGGGGCAGCTGGGTCCAGGTCACGATGCACAACGTCCCGCCCGGTGACGACTGCATGCTCCTCGCGGTCGACAACAAGGGCAACCGCGTCGTCGCCAGCACCTGGTGGGCTCCGTCGAGCGGCACCGCGACCATCCCCGGCGGGGTGGCGATGGAGGCCGACGAGATCATGAAGTTCCAAGTGGTGACCGCCACCGGCAAGACCCTGCTGGACGCGCCGGTGCACTGAGACCCCGGGATGGGTTGGCGCCCCCGAGGCGGCCGAGACCAGAGCAAACGGCTCGGTCCGCTTCGGGGGCGTTCGTATGCCCGGGTAAGCTCCTGCGACCGTGACACCTTCCCGTGTGACACCGTCCCGTGTGACACCATCCTGCCCGGGGGCTGAGATGCAGACGTACGTGGAGCCTGACGAATCAGCACCCGAGATCCCGCTCGTCGGCGGAGACGTCACGGAAGGCGTCGTGCGCGTCGGAGACACGGTGCGCAGGCCGGTGGGCGCCAACGCGCCGCTCGTCCACGCGCTGCTGCGTTACCTCGAATCGGTCGGGTTCGAAGGCGCGCCACGGCTTCTCGGCATCGACGCGGCGGGACGCGAGGTGCTGACGTACATACACGGCGAGGTCGCCGGTCGCCCGCGGCCGGCCTGGATCGCGGACGAGCGGCGCCTAGCCTCGGTCGGCAGCTTCCTGCGCGAGTACGACGACGCGGCGGCCGGATTCGTCGTGCCGGAGGGCGTCCGGGCGTTCCAGGGTTTGGCGGCGCCGCAGGACCCGGAGACCCCGCCGCCTCCGCCCTACCCCGTGGAGCT